>CAZHBB010000029.1:7664-9881 GCA_964530185.1 uncultured Anaerolineales bacterium
GCCACCACCACGCTGCCGGCCAGCAGTGCCGCGCCGATGATGGTCAGTGTGGTGTGCCAGACGTCGGCGTAGTTGATGCCGTTGATGGTGTGGGTGGGGGCCATTATGTATTGGATGGTGAGGGTCAGCACGCCGGTGACGGCCATGGCCATAGAGGCGGCCTGTTTGCCGGTCTCCTTCTCCTCCGGTGGCTTCTCGTAGTTCACGCCCTGCCAGATGCCGGGCAGACGGAAGAGCAGGAAGACGATGAGCGTCAGCAGATTGGCGTAGAAGACGGCATCCACTGGCATGGACGAGCCGCGCAGCGCGCGCGAGGCCAGCATGTGAATCAGGTTGAGAATGCTGCCGATGATGAGTAGGGTCAGGGCGTAGCGGTATGCCTGGCTGGCCCCGCGCACCAGCAGGACGACCGCGCGGATTCCCAATGCCCCCACTACGACCCCGATCACCACGAACAGGATCCACAGCCATTGATAGGGCGCGATGCTGGCAAACATGGGGCCGTAACCGGTTGGGTTGAAGGCCACGCAGCTTGTGCCGGCGCCGCCCAGCAGCGTGAACGCCGCCGTCAGGCTCATGAGGACAATACCCAGGATACGGAGTGTTTTTGCCCACCAGGTGTTTCTCATCGGTCGCTCCCTTCAGCTATGAACAAAATGAATTTCATCGCAGTGCGATCAACCGGACTTGACCTATGCCAGTGCAAAGCCAACCACCAACGCGAGTGTCATCGCCAGCAGCAGCCCGGGCAGGATGCGCAGGATCGTCTCACGCGAGAGGAGAGGCCGGCCGACCCGCAGGAATGACAGCAACAGCCCTCCCACGCCCATCAGTGCCCCACCCAGGCTGACCAGCACAAAGCCAGGGCGGGCCAGACCAAGGGCCGCCTGGACGATGGGGAGCAGGACGATCACCATCCCGGCGACGCCGTGCACCACCGCCAGCACAATCACCGGCAGTCCGCCCTCCCGCGGTGGGAGGCGCGTAAGGGCAATCGCCAGTAGCCCACCCACCACGAAGATCAGGTAGGGGACTCGCCATGTCGCCAGAAACTGCCATACCAGCCCAAGGGAAAGGCTCAAGGGGACGACACTGGCGGCGATGAGCACCGTGGGGCTCGCTGGCACGTCCCACCCCAGGATGATGAGCAGCAGGCAGGCGACCACCAACGCGCCAAAGGCAATGGTATAGGCGATGATGGGCACGATGGCCAGGTTGTCAATGCCCACCACGATCTGCCACGCGGCCAGGATAGCCGTGAGGAGCAGCAGGAACCGCTCGATCATGGTCTCTTTCATGGTCTTGATCCCGTTCCACTCTGTCTACAGGGATAGGACCAGCATGGCGCTCAGCATGTACAGCGAGGCGTACTTGAACAACCCGAAGTTGATCCGCTCATTGGGATGGAAGACGCTGATTAGAGCCAGCATGAAAAGCCCCGTGGACAGTACGGCCAGCAGGCGTAGGAACCCCCATTGTACGCCGATCAGAACCGCGGCAGATCCTGTGGTCAGCGCGACCAGTACACTGGAGATGGCGATCACCAGTCGCGTGGCGCGGAAGCCGTAGACAGATGGAAAGGTAGGGACGCCCGCTGCACGGTATTCGTCGACATAGCGCATGGCAAAGGTCAGGATGTGAGTGGGGATCCAGAACAGGATGGCGAGAGACAACAGGATCCCTATGAGGTCAACGTGACCCAGGGCCAGTACACGCCCCGCCAGGATGGGCATGCCCCCTGAGATGCCGCCCCAGACGATACTCCAGCAGGTGCGCCGCTTGAGCCAGACGGTATACACCACCGCATCGAAGAACCAGCCGGCGAAGACCACCAGCGCGTAACGGGCGGACAGGAACAGGGCAAGCCCTACGCCTGCTACCGTGAGTGCCAACCCCAGGCGCAGGGCCTCGCCGGGGCTGACCTGTGCACTGGGCAGCGGCCGGCGGCAGGTGCGGCTCATGATGGCGTCAATGTCGCGATCGTACCACATGTTGAGCACCGTGGAACCGGCGATGGCCAGGAACAGACTGACCGTCAGCGCGATGAGGGTGGGGGCGTGTAGCACCGGGCAGCGGGCCGTCATGTAGCCCGCCAACCCGGTGCAGAGCAGGAGGCCAGTCTGCAGCGACTTCGTGAGCGGCCAGTAGACTCTGAGCTTTGCTAGCACGGTCTTCATCAGGCACCCCCGGGGCAACATCCAGGTCTCAGCGCGTGCA
>CAZHBB010000029.1:9981-26345 GCA_964530185.1 uncultured Anaerolineales bacterium
TAGCACGGTCTTCATCAGGCACCCCCGGGGCAACATCCAGGTCTCAGCGCGTGCATCGGAAGCCCACGCCAGGGCCGTAGTAGAAGGGTGGCGCGCTGTTGCGCACCCACACGCGCAGGTCCATCTCGTAGGTATCCTTGGACCCGCCGTGCATCAGGCGATCGCTGAACCCCTCCTGCGGCTGTACATCGCCCAGCCACTGCCAAACGTTGCCCGCCATGTCATACAGCCCGTAGGGGCTCACGGCGTCCTCGGTCTGAAAGCCGTCATAGGCCTTGCCGTTGTAGAACCCAACGGGCGTGGTGCGCGAGCCCAGGCGACGCATGTCCTCGAATGGGTCACGGCTGTGGTAGAAGTTGGCGTGGTACACCGTGATCTCCTCCCCCCACGGGTAAGGCCGGCCATCAGTGCCGCGCGCGGCCTTTTCCCACTCCAACTCGCTGGGCAGGCGCCACCCGTGGAACTGGCAGTAGGCCAGCGCGCCGAACCACGATACGTTGGTCATCGGGTGCTTCTCCCAGCCCGGCTGAACTGAGAAGGCCTGCCCGTCAAAGGTGAAGCGGGAGGCAGGGTCGTTCAGCGGCACGAGGATATAGTCGCCCGGATCGATGCGCATCTCATGCTTCTTGCCGTGGAAGGGGTCGCCCGGATAGTAGGCCACGACAGCCTCGTCGGTCAGTGTCACGCTGCCGTCCTGGAGCGCGGCGTTCAGGAAATCCACGTACTGGGCGACGGTTACGTCGGTCACCATGATCTCAAAATCGTGATCCACGGTGACCTCCTCGCGGTGTTGACCCGCGAGGAAGGGACCGGCCGGCACCCTGGTCCAGGCTGTGGGATCCACCCCTGGGTCATAGACAGGTGGCGGGGCGGCCACGTCCACGGGCGCGCAGGCGGCCAGAGCTACGATTAGCACGCTAAGGGTCAGGATAAGTCGTCTCATCGTGCTACCTCCTCCGCAAGTTCCTGGGGCATTTCCTCGGTCCAGCGGCCCTGACGCTTAAAGAGATCGGCCAGCCGCCAGACCATGACCATAGCCAGCACGACCAACAGCGTGCCCAGGCCAAGGTCCATCAGCAGGATCACAGTGTTGACCAGGGGCTGTTGCTCCGCCTCGGAGATGAACAGGCGTTTGGTCTCGAAGATCGTCACGGAGGCGAAGGCCAGGTCTGAGAAGACGATGATGGCCCAGCCATAGAGCTTGCGGATCCGGCCTTTGAGGCCGATGATGTCGCCATAATAGAGCAGGATGATAGTGGCGATGATCGCCGCCAGAACGTGCCAGTGACCGGTTAGCTCAATACGCTCCTCTCGGTGCGGCCAGAACCGGAAGATCTCGTCCAGGCGGATGGCGAAGAAGATGCCGATGCCGCTGACGGTGAAGTTCATGAACACCATCTGCCACAGCGGGCCGAAGCGTAGCGGGTCCCGCACCAGCGCCTTGATCTTCTGCCAGGCAGACGGGCGAGCCAGATCGGCGGTGCCCTCGCGGATCAGCCGATCCCATCCGTAGATCACCAGCATCAGCGCGCCGAGCATGGCTGGCGTCGCGCCCACGTAGATGACCATATGGGCGATGGGCTCCAGAGGCGTGGCCACCCCCCACACGCCCAGGTTGAGCACGATGGTGCCCAGGATGATGAGCGGCATGGCGATCTTGTGCAGGATGCCCCTGAACCCCAGCCAACGGCCGATCAGAAGGGTGAGCATAACGGCGATCAACGCCAGCATGATGTGAAGATGCCCGATGATGGCGTATTCCATGGTGGTCTTCTCGGGTAGGCGGATGATGTTCTCGGCCATGAACACCTCGAAGCCATTGCCGAAATAGGAGCCGGGGACAGCACCGAACAGCGCCGAGAGGACGGTCGTGAGGGACGTGGCAAAGAACGCCGCCCGTTCCATATCCACGGGCCGTCGGGCGTGCTCCCCTTTGGCTCCCGCGGGTCGAGGAAGCCGATAGGCGGGGTCCCAGGGCCAGAGGGCTACCGTCAGCAGGACTCCGGCAAACCAGATGAGCGAGAGGCCGGCGATGTAGAGGCCGTGGAAGGCCCAGTTGTGCCCCCAATAGGCGAAGGCCATCCCAAAGATCATCGCCATCCAGTAGCCCACGGTGATCAGCAGGCGCGAGACGGTCCTGTACAGCTCCTTCATCTTGACCAGGCTGGTGACCATGTAGACTTCGATGGCCACGACGGCCATAGCGATGGAGTGATAGAGAATGATGATGCGTCCCTCGCGCTCCGCGGCCTCGAGGTCCATGTGCAGGGTGCGCACCACGACATCCCGCACGCCCATCTCGGCCATCGGGCCCGAGAGCATGCCGAACAACGCCGTCTCCATGGCGATCATGGCGATGGCCACCAGGATCAGGCCCTTGGTGGACTTAAAGAGGTAGTTGAAGCGATCTCGGACGAACTGCATGGAATGCTCCTTAAGTTGTCTAGACGTTGCCTGTCGGGCCGTCAGCCCTTGATGTCTTTGACGAAGCCCCAGGTGAATGCCAGCGTCATCAGGAGCAGGAGCAGGGGCAGGATGGACATGACAAAGGAGGGGCTGAAGAAGAGCAACTGCGCGTTATTGGCGATAAAGGCCAGCGCAATGCCGCCTAACCCGATGAGCAGGCCGCCGATGCCGACCCACCAGAAGCCCTGGGGTGCGTCCTTGGCCAGGAACGGGCCAAGGAAGATGACCAGCCCCGCCACGCCATGGAAGAGCGGGACCGAGATCTTACGTCCGATCTCGATGCCACCGATGCTGGAGATGGCGATGGCCAGGAAGCCGATCAGGGCGAACCACTTGAACGGTCTCTTCCACTGAGGGAAGTACTGCTCCATCAGCCCCATAGAAATCCCCAGGGGGATCAGCGAGGCCACGGTGAGCACATAAGGTGAAGACAGGATGTCAAGCCCCAGGAAGATGAGGAGAAGCCCAGAGATCAACAGCACAAGGAACCCCATCATATAATAGACATCGTAGAGGGCACGTTCCTTGCTCCAGCGGGTATAGAATCGCCAGAGTAGATAGATAGCCGTCAGGCCGGTCAACAGCAGGAATAAATTGCCGAGCGTGAACAGTTTCATGATGCACTCCTTTCGATGAGGACACTTCACTCAGGAGCCCGCGTCGCCCCGCTGACAACGCATCGGCCCCTAGTATAGGTTGTCTTCTCTCCGGTGACAAAAGAGCGCGTCACCCGGCCCCGACGTTCGCTAACTGGCGCCCCACTCCTCCAACATCCTGCGTGGCCCTGGCAGGAGCAGGGTGACCAGCAACCCGGTGCTGATCAGCGGCGCCGGCAGGAACATGGAGAAGCGGTGCACCTCGGCCAGAGCATTGTGCAGCCCCAGTGGATACCCTGCCATCATCGACATAGCGGCGGCAAAGATGCCAACGGGCGTGGCCCAGGACCTTTTGCGGAGTACAGCGAAGATGAAGACCGCCCACGCAGCCGCGCCCCACCAGCTTACCTGCTGGGACATCACGTACATACCGTTCCAGAAGGGGTCGTCATGCGAGGTGGTGTACTTGGCGATGGGGGCCACGCCGTCGATAAAGGTCAGCACGTAGGCCAGCCCGGCCACAAAGGTGAGCACGATGATCTTGCCCTTCACCCCGCCGATGAGGAGCATGCCGAACCACAGCACCAGCGCCATGCCAAAGACAACCAGGGTGGGGGTTGGCAGGTCCCTGGCCATCGCCGGGATGGCGGGGAAGAAGCCGGCCAGGAGCTGGATCGTGGCAGCCACCGCGCCCCAGAACCAGGCCCAGGGCTTCCGGCGGACGAAGCCATAGAGCACGGGGGCCCAGAGTGCACCAGCAGCGGCGCCAAGCCACCCCAACACCGCCAGCGTGATCCTGGCTGCGGCACCTTCATCGGTCCGGCCAGACGCGATCTGGGCGTCGATCACCGGGTTGTACTGATCGGCAAGCAGATAGAAGATCAGCAGGCCGGCCGCGAGGCCGATGATGGACAGGATGATCCCCAATTTACGGTTGTTCTTCATGGTTGCTCCTTCCTCCCGTTGGTGGATCACGCGGGACACGTAACTGAGACACCTGGACGTCGTCTTCCCATGACATCAGGGATCAACAGCGACAGGGCGTTCCTATCCCTCAGTGTATAGGCCCGGGTTTGCCTCGTCTACGACTTTTGTCGTATGGCTATGGCTGTCACGAACGTCCGCGTCTGGCCAGGCCTTCTGCGTCCAGGACCACGATGGCATGCCGATCCACCCGGAGCAGGCCCTCCCCTTCCAGGGACTTGAGGGCGCGGCGCAACACATCGCGCACTGTACCCAGGCGCACCGCCATCTCATCGAAGGTGGCCCAGGCGCGGCGCGGGACCAGCAGTTGGCCCTCGTGGAGCTCGACGTTTTGCAGCAGGGTGTTGGCCAGCCGGGCCTCCACGCTCCTCAACGACAGGTCCTCGACCAGGTTGGTGAAGTGCAGCACCCGTTCTGCCAGGCGGTGGATGATGGCCCTGGCGAACGTGGGATAGCGGGAGAGGAGACCGAGGATGGTCTGTGCTGGGATGGCCCATACCTCCACATCCTCAAGCGCCGTCACAGTACAGGGGTAGGCGTGGGTGCTGAATGCCGCGATGTCGCCAAATACCTCGGGAGGACGCAGGACGAGGAGTGCCTGTTCGCGGCCCCGGCGGTTCATGCGCGTCGCTTTGACCCAGCCTGCCTCGAGGATGTAGATCGAGTCGGCGGGTTCACCCGCCACGTAGATCACCTGCCTCGCCTCGTAATGGCGCAACGCAGCCACCGCGGCGATCTCCGTCAGGACCCCCGCCGGCAGGTCGTCAAGGTGGGAGATCCTACCCAGGAGCGCCTGCAGCCGCGGCATGTGGGGTGGGCAACGGGGCTTAATGGTCATGCGGGGCCTCACTTTCTGGAATGGGGGGCCAGGGCGTAGAGACCGCGGCGCAACTGGTGGAGACGCCCTGCTCTGATCCAGCGGGAGAGTTGACGCCGCACGTCGTTGGGATCTGTTTCCCCTACCAGAAGCAGCCCAACCTCGAAGACTGGCTCGTCGCCGACGATTTCGATCAGGCGGGTGAATTCCATGGCAGTATCATGCCATGGATGGCAAGTTATTGCAACGAAATTCCACGCTGTGGGTGTATTCTAGGATGGAGGCAAGTTGGCAAAGGCTCTTGGCCACAGGTCATCGAAGCGGAAACCATAGCTCGTCAGTGGACCTTCTGCCCAGTCCCGTGAGGGGGCAAGTGCGAGTAAACAGGCCCCTTTTCTAGATCATTCTCTCCCTTTTGCCCCAGAGATAAAAGCCCCCTCATGCTGTCGCTATGGCCTTCCCGCCTCAGGCCCTTGTGGGAAATACCCAGGGGGACTGCATACGCTGTACGGATCCTCTCGGCCTCGGCGATGCCCTGTTCCCGGATCAGTCACTTGCGAGGGGGTCTCATGGTAAGGTCGTGTGGACGGGTTTGTGCACTTTGGCGCCCATGGTTCTTGCCCTCGCAACCCGCGACATACAGCAACTCCGTCCGTTATCGGTGCCGAGGCGAGGCTATTCCCTCAGCGCCGTTCCCACTCGCGTGTCGCGCGGCGGATCACCGCCTTGACGTCCTCGTAGGGGATCTCAGCCAGCTCACGGTAGATGGTGCCGTCCACGATGAAGACCAGCCCGCTGCCGGCCCGGTTTTGCAGGTCGATCGCGTGTTGTGTCAGGGATGGATCGGCGACGAGAAGCTCGTCGATGATACCCCCGATCTCCTCGGCGAAGTCGATCACCGGACCGGCTGCTGGGACCGCGCTGATCGTGGGCGTGACGGGGCGGACCGGCTCGCGGCGCGGGACAGGGGGCGCTACGAAGCTGGGCGGTGGCGAGGGAGGGCGCGGTGGCGTAGGCCCCGTCGGGGGGCTTATACCGGCAAAGCGGACCAGCGCTGCCACGGCCCGCCGCACCTCGATCCGCAGCCCTTCATCGGGAATGGCGGCGATCCCGCGATAGGCATGCCCGTGCACGCGCACCGTCCAGGTGTCGCCGTGGCCCTCGATGGACAGGAGCGGAGCTTCACCCGCCGGGGCAGGATCTGGCTTTGGCCGCGAGGCGGGAGGTTGCTCTGAGCCGGGCCTGGGGGGGCGCAGGGCCCGCCAGAGCAGGAAAAGAATCATCACCACAAGCACCCCGATGGCACCTAGCAGGATCAACAAAATGGCATCTTGTGTTATGGGCATAATTCCTTCACTCCTGTTGTGATTGGCGAATATCTGCGCCTCTGGACCTCCGGGCACGCTTCACAAAGTGGCCCACCAGATGGATCTTCCAGGTGGCGGGAATCAGGTGTTCCAGCAGCGCCGCTAACCAGAGGGGAAGGCGGCACAGCATCAGGTAGGCTGGGTCCTCCACCAGTATGATCTCTCGCAGGTACAGTCCGGCGGCGGCCGCCAGCCGTGTGATGGCCTCGGGTGTGTTGGCGCGGTAGGCCACCGGGAAGGTGTCCCTTGGATAGCGCCCGTAGAGCAGCCATACGGCTGCGGCTTGAATCCGGCGCAGGCGACGGCAGGCGATGTTGAGGCGCGGGATGGGATGGGCTGCGTTAGGGGTCAGGCATAGGAAGGCGCCACCGGGGCGCAGCACCCGTGCGATCTCGTGGAAGGCGACGGCGGGCTGTCGCAGGTGCTCCAACACCCAGGACGTCGCCACGATGTCAAAGGTGTCGTCGGCGAAGGGGAGGGCCTCAGCGTGGGCCAGGCCGCGGGGGAGCCAGGGCAGACGATGCTCGACCAGCGAACAGAGATCGGCATCCACGCCGATCCAACGCCCGTGGCGCCCCAGGCGTTCGACGATACCACCGCGGCCGCAGCCCAGGTCCAGCACACGCACATCCGGGCGCATGTAGGTTGCCACACGCGCCTGGTAGATGGCTGTCGCCGGTTGCCAGGTGCGTTTGAGCGCGGCATAGTGCTGCCGGTAACGTTCCAGCTTATCCTCTCCTGCCATGGACCTATTGTAGGCCGGGCGTGTAGTTTTCAAATCGGCGGCCCGATGTTATGATGGCCCCGCGGCGGGGACGACATGAGAGGAGGCGGCGCATGGCCTACGATTGGTATAAGGATGCGGTCTTCTACGAGGTCTCGGTGCGGGCCTTCGCTGACAGCAACGGCGACGGCATCGGCGACCTGCCGGGGCTGACCTCGAAGCTGGACTACCTGCAGGCGTTGGGGATCGACGCCATCTGGATGCTCCCTATCTTCCCCTCGCCGTTGCGAGATGATGGCTATGATGTGGCAGACTACTGCGACATCCATCCGGACTACGGCACGCTGGAGGACTTCGGGCGCCTGGTGGAGGAGGCACACCGGCGTGGCCTGCGCATCGTGGTGGAACTGGTGCCCAATCACACCTCGGATCAGCACCCGTGGTTCCAGGCCTCGCGTGACCCCAACCACCCCGAGCACGCCAAATACCGCGACTGGTACGTCTGGAGTGATACCCCCGACAGATACAAAGACGCGCGCATCATCTTCATTGACTACGAGCCCTCCAACTGGACCTATGACCCACTGCGCGGGCAGTACTATTGGCACCGCTTCTTCCACCACCAGCCTGACCTCAACTACGACAATCCGGCGGTGCAGCGTGAGATGATGAAGATCCTGCAGTTCTGGATCGACCAGGGGGCCGATGCCCTGCGTATCGATGCGCCGCCCTATCTCTACGAGCGCGAGGGCACGAGCTGTGAGAACCTGCCCGAGACCCACGCCTACCTCAAGCGGCTGCGGGCGCTGGTGGACGCCTATGCACCGGGCACGATGTTGCTCTCCGAGGCCAACCAGTGGCCCCAGGAGGTGCGGGCCTACTTTGGCGACGGTGACGAGATGCAGATGAACTTCCACTTCCCGCTGATGCCGCGCATTTTCATGGCGCTGGCCCAGGCGGACCGCACCTCGATCGAGTGGATCATGGCGCGTACCCCGGAGCTGCCCCCTATCTGTCAGTGGGGGACCTTCCTGCGCAACCACGACGAGCTGACGCTGGAGATGGTGACGCCCGAGGAGCGCACCTTCATGTGGGCCTACTACGCTCCCGAGCCGCGCATGCGCCTGAATTTGGGCATTCGCCGCCGTCTGGCCCCGCTGTTGGAGAACGATCAGGACCGCATCCGCTGTGCTAACTCCATCCTGCTCACCTTCATCGGCTCGCCCTTCATCTACTACGGCGACGAGATCGGGATGGGCGACAACATCTGGCTGGAGGACCGCAACGGGGTCCGCACGCCCATGCAGTGGACCGCCGAACCTAACGCCGGTTTCACCGCCCCCGATGTCCCTGCTGAACGGCTCTACCTGCCGCTCATCGACGACGCGGTCTTCGGCTATCGCACCGTCAACGTGGCGGCGCAGGAGGCCGAGCCCGACTCCCTCCTCAATTGGATGCGGAGGGCGCTGCAGGTGCGCCGCCAGCACCCTGTCTTTGGGCGTGGCCACCTCATCCTCCTGGCGCCTGAGCCCAAGTCGGTGCTGGCCTACGTGCGCGAAGGCCCGCAGGAGACGGTGCTGGTGGTCAACAACCTGGCCGCCGAGGAGCAGCGCGTGACGCTCGACCTGGGTCCCTACGTCGGCGCTCGCCTGGAGGACCTCTTTACGGGCCAGACTGAGCCTGAAACGGCCTCGGAGGCCTGGACCCTGACTCTGCCGCGCTACGGATACCGCTGGCTGCGGCTGGTGGGCCTCGGTCCCAGGGCTGCGGAGTCCTTCCATGAAGAGGTGGTGGCGCGATGCAGGGCGTGATCCTGGCGGCAGGCAAGGGCTCACGGCTGCACCCTATCACGTTGCAGCGCTCCAAGGCCATGCTGCCTATCCTTGGCAAACCCATCGTCGAACGGGTGATGGAGATGCTGGCCGACAATGGCGTGGACGACTTCATCCTGGTGGTGAGCCCGCAGGACCGCGACATCACCCGCTACTTTCGGCGCGAGTCGACGATCGAGGCGGATATCCGGTTCGTCTATCAGCCGGAGCGTAAGGGGATGGCCAACGCCCTGGCCTGCGCGGCGCCGCTCATCGGGGAGACCTTTGTGCTTTCGGCCTGCGACAACCTGGTGGCTACGGGGGATGTGGCGCGCCTGATCGCCATGATGCAGGGCGCGAGCCAACCCCATGGTGTGCTGACGTTGATGAAGGTGGAGCCGGAGCGCCTGGGCAGCGTGGGGATCGTGGAGATGGACGGCCCCTGGGTGACGCGCATCGTGGAGAAGCCACGGCCGGAGGAGGCCCCCTCCGACATCTCCAGTCTGCCGCTCTATGTCTTTACGCCACGCATCCTGGACTACCTGCCGGAGGTGCAGCTCTCGCCGCGCGGCGAGTATGAGCTGCAGGACGCCATCCAGATGCTGATCGAGCGCGATGGGCGGGTGGGCGGCGTGTTGATCGAGCGACGGCTGACGCTCACCAACGCTGCCGACCTGCTGGCGCTCAACCGTGAGTACCTGACCCACGGCGATGGACGACCGCAACTGGCGCCCACCACGGTGGGGCCCAACACCCGCCTCATCACGCCTCTGCACATTGGGGTAGGGACCACCATCGGGCGCGACTGCGTGATTGGCCCCAACGTCTATATCGAGCGCAACTGCCGCATCGGTGACGGCGTCACGATCCGAGACGCCGTCCTGCTACGCGGTTCGGAGGTGCCCGCGGGCACGACGGTGATCAACCAGGTTGTGGCTTAGCACCCCGGCGGGGTCGCCCACGGGCCGTTCGTCCGGGGAAGGATCGGAGGCGGTGACGATGGAGCGATGGGTCCCTGCGTTGGGCTTTCTGGTGCTCAGCGCCATGGTCGTGGTCCTGCTGAGCTTCACCGTCTATGAGGCCTGGGCGTTGCACTCGCTTGGCGGCTTCGTGGTGGCGGCGGTGCTGGTGGGGGCGGTGGTGGAGATGGTGCGTGAGGGGCGTCGCGTGCCCTGTGCTGCCCTGAGCGAGCTGCTGCAGGGGGCCAACCTGCGCGCGGCGCTGGCCCTCTTCCTGGGGGCGCTGCTGGGCTACGAGTTGAGCGTGCACGTGGGGCTGGGGGCGGTGACAGCGGCGAGTCTGGTGGGTCTGATGGCGGCCGCTGTGGTGCCTGCCTACGCCGTCCCCGCCTACTGTGGCTCCTTCGTGGGGATGACCTCGGCGCGCCTGCTGATCAACCACGGGGAGCTGGCGATCGCCGCGCTTGTAGCCGCGCTGATCTACCTGCTTACCCTCTGTGCCTACCCCGGGCTGGGTGGCAAGCTGGGCACCATCGCCTTCACGGGCTCGGTGATCACCGGCTGGGGGCTGGACAGGGAGTTCCTGATCACACCGGTCCCTGCGCCCTCGGTCATCCTGGAGATCATCGCCTATGCCGTAGTGGCGACTGTGGTGACCTACTGGCTCAACCATGGCCGGGGCCAGGGGCCGGTGATGGCCTCCGCTCTCGTGAGCCTGGTAGGGGGACTGGTGCTGCCAGCCCTGGACGCCGTGCATGGGCCCACGCTGGCGGTCATGGTGATGTGTGCCTCCTTTGCCAGCATGTCCAGCCGGGAGCGTTTCCCCCGTGGGGGGCTGATGGCCGTGGTGGGGATGGTGGCGGGCGCGATCTTCATCTACAGCATGCCGACGCTGGGCGGAGCAGGCGGCAAGCTGGGCACCATCGCCTTCGGCTCCGCCCTGGCCGTGCAGGGCTACGCGGGCCTCCTGCGCCGCTAGTGCGGCACGTTGCGTACATCAGATCTTCATTGGTTGCAGTGTTCGCGGCTATAGATGTGTACATACTCAATGTCATTGAGTGTGATAGTGTGGACGAGACACCATTCCGAAAGGCGCTCGAAGAGCGCGGGGGGTATCCGTCGTTGCCACTGGTTGATGTAAGTGACAACGTAGTCCTTCTCCAGCAGAGCGTCAAGATGAGCCGGATCGATCTCAGTCGCATTAGGGATCTCATATGAGTGCCCAGCGTAGTAGTAGGAGAAACAGGGTAGATACCATGTCGTGACCTCGGTGTTCTCCGGGTGAGGCAATCCATTAAGGTAGGCCGCAGCGTCGGAGAGTCCTTCCCCCCAGCCGATGGTGAACACTTGGGCAGCACGGTTCCCCCCACCCAGGAGGGGGGAATAGTAGCTCAGAGGATAGGGAAACACCCTGGTGGCTTCAACACCGTGCAGCAGGATGCCACACGCGAGGGTAAGCTGTATGAGGCATCTTCGTTTCCATGAGAGTGATCGATGATGGAGCCATGCAACAACAGTATCCCAGCCCAGGCCCGATGCGATGAGAAGCGGGAACCAGGCGGGGAGCATGTAGCGATCGAACTTCTTATACCCGAAGCTCAGGGCAGATAGGAAGAGGCATGCCATGAGCAGGAAGTAGACGAGGTATTCTCTCCTCTTGCTGGCCATGGGAGCTGGATACCCCAAAGTCGCACTGCTCAGCGCCAGCACCATTCCGATTAACGCGGTAGGGGTGGACCTCCATAGGTACGCCAAGGGATAATAGGACAACCCGATTCTGCCCGTGGGGATGATTTGGCCTTGGTAGAAGACAGGATGTTCATGACCGGTTTGCGCATAGTGGATAGCTCCGTTTATGACTCGGCTTAAGGTCAGAGAGGGGGAGATCCACAAAGCGGGCCATACTGCAAAGATCGTGATCATGGCGATGAGTATGCACACTAGAAGGATGCGACTTTGCCATACCGCCCACTTGAGTTTCTCTTGGATTGTCCCTTGGTGGTGGATAAGCCGGTTGGCGAAAACTATCATGATAGCTCCTGGCAGGGCAAGAAGCGATGTGGACTTCGTGAGAAAGGCTAGACCACCCGCAATGCCGGAGAGGATGAGGAAGGTAGGACGATGGTTATGAAGGTATGCCAAGAGAGACAGGAGCCCCACAAGGACAAAAGAGCTGAGTAACCCGTCCACGTGTAGGAGCTGGGTGTGAGCCACGGCAAAGGGGTCAAGGGCGACAAAGAGCATTCCCAGCACAGCAGAACGTGTCCCGATGAGTGTGCGTAGCATGACGAAGGATAGAAGAAGACACAATGTGATGACACCGGTCACGAGGGCGCGGCTCATCACGAGCATAGGCAGCGGGCTGCCAAGTTTCTCACGCAGCGTAGCTTCGTAGCTTGCACGGTCTATGGGCTTGGGATGCTCACGAACATAGTCCGGGTAGATGAGTCGCTGAGCCAAAGCTCCGAGCCACATGGTAGTCACACCCGGGTGTTCGATTTGGAAGGTCGCGGCAAAGTCTCTTCTGTGGAGTGCCGCCGCAAAATTCGCCGATTGTGTCAGCCAGGTATGTTCGTCAATCGTAACGTACTTGCCTAGAGAGAGGTAGCGGGGGACGGCGATAGTAATGGCCATCGCAAGCAACATCAGGGCTTGGGAGGCCCTACGGCTCCGACCATGCAGTGTCTTACTCACAGGTGCCACATGTAACTCCTGAGATCAGCTATGGAGCGGGGTATTTCCTGGCCGCCAGATATACGCTAACCAACAAGTCATTGATGTCAAGCGGCGGGTCTATGATATTGAGGAGAGGGATAAGACATTTCAAGATCCTCTTAGCCAGTACGGTGTGTTCTATGCTCCGGGAGACCTCTCCTGACAGTCATGAGGCGTTCTTCCAGCGGCGTGGCGGCAGAAGTTCTGCACCTCGCTGGATGAACTACAGGCGGACCTGGATGAGTGGCTGCGCTACACCAACTACGAGTGGCCCCATCAGAGCCTGGGCTATGTGGCCCCTGTTAAGGTTCATCAAGGTATGGTATCCTTGCTATGTTAACAACCAAGTTTCACTTATTTTCCCCTTGTCGTGGTCCAAGACTTGGGGGTCACCTCAGATCCCTTCGTTTGCGACTTGCAATGATCAAGGTAGAATACTTGCCCGTGGTCAGGAAAGCAAGCCTCTTATTAGCCCTGGTGGTGTTGCTGGGTGGGGCTCTCCTGGGCTGTCGCAGCGGGGGCGGGGCAGCGACGGTCGAGGGGCAGCCTCAGCCCCCATCCTCTCGGGCGATCGAGAACAAAGGCTCTGATACGATGGTGAACCTCGCCCTTGCCTGGGCGGAGCGCTATCAGCAGCTCCATCCTGAGGTGCGCATTGCCGTCACCGGAGGAGGCTCCGGCACTGGCATCGCCGCCCTCATCAACGGCACGGTGGATATCGCCAATGCCTCGCGTTCCATCAAGGAGGAGGAGATCGAGGAGGCCCGCGCCAACGGGATAGAGCCCGTGGAGCACATCGTGGCGCGGGATGCCATCGCGGTCGTGGTCCATCCGGATAACCCCGTCGATGCCCTCACCCTGCAGCAGATCTCCGATATCTACAGTGGAAAGATCACCAATTGGCGCGAGGTGGGGGGAGAGGATCGTCCCATCGTCCGCCTCTCGCGGGAGACGAACTCGGGCACCCACGTCTATTTCCTCGAGGCCGTGGTGCGGCTTGGCCAGAAGGACAATCACACGCTGTTCTCTCCGGATACGCTCCTCCTTCCCTCCTCCGAGGGCATTAGCGCCGAGGTGAGACAGAACCCCAATGCCATTGGCTATGACGGGCTGGGCTATGTGACCGAGGATATGAAGGTCATCGCGGTGGGGACCTCCCCAGAGGGGCCGTTCTGGCTGCCCAGCGTCGACACGGTCAACAACGGTCACTATCCGGTGGCCCGCAATCTCTACATGTACACCGCTGGCGAACCCTCGGGGCTTGTCCTTGAATATCTGACGTGGATCCTGACCCCCGAGGCCCAGGAGATCGTGCGCGCATTGGGCTTTGTGCCCATCAAGGAGTAGGTCGATGACGAAAGACGAGACGCTTCCTCCAGCGGCTGAGGTCGCCTCCCAGGGCACCTTCACGATGAAAATGGGGGAGGTGCTGATCGAGCGAGCGATTCAGACGACCGGCGTCAGCGCCATTGCCCTGGTGGTGATGATCTTCTTCTTCCTCATCCGCGAGGGCGTGCCAGCCTTCGTCCAGGTCCCTCTGCGCGATCTCTTCTCGGCCCGCTGGTACCCGATCGAGGGGTACTACGGGCTGCTGCCGCTCATCGCCGGTTCGCTCATGATCACCCTTGGCGCTGCGGTCATCTCGTTGCCCCTGGGGGTGGCGACCGCGGTCTTCATCGCCGAGATCGCTCCCGACTGGGCGCGCGAGATCCTGAAGCCCCTGGTGGAAGTCCTGGCGGGGATCCCCTCCGTGGTGATTGGTTTCCTGGGTATGTTGGTGATCGCCCCGTTCTTCCGTACCTTCTTCGACATCCCTACCGGGCTCACGGCGTTCACGGGCATCGTGCTGCTGGCCTGGATGGCCCTGCCGACGGTCGTCAGCGTGGTGGAGGACGTGTTGGACACGGTGCCCAAGACCTATCGGGACGCGGGGCTTGCCCTGGGCATGACACGCTGGCAGACGATCGCCAGGATCGTCATCCCCGCTGGACGTTCGGGGATCGTCACGGCGTTGATGTTGGGTGTGGGACGCGCGGTTGGGGAGACTATGACGGTGATGATGGTCACCGGCAACGCGCCGCGTATGCCGCGTCATCCTCTGGATATCTTTATGCCCGTGCGCACCATGACGGCGACCATCGCCGCCGAGATGGGGGAGGTGGCCCATGGCAGCACCCACTATCATGTGTTGTTCGCGGTGGGGTTGACGCTCTTCGTGATCACCTTCCTGGCTAATCTTGTCGCCGCTTCGGTTGTGTCCAGGACTATACGGCGGTCGGAGCGGATGCTCTCGTGAACAGACAGGGACAGATCAACGGGTAGAGAGTTATGTCCAGACAGGTTTCGCAGCGGATCGCATTTGCATTGATCACTCTGGCAGCACTCATCGTCGTGGTGCCTATCTTCTATGTGGTGGGCTATGTGGTGGTGCAGGGAGCTGGCGCCATCTCCTGGTCCTTCCTGACGGAGATGCCCCGTGACGGGATGAAGGCTGGCGGGATCCTGCCAGCGATCGTCGGGACTGTCGCGTTGACGTTGGGCACCGCAGTGGTGGCTGTGCCGCTGGGGGTGGGAGGGGCCATCTACCTGTCAGAGTATGCCGGCGACACCGCGCTCACGCGCTGGATCCGGGTGGCGATTGTCAATCTCGCCGGGATCCCATCGGTCGTCTACGGGCTGTTTGGACTGGGGCTGTTCGTCATTTTCCTGAACTTCGGCACGTCGATTCTGGCCGGGTCTCTGACGTTGGGTATCATGACCCTGCCCGTGATCACCAGCACAGCGGAGGAGGCCCTGCGGGCGGTGCCCCAGTCGTTCCGCCTGGTGAGCACCAGCCTGGGCGGAAGTCGATGGCAGACCGTGCGTCGCGTTGTGCTCCCCCAGGCCCTGCCGGGGATCATCACCGGCGTGATCCTGGGGATCGAGCGCGCGGCAGGTGAGACCGCGCCCATCCTGTTCACAGCGGCCGCTTTCTTCCTGCCCCGATTGCCGCGCTCCATTTTCGATCAGACCATGGCGCTGCCCTATCACCTCTTTGTGATCAGCACGCAGGTGCCCGGCATGCCGGTCCGCATCCAGTATGGCACAGCCCTGGTGCTGCTGGTGTTTGTGCTCTCTCTGAACCTTGTGGCCACGCTTGTGCGGCGTCACTATCGGAAGCAGCGTGTATGGTGAACCCCATGGAAGAGACCCCGCCTGTCAAGATCAGCATCCGTGATCTCTCGGTGCGCTACTCCGACGGGACGGAGAGCCTGAACGGCATCTCGCTGGACATCTACGCGCACCAGATCAACGTCCTGTTCGGGCCTTCGGGCGGTGGCAAGAGCACGCTATTGCGAACGATCAACCGACTCAATGATCTGGCGGACGTCGTCAGTCAGGAGGGGCAGATCTTTTTGGATGGCGAGGATGTGTTGGCTCCGGACTATGACGTCATCCGGCTCCGTCGCCGTATCGGCATCGTCTTCGCCCGTCCTGTCCCTCTGCCCATGAGCATCTACGACAATGTGACGTATGGCCTGCGGCTGGCCGGCGTCAAGGACCGTGCGCGGCTCGACGCCGCCGTGGAGCGCGCGCTCAAACAGGCGGCTCTGTGGGACGAGGTGTCCGATCGGCTCATGGAGAGCGCCTACGCTCTGTCTGGTGGCCAGCAACAGCGACTCTGCCTGGCGCGATCGCTGGCCCTGCAGCCTGAGGTCATCATGCTCGATGAGCCGACCTCCGGCCTCGATCCGATCTCCACGTTCAAGGTCGAGCAGACGTTGCAGGAGCTAAAGCGCGAATACACCATCCTGATCGTGCCCCACAGCGTCCAGCAGGCGGCGCGTGTCGCCGATTGGGCCGCTTTCTTCCTCCAGGGGGAGCTCATCGAGTGGGGGCCAGGTCCCCAGGTCTTCACCACACCCCGCGATGAGCGGACCGAGGC
>CAZHBB010000029.1:26445-33953 GCA_964530185.1 uncultured Anaerolineales bacterium
CCAATCCGCTCCAGGATCCGGGCCATGGTCCCGCCAAGGATCATCCGCTTGTCCTCTTCGCTGATATCTGCGTGGGTGATACGGCCAATCTGATGGGCGTTGTCGTTGAAGGGCACGTCGCTTCCAAACACCAGCCGGGAGGCGCCAACCGCCGCCACCCACTGTTCCAGGTCCCCGTAGTAGACCTGGGACAGCACAGTGTCCAGGAACACATTGGGACGCGCCTCCATGAGCACGGCGTAGGACTCGGCCAGGGCTGGATCGTAGGTGCCGGCCACATGGGCCACGAGGAAGGTCACGTTGGGGTATCCGGCGGCCAGGCGTTCCAGAGTAGCGGGATCCCCAAACGTATGGCTGAGCACCAGGCCCTGTCGCACCTGCATGGCGGTGTAGACGCGATGATAGGCCGGGCCGTCGGGTGGATAGCTGTGCATCGTGGGGTGTAGCTTGATGGCGAAGAGCCCCAGCGTGTCCAGACAGCGGTGTAGCTCGGCCTCGATGTCGTCGGGGTAGTTGGGGTTGATCACGCCATAGCCCAGGAAGCGCCCCGGGTAGCGGGCGACCACGCTGGCGACCTCATCGTTGCCCCGATGATAGTCCCCTCCCAGCGCCCGAAACGCCGAGAGACATGTGGTCTGGATCCCGATCCGATCCATCGACCCCAGGATCCCCTCGGCATCCCCGTGCACGACGTGGATGTTGGGGTAACGGCCCAGATGGGCGTGGGCGTCGATGACGTGATAGTGGGTCAGCGGCGCGCCCTGCGATGCCAGGCTGCGAATGGTCATGTTACATCCCTCCTGGCTGTGCTGTACGTGTGGCTCAGGGCCACGAATTCCTCACACATGGCCTGGATCGCCTCCCATCGGTGACCTGCGCCCTCCGGGTCGGCATACCATTGGGCGATGAAGCCGCCCTCAGGTCGGCCCAGCGTTGTCACCAGCCGCCGACAGTAGGCCCGGATCTCCTCGATGGTGCCCGTCACCATGGTGGCCTGGATGTCCACCGGACACCAGAAGGTGATCCGGCCGGCGAAGCGTCCCAGGTTGTCGAGCCCCATGTTCTCCTGCTGGTCCATCTGGATGACATCCAGCCCAATCTCGATGAGATCGTCCAGGATCGCCGTGATGTGACCGCAACTGTGCAGGAAGGTCAACATCCCCGCCTCATGGGCGGCCTGGTAGACGCGGGCATACCGTGGCTTCCAGATCTGGCGCCAGGACTGGGGTGAGATCATCAGCTTGGTCTGGAGCCCCCAGTCATCGCAGAACATGAAGCCGTCGGCACCGGCCTCGGCGTAGCGCTCGATCGCGTACAGGTTCATGTCGACCAGGACGTCGATCAGACGACCCAGGAGCTCAGGCGCTTCGATGATGTCGATCCATACATTTTCCAGGCCACGGATGAAGTGCGTCCGCTCGTACAGGGAGATCCCCGAGGCCAGCAGGAAGCGATCGCCCGCGCGCTCCCGTGCCCCTTCGAGGGTGTGCCAGCGCCTGGGATCGCGTATGTCCGGGATTCGCAGCTCTGGCCACTGGTCCCAGCGCTTCAACGGCGGGTCCTTGACCTGACCGAGGTTGGAGACCCCGATATTCTCCCACACACACCCCCATTCATCGACGCCGCGGCTGGGTCGATCGTCGGGGGAGGGGCTCATGCCCACCCATGCAAAGTCGCTGCCGTAGGGCTCCGGCAGGTTGTAGGGGATACGTTCGGGCCCCTGGAAGAGGATGGCCCGTCTCACGATCTCACGCGGTGTCATGGTCATCGTTTCCTCCTGGCTTGGGTTGCTCACCGTGCGCGGCCTTGACCTGGGAGAGCAGCCGTGTCAGGTTTCCACCGGCAATCGCGCTGCGTGCGGATGGTGTGAGAGCGCTGTAGCTCAAAGCCGTGATGGCGGGGCCTGGGGCCCGGTCTGGGAGCCCGGTGCCGAAGAGGATGCGCTGGGGGCCAAAGGTGAGGCTCAGGCGTTCGATGCCCCGGTGGACCGTGTAGTAGGAGGTCTCCACGTAGAGCTGTGGGCACCGTTCCATCAGGGGGTAGAGGCCCCGCTCGGTGCCGATGTTCGGTCGCACCAGCACGATGGGCAGCTCGGGAAAGGCCTGGGCTATCTCATAGAGACCCTCGAAGTCTATCGCCTCCTCGCTCCAACCCTGATGACCGAAGTCGACCCAGAGGGGGATGCGATGGGCAGCCAGGGCTGACAGCAGAGCGTCCAGGGCCCAGACCCGAAACGGCACGCGAAACGTGCGGGGAAATATGCGGGCCGCGGCGACGCCGGCGTCGAGCATCATACGCACGACGGCGTCCGAGGGGGGCATCTCGCCCGTGTGATGGGGGAGGACCACCCAACAGGGCTCGAGCTGAGGCCACCCTTTGATCGCTGCCAGGAGCCGCTGGTTGCCCTCCATGGGGTCGTAGCCGATGGCGTCTGCATGGTAGACCAGGGCCCGGGAGATCCCGTTGGCCTCCAGTTCCCCCACCAGGGCCTGGGCCGTCGTCGGAGCCTTGGGCTGATGGAGGCGGAACGGCCCCAGCCGACATTCGGCATCGAACCATTGCATAGCGTCCATGTCCATTACCTTCCCTGTCACTATGGGATGTTCTTCTCTGCATCACTGCCCCGGCCCCTGAGGATCGGCGTTGAGGGCATGTGCGGTCGTCGCGACGGCCAGGGGGAGGTTACCTCCATTCTATCCGGGGCCATACGTCGGGCAGCCGCCGACGCTCACGGGTCACCGCCCGGAACCATGCGTCGTAGGCCTGGCGGAGGCTGGCTACGACATCTGGGTGCTGAGCTGCCTGGTTCTCGTGCTCGGCGGGGTCCTCCTCCAGGTGGTAGAGTTCGGGTTCAGAGGGGGGTGGGACCTCTCTCAACACCGGCGCGCGGTCGACGGCGGTCTCGAAGTGGGGGACGTGGAACATGCCGTGGTACCAGACGTTGTCAATGGGCAGCTTGGCCATGGCCTCGGGGATGCGGGGCCAGTATAGTTTCCAGGGGCCGTACCGCACGGCGGCGTTGCAGTAGGGGATGGGCTCATAGCGGTTGAACTGCCAGAACCGTGGGCCTGCGGCGGGTGTCGATGTTGAGGCCCCGCGCAATGTGGGGAGCACGTCCGTGCCGTCCAGGGGAAGGGCGGGACGGTCGGTGATCCCAGCGGCGGCCGAGAGCGTAGGCAGCCAGTCGCAGAAGTGGACCAGGTCGGTGACCTCCTGCCCGGCGGGGAGACCCGCGGGCCAGCGCACCACAGCGGGCACGCGGATGCCGCCCTCCAGCACATCCTGCTTCATCCCGCGGAACGGGCCGTTGTAGCGCTGCACGCTGAAGACACGGCCATTGGGGAGCCGCTGCTGTCCCAGCCAGGGGCCATTGTCGCTGGTGAAGAGGATCAGTGTCTGCTCAGCGAGCTGGAGGCGGTCGAGAAGCGCGAGGATGCGGCCAATGCCCATGTCCATGCGACGGATCATGGCGTAGAGGCGACATACTGCTTCGTTGAAGCGTCCCAACATGCGGAAGTACTCGATGTCGGGCTCGGGTGCCTGCAGTGGGCTATGGGGCGCATTGTAGGCCAGGTAGAGGAAGAAAGGCTCGCTCTGGTGGCGCTCGATGAAGGCCAGGGCCTCCTCACTCAGCACGTCGGTGAGATAGCGCCCGTCCGAGTGGCGGGGCTGTCCGTTGACGTCCAGGATCCAGTCGTAGTAGTCCATGCCGCCGTTCAGGAAGCCCACGAACTCCGAGAAGCCCCTCTGGTTGGGGTGGTAGCGGCGATCGAAGAGCCCGTTGTGCCACTTGCCGACCATGCCTGTCGCGTAGCCCGCCGCGCGGAAGACGTCCGCGATGGTGCGCTCGCGCAGGGAGAAGCGGTCGAGACCACGGTTGGATTCGACGCTCAGGGCACCGGTGCGGTGGCTGTCGCGGCCTGTCAGGAACGCCGCGCGCGCCGGCGCGCAAATGGGAGAGGCGGAATAGTGTTGGATCAACGCGACCCCCTCCGCCGCCAGCCGGTCGATGTTGGGGGTCTTGAGATAGCGGTTGCCGTAGTAGCTGAGGTCGCCATACCCCAGGTCGTCCGCCATGATCACAATGACGTTGGTGTAGCCTATACTCATAGCTCAGCTCGTTTCATCGAAGGTGGCTCCTCAATGTAATTGGATCTCCACCATCTGGTGCCCCATCACCCTGGGTAAGGTGAACTGGAGCCTTCCTCCTGCGACGTCGAACGTCAACGCCTCGCCCTGGGGCACGCAGCGCACGCTCTCCACCGGTGCTTCCACTTTGACGGAGATGGGCACCCCGTAGAGCGGCACCACATCCTCCACGATGTCAAAGGCCTCGCCGCGTCGCTCGGGGACATAGTGGAGCAGGTGAAGGATCCACCGTCCGTGGTCGTCTTGTCGGGTCAGGGTGGCGATGGCGGCTGTGGGAGCCTCCATTCTCAGCAACGGGTCGGGTAACAGCCGGTCCAGCGCGTTGAGAAAGAGTTGGCGGCACCAGCGCGGCGCCTTGGTCTGGTATTGGGTGAAGATGGGGTGGCTGAAATAGATCGCCGAGCCGCGTTGGACGACAGCGGGGCGAACGACCCTGCCAGAGGAGGGGGCCTGCAGGTGGGAGCAGAAGTGCCTATAGGTGCGGTCGAAATAGGGTGCGATGACGTCGGCGAGCACCTGAGTATCCCCCTCGGCCGCCACATGCATGCCATGGATGTACATCACATGCTCGGTGTTGGGTAATCCGACGGCCAGGGGTGCGCGGGGACGCAGGTACTCGGCGTAATGATGCCTTGGGTATTCCCTTCCGCGTGCCAGGTTGCCGGCGGGGTCGCGCGGCCCTTCCTCGACGAGCCGCACCCCCAGCGCCTTCAGGGTGAACCCCTCCTGGGCCGCATCCATGCCCGAGGCGAACGAGGCGATGATGGCGCCTCCCTGTGCGAGGTAGGCCTCAAGGCGCTCGAGGAGAGGGCCTTCGGTCGGGATGCGATCCGGCAGCACCAGGACCCGATAGCGCTCGAAGTCACTGTACGAGTCCAGCACGTCAAACTGGTGTTTGCCCTCCTGCAACATGCGGACGGCGCCCATAATGGGGCGGAAGTCGACATCGACGCGTGAGAGCCCGGGATCAAACTCCTCGGGGGTCAGCACCCCGATCTCGGCCAGAGGCTCGGCTCCCGCACACCAGGGTTCCTTCTCCTCGATCTGTGCGTAGACCTCCCCAATGCGCTGATAGGTGTGCGGGTCGAGCTCGCCGCGCGGGTGGAGTTGATCCCCCACGCAGACTTTGGCGCCCAGCGCCAGCATGTGAAAACATTCGAAAGCCAGGGCGGCCGGGTTCTTGAAGGAGTGGAAGTCACCCCAGGAGGTGTGGAACTTGCCCGTCATGCCCAGGAAGTCCTTGTCCAGCGTGCGCACATAGCGGGCGGTCGTCGGGAAGTGGAGGTAACCCCATCCTCCGCTGGGCAGCGACTCCAGCTCCAGGTGGGTGAAGGCGTCCAGCAGCGGCCGGTGGTGGGGGCCGACGTGACCGGCGTTGTAGAAGATCAGGGCGTCTGGCTTGCGCGCCTTGACGAACGCGGTCATATCCGAGACAAAGCGCTGCAGCACCTGGCGGCCATAGCGCAGACGGTCGGCACGCTCCGAGGGCTCCAGACCCTGCGCCAACATACCCTCACGACAATAGCGGCATGAGCAGTCGCGTGCGTCCACGATGTCGAACCAGAAACCGTCGATGGGCAGGGTCTGCAGGATCTCCTCCACCAGGAGCTTGAGCCGATCGACGTAGGGGGTGTTCAGACACAGGAGGTGCCAGAAGCCGTCCTCGTAGGGACCGGGGCCGTAGAGCCGCCCATCGGCCTCCACCACGCGCCACTCGGGATGGCGCTGGGCCAGGTACTCGTTCACCTGGACCGAGACGTAGACCGGCGTGCGGATGCCGCGTCTGTGACATGCCTCGATCTGTTCCCGAAGCAGGTCACGGGTCAGATGGGGATGCCGCTCCTCAGGGAACCGCTGCGTGTCAAAATAGATCCATCCGTGATGTCCCAAAGCGAAGAGATTGATCGAGTTCACGCGGGCCTGGGTCAGGGTCTCGGCGAAGCGCTCGGGGTCGAAGTCCGCCCCAATGCCTTCGATGGCCTCGCTGGTGTGGAAGTCGAGATGGATCTGGCGAAACGGCAGCTCACCCATTCTTCTGTTTTCCTCTCTCCCGAGGTCTATCGTGGAAGGGGCGTGAGTTTGATCAGCGCCACATCGTGGGGCGCCACGCGGGTGCTGAAGCTCCCAGTGTAGACCCCCAGGTCTTCGTGGGCCCACAGGTCGCGCACCCTGCAGGGGCGGCGGTCGTGCAGGCCCAGCGATTCCCAGGCCACAGTGATGAGACGTGCTGGCATGTCGCCCAGGTTGAACATCCCGACCGCGATGGAGCCGTCCAACAGGGGCTTAGCCCACACCTCGGCGATCTGTCTCCCCCAGGGCGTCTGTCCGACGCGATAGCCCTGCCGGCCGAGTGGATCCTGATTGACGGCGATGGCCTCAGCGTTGAGCAGGATCTCGCGGGTGGCCGCGTTCATGGCCCGTACATCGCAGCCGATCATAAGGGGCGCGGCCAGCAGACACCACAGGCTGAAGTGGCTGCGGTACTCGGCGTCTGTGCATCCACCGCGGGCGACATTACCCTTGCCGTACATGCCCACCACCAGCATGTCCGGGTCGTTCCAATGACCGGGGCCGGCGTAGGCCTCCAGGCCCACCTGCCGCTCGAAGCCAATGTGTAGGATCGATTCCCAGGAATCGTTGATGTCCCCCGTGGTGCGCCACATGTGACCGCCCACTCGCGCCCCCCATGTCCAGGGCTCGTTGGTCCCCCATTCGCAGATGCTGTAGAGGATCTCACGTCCGGTCATCCGCAGGGCCTGCCCCATGCGTTGATAGAGCATGGGGCCGTCGACCCCCGGCGGGGTGTAGCAGAAGTCGTATTTGAGGAAGTCGACGCCCCACTCGGCGAACGTCTGCGCGTCGATCTCCTCATATCCATAGCTGGCGGGCTTGCCCGCACAGGTATGACTGCCCGCGCACGAATAGATGCCGAACTTTAAGCCCAGGCTGTGGACATACTCCGCCAGCGCGGGGATGCCTGCGGGGAACTTCACGGGGTCCCAGGTGAGACGTCCATCTACGCGCTCGTCATCCTCCCACAGGTCATCGATGACCACGTAGAGATAGCCCGCGTCTCGCAGCCCCTCCTGGACCATGGCTGCGGCCGTCTCGCGCACGACCTGCTCGTTGATCTCCCTGCCAAACGTGTTCCAACTGTTCCATCCCATGGGGGGTGTCGCTGCCAGGATCGACATACGTTGTGCTCCTTATCGTGTCGAACTGTGAGTCTGGCCGCCTCGGGGGCGGCGTTTTGGACGACCTCACAGGTTAGGGTACTGCTGCCGCAGCCGTGTGTCAAGCGACGTTCAGGTCGGGGGTTATCTCTCTTTGTCGGGGAAAGGACCGAGGCCAGCCCCGAC
>CAZHBB010000030.1:0-7007 GCA_964530185.1 uncultured Anaerolineales bacterium
GGGCCGCGCGGCCAGCACGCTCTCCGGCGGCGGGGCGCAGCGGATCCGCCTCGCCACCCAGGTGGGGTCACGCCTGACCGGGGTGCTCTATGTGCTGGATGAGCCGAGCATCGGGCTGCATCCGCGCGACACCGCGCGGCTCATCGCGACGCTCAAGGAGATGCGGGACCTCGGCAACACGGTGATCGTGGTCGAGCACGACGAGGACACCATCCGCTCGGCCGATTGGATTGTGGACCTGGGGCCGGGGGCTGGTGAACATGGGGGTGAGGTGGTGGTGTCGGGACCCCTCGAGGCAATAATCAATCACCCCACATCGCTCACCGGGGCCTACCTCTCGCGACGGCTCTCGATCCCCGTGCCGGAGAAGCGACGCCCCGGCAACGGCAAGGCGTTGGTGATCCGTGGGGCGCGGGAACACAACCTGAAGAACATCGATGTGCGTATCCCCCTGGGCCTCTTCATCTGCATCACGGGGGTGTCCGGCTCTGGGAAGAGCACCTTGGTCATCGAGACGCTGTACCGGCGGTTGGCCCAGCTTATCTATGGCTCGCGGGAGCCCGCGGGGGCCTGCGACCGTGTGGAGGGCTATGAGTTCATCGACAAGGTGATCAATATCGATCAATCGCCCATCGGCCGCACCCCGCGCTCCAATCCGGCGACCTACACGGGCGTCTTTGACTTTATCCGGGACCTCTTTGCCAAGCTGCCTGAGTCGCGGATCCGGGGCTACAAGCGCGGTCGGTTCTCCTTCAACGTGAAGGGAGGACGCTGTGAGGCGTGTGGGGGCCAGGGTGAGCTGCGGATCGAGATGCAGTTTTTGCCTGAGGTCTATGTGCCCTGTGATGTGTGCCATGGGGCACGCTATAACCGTGAGACCCTGCAGGTGCGATACAAAGGACTGAACATCGCGGAAGTGCTGGATCTCACGGTCACTGAGGCCCTGGAGTTCTTCTCTGCCGTGCCGCAGATCACACGGCGCTTGCAGACCCTCTATGACGTGGGATTGGGCTACATTCGCCTGGGGCAGCCAGCGCCGACCCTCTCGGGGGGCGAGGCCCAACGGGTGAAGCTGGCCCGAGAGCTCTCGAAGCGCTCGACCGGACGGACGCTCTATCTCCTGGACGAGCCGACTGTGGGTCTTCACGCGGCCGACGTCGCGAAACTGATCCAGGTCCTGCAGCGCCTGGTGGATGCCGGCAATACCATCGTGGTGATCGAACACAACCCCGATGTGGTCAAGGTGGCTGACTGGATCATCGATCTGGGGCCCGAAGGGGGCGATGCCGGCGGTGAGATCATCGCTGAGGGCACCCCCGAGGAGGTGGCGCGCAACGGGCGCTCCTACACAGGTCAATACCTGCGGCGCTGGCTGGCCGGAGAGACCACAGCTCTCTCGGAGCAGACGGGCGACGCCCAGTGGGAGGAGCTACGGCTGGGCACGGGCCAGGTCCGCAGCCAATCCGACCAATAGCACCTCGCCATTTTCAGCGGAGGCCATGGCGGCGGCCTCTTGCAGGGCCCGTAGTGCATCCTCCTGGCGATCCATGGCCAGGTAGACCCTTCCCAGCGTGTACAATGCGATGGCACGCTCGATGTCGTTCGTGGCCCATTCGTGGGCGTAGATGGCCAGACGCTCCGCCTCCACCAGTCGTTCGGGACGCCAGTCCACGTAGAACTCTGCCAATGCGTTGAACGCCTCGAAGCTGGTGGGGCCCAGATCCTGTGCGTAGAGCAGATCCGCCTGCGCCCCGTCGATGTCGGGCGGAGTTTGAATGCGGCGCGCCCAGGACTGCGCGATGTAAACGATGGGCAGTTGATCGTTCTGGGCCTTGGCACGATCCACGGCGCCCAGGGCCTCCTCTACGTCGTTGAACTTCGCCGAGGCAATGGCCAACCACGCCTCAGCCTCTGCATCCTGGGGGTTGATCGCCGCGGCCTGATCGAATGCCTTGGCCGCCTTCACATACATTCCCTGATAGAAGTAGAGCTTTCCCAGGCCGAAGTAGGCCTCGATGAGATCAGGGTTGAGCGCCAGGGCGTTCTCGAAGGCCTCCTGCGAAGCCTCCCAGGCCCAGGTATGGAAGTAGGCCCACCCCAGGCCTGCGTACCCATCCGCGCATGAGGGATCCAGCGTCAATACCTTTGAGAAGTCCTGAATGGCGGCATCATAGGCGCCTGCCTGCAGGTACTCCCTTCCCCTCCTGAGATACAGGTCGGGGTTGTTGGGGTCGAGCGCGATCTGTGTGTCGAAGCGGGTGTGGACAGGGGGCTCCTCTATGGGGGGAGCCGTCGGTGTGGATGCAGTTATTGCCTGGGCTGGGGTGACGTGTTCCGTGGGCGACATCGTTGGGGCCACAGTGGGCGATGTCAGGGCCGCTGCGCTCTCGGTGCGGCGGGCCTTGGAGGCGTTCAAAATCCGCGACAGGGCAAGGCCCCAGGTGGCGAGGATGGCCAGGGTGAGCGTGATCAGGACGACCTTTTGCAGGGTGGTGAAGGAGGAAAGCAGACCGGGACGCTTGGGCGGTGGCTCCTCGTGTTCCTGCCGCGTCACCTCCCTGGCGACGTGGGATCGCAGGGACTCCCAGGCTGTCTCGTCTGCCAGCAGGGGTGCCCTCTCCTCCACTGGTGGTGCCTCGGCCTTATCGGGTTTGTCCGTGGCCTCTTCCTCAGGTTCCTGTGAGCTGAGTAAGTCATCCAGGAACTCCATAGGTCGCCTCCGTTTGCAGTCTGAGCTTTCAGGGCATCGTCACAAGGGGCTTTGTCGGCGCCACGTTCCAGCGATGAGGAGCCTCAATCACCCAGACGGCCCTGGTCATGGGCACGTGTCTACGTCTGTATCTATGGTTATGGTTAGTATAAGGTTACTGGCGGGAAAATACAACCTCCATTTGGCAACCCTATCGTTCGTGGCACAATTACTGGGCGCCGGGGGACAGGACATGATGATACCCGATGTAGGCGAAGAGGTGGCTTTCTGGCAGCGGGGGCTGTATCAGGTTGCCGGGTTGGACGAGGCCGGGCGTGGGCCATGGGCCGGACCGGTCTATGCGGCGGCGGTGATCCTCCCCCAGAGGATGGATGTGCTGGAGGCCCTGCAAGAGGTGCGTGACTCGAAGGTGCTCTCTCCTCGTCGACGGGTGGCGTGCTTCGATCGGATCATGGCCGTGGCCGTGGCGGTCGGTGTCGGTTTTGCCAGTGCTGGCGAGATCGATGCCCTGGGCATCCTGCCGGCCACCAGGCTGGCGATGCACCGTGCGCTTCGGGGGCTGGGCGTGACGCCCGATGCGTTGATCATCGACGCGCTGGCGCTGCCCGATGCCCCACAGCCGCAACGGTTTTTCCCCAGGGCAGATGCACGCTCTCTGTCGGTGGCCTCAGCCAGCATCATCGCCAAGGTCACCCGTGATCGCTGGATGGCACGGGTCGCTGAGCCCTGGTTCCCCGGTTATGGCTTCGCCCGGCACAAGGGGTACGGCACTCCTCAGCACCGTGAGGCATTGGAGCGGTTGGGGCCATGTCCACTGCACCGCGCCAGCTTCAGGCCGATCGCTGAGTTATATGCGCGGTCGCCGGCCCCCCCTGAGGGTGCCAACGGTTCCGAGAACACGGCCGCGAGGGAACCCGACGATGGTTGAGGTTGTCATGGTGGGGCCCTTCGGCCTGCGGCCGCGCATGACGATGGGGGCGCGGGCGCTGCCCCTGGCGCGGTCGCTGGTCCGTCGGGGGCATGCGGTGACCTTGCTCCTCCCTCCCTGGCAGAACCCCGAGGACTCGGGCCGGTGTTGGGTCGAGGATGGCGTCCGCGTGGAGAACGTCCCCTTGCCGGCTTCTGTGCCTGGGTGGTTCCAAGGGCGCTTGACGGCCCGGATGGTGCGCAGGGTACGGGAGATCGACCCCGATGTGGTGCACATTTTCAAGCCCAAGGCCTATGCGGGCCTGGTGCATTGGGCCTTGCGGGGACGCTATGCGGTGGTGGTAGACTCCGACGATTGGGAAGGCCCAGGAGGATGGAACGCTCGGGGCGGCTACCCCCGCTGGCTGCAGGCCTTCTTCACGCGCCAGGAACGTTGGGGGCTCACCCACGCTGATGCGGTGACAGTCGCCAGTCGCGCCCTGCAGACTTTGGTCTGGGCATTGGGCTACCCGCCGGAGCGCGTCTTCTACCTGCCCAACGGGGTGGAGGCAGGCCCCGTGACACGCCATGGAAGGCAGGGGGAGAGGCCCGTGTTGCTCCTGTACACCCGTTTTTTCGAGTACGATCTCGACCGCCTGTGGCGCATCCTGGAGCGCACTCGTGATCAAAGACCCGATCTGCAGGTGTGGGTGATCGGCGAGGGCTTCCACGGGGAGGAGGAGCTGCTGCTCGCCCGTGCCCGCGGGGCCGGCTGGAAGGTGGCCGACGCCCTGGAGAGTGGGGCCGATTTGCTCTATCTCGGTTGGATCCCTAAGCGCGAGCTCACGCGGTACTTCGCGCAGGCAGACCTCGGGCTTTATCCGTTCGACGACACGCTGCTCAATCGGACGAAGTGCCCCGTTAAGCTGTTGGATCTCCTGAGCGCTGGCGTGCCGGTGGTAGCGGATGCCGTTGGGGAGATCCGAGAGATGGTCGTGGATGGGCGTTCCGGGTATCTGGTGCCCCCTGGGGATGAGGAGGCCTGGGTGAACGCCATCCTCAGGCTGCTTGCCGATGAGGAGCAGCGGGCGGCGATGGGTGCGTGGGCTCGGGCTGACGTGCTGAAGCGATTGGCCTGGGATCACCTGGCCCAGATCGCGGAGTCCGCTTACCGGCAGGCGTGCGCTAAGGAATAGCCTGAGCCGTGGTATAATCTCGCCAGGCGGTTCGCAGTTCACAGGGACCTGCCCCATCGATCAAGGGAGTGCACGATGCATTTAGCTGATATTTTGAACGCGATCAATCTCTGGGCGCTGGGTATCATCCAGTCGGTAGGATATCCTGGCCTGGGGCTGGTGATGTTCCTGGAGAACGTCTTCCCCCCTATCCCCTCAGAGGTGGTGTTACCCCTGGCAGGCTGGCTGACGCTGGACGGGGCGACCGGGTTTACCCTGTTGGGGGTAACGGTGGTGGGAGCCATCGGCTCGGTGGCCGGCGCCTTCTTTTTCTACGGGCTGGGGAAGTGGTTCGACGAGAGCCGGGTGCGGGTGTTGCTTCGGCGCTTTGGCAAGTGGTTCATGCTCTCGGAGGCCGACCTGGATGTGGCGCTTGACTGGTTCGATCGCTACGATGAATATGTCATCTTCTTTGGACGTATGGTCCCCATTGTCCGCAGCCTGATCTCTGTGCCGGCTGGCCTGGCCAGTATGCACGTGGGTAAGTTTGCGCTCTACACTGCGGTGGGGACGGCCCTCTGGAGTTTCTTGCTGGCGCTGGCGGGACGGCTTTTGGGGGCGCAGTGGCATCTGGTCGCCGATTTCATCGACAAATACGAGCATCTCGTGCTGGCGTTGGTGGTGGCCGGTACGGTGTATTTCTTCATCAGCCGCTGGCGCAAGCTTCGCACACAAAAGCCGGAGGCTGAGACGGATGAAGTACTCCATGACCCGATGCCGGTCGAACATGAGGTTTCTTCCTAGCGGGCAAGGAGAGTAGATCATGGGCGTTGTGGTGCAGGCGAATCAGATTCAGGATTATGTTGGGCAGGAAGTGACCCTGAGAGGGTGGGTCTACAACCGCACCCACAAGGGCAAGCTGGTCTTCCTGCTCGTACGTGATGGCTATGGTTTCGTCCAGTGTGTCGCGTTTCGTGGGGACCTGCCCACGGATGTGTTCGAGACTATCGTCCACATACCTCAGGAGTCCTCGGTTGCCGTGACGGGGGTTGTGCGCGCTGATCGCCGTGCTCCAGGCATCCCTGGTGGCTATGAGATTGGGATCACCGACTTTGAGGTCGTCCAGGCGGCTGCGGGAGACTACCCCATTGCCCTGAAGGAGCACGGGGTGGACTTCCTGTTGGATCACCGTCACCTTTGGCTCAGGTCGCCCAGCCAATGGGCTATCCTCCGGGTGCGGGCCACCGTGATCCGCGCCATCCGTGACTGGCTCGACACCCATGGGTTCACGCTGGTGGATACGCCAATTCTGACCCCTGCAGCATGTGAGGGGACCACGACGCTCTTCGCGACGGAGTACTTTGATGAGGGGACGGCCTACCTTGCCCAGAGCGGCCAGCTTTACAATGAGGCGAATATCTTTGCCTTTGGCAAGGTCTACTGCTTTGGTCCCACCTTCCGGGCAGAGAAGTCAAAGACCCGCCGACATCTGACCGAGTTCTGGATGGTGGAGCCGGAGATGGCGTTCTGCGATCTCGATCAGTTGATGGAGGTCGAGGAGCAGTTCATCTCGCATATTGTGCAGAGAGCGCTCCAGGAATGTGGCGCTGAGCTGGCCTATCTGAAGCGCGACACGGCGGCCCTGGAGCGGGTGCAGCCACCCTTCCCCAGGATCTCCTACGACGAGGCTCTGGAGAGGCTCTCGGAGATCCGCGCTCAGACGGAGGACGCCGAGCTGAGGGAGCGGTTAGCCATCACCTGGGGGGATGACTTTGGGTCTCCCCACGAGACCGAGCTCACTAAACTGTTTGACCGTCCCGTCTTCGTGTATGGGTATCCGACAGTCGCCAAGGCCTTTTACATGGAGCCCTGGCCCGGAAGGCCGGAGGTCTGCAAGAGCGTGGACCTGTTGGCCCCTGAGGGGTACGGCGAGATCACCGGGGGCAGTGAGCGTGTCTCCGATCCCGATCTCCTGCTGCAGCGGATCAGGGAACACAATCTGCCGGAGGAGGCCTTCCGCTGGTACCTGGATCTGCGGCGTTACGGCAGCGTGCCCCATAGCGGGTTTGGCCTGGGGGTCGAGCGCACGGTGGCCTGGATCTGTGGGATCGAACACATTCGGGAGACGATCCCCTATCCACGGACCATCAATCGCGTTTACCCCTAGCGTATATCCGATGCGACGGGGCCCGGAATTTACCCCGTGTCCCTACCCC
>CAZHBB010000030.1:7107-26336 GCA_964530185.1 uncultured Anaerolineales bacterium
CTGCTCACCAACCGCCTCTCGATCAACAACGTCAGCGCCGTCGGAAGTGACTGTCACCTGGTCGCAATGTAGGACGGGCTTTGGCCCGCGCGGACAGCCTGGAAAGGCTGTCCCACATAAGTGACAGTCACCTGGCTAAAATGGCGGTTACCTCCAGGCTTATCACCCATGGACGTTGAGTGCCCTCCCAATGATGCTATAATGATGGACGTCATCGTCCACCACGTGTGACCCATTTTGCCCGGACATGGCTTATCAGAGTCATGTCCATAGAGAGGATTGTGATGAACGCCAGAAAGAAAAAGACGTCGATTACCCGTGTGGTCCTTATCGTGATCAGCGTGTTGCTGCTTCTCAGTATGACTTTGGGCTTTCTCCTGATGTTGATACCTCCGGCGCAGTGATGCGAGGCGACCCGACGATGGCTGACGTAGGTGCTCCGATCAGGCGTCGAGATGGCGCGATGACCCCCGCGCGTGAGTTCCACGTCTCGCGTGCCTGTCGCGTGCGGTATGGCCTGGATGACACGTTCTTTTCCACGACCGGGCGTGTCATCCTGGCCAATTTCCACGCCGCTCGCGTCCTTGCTCAGCGTATCAGTGAGGCGCGAAACGCGGCCCAGTATCCAGAGAGGGCTGTGCGCGCCAGCGAGCTCAACGCGCTGGGGTTGCTGGAGGAGATCCTCCACTACGTCATCAGGCTCTATCAAACCCAGCGCAACCCCCAGGCATTGACAAAGGCCTTGGCATATCTGGAGCGAGAGTTGGGGACAGAGGCGGTTGACGCCCTGTTGGAGACCTTCGTCGAGATGTTTCCGCCTAAGGCGGTCCATCGAGGGGATCTGACGCCGCAGGCTTACCTCCAGGGGGAGACTGACGGGATATCCAACCGCGCTGTAGCTCTGGAGGAGCTGTGGCTGCTCTGGATCGCCAATGAGAATCCGGCAGCCTCTCCCCTGCGCGAGTTGTTCGATGATGCTCCTCTGCAGGCCCTGGAGGCCTATCAGACCCTGCCGCGCCACCTGGAGACCTTCTTCGCCATGCAGCCCCCCTTCGGCCCGGAGAACCAGTCGCTGTTCGAGATGCTGCTGGAGCCCATCAAGGCGGCCCCTGGCTCCCTGCAGGCTCAGCTTGAGTATGTGCGCCAGCGTTGGGGACCGATCCTGGGCACCTACCTGACGCGCCTGCTGAGCAGCCTGGATTTCCTGGAGGAGGAGTACAAGGCGCTCACTATGGGGCCTCCAGGACCGGGACCTGCGGAGGTCTATGAGTTCGAGGCCCTGGAGGAGGAGCCAGAGCGGTTCAGCCTGGATCGGGACTGGATGCCCAAGGTGGTGATGATCGCCAAGAACGTCTATGTGTGGCTGGACCAACTCTCGAGGTTCTATGGTCGCCCCATCCGGCTGCTCAGCGAGGTGCCGGACGAGGAACTGGACCGCCTGCGACGCTATGGCTTCACCGCCATCTGGCTCATTGGGGTGTGGGAGCGCAGCCCGGCCTCGCGGCGTATCAAACAGATGATGGGCAATCCCGATGCCGTCGCCTCGGCGTATTCCATCCGCCGGTATGCGGTGGCGGAGGAGCTGGGGGGCGAGGCGGCCTTTGAGGACCTTAAGGGCCGGGCATGGCGTCGCGGTATACGTATGGCCACCGATATGGTCCCCAATCACATGGGCATTGACTCGGACTGGGTCATCGAACACCCAGATTGGTTCATCAGCCTGGATTACAGCCCCTTTCCGACCTATTCCTACACGGGACCCGATCTGTGTGATGACCCACGGGTAGGGGTCTATCTCGAGGATCACTACTACGATCACACTGATGCGGCGGTTACCTTCCAACGGCGTGACCACTGGACCGGCGACGTAAGGTATATCTACCACGGGAACGACGGCACCCAGATGCCCTGGAACGACACCGCTCAACTGAACTATCTGAAGTCCGAGGTGCGAGAGGCAGTGATTCGGACGATTCTCGCCGTGGCGCGACGCTCTCCGATCATCCGCTTCGATGCCGCAATGACGCTGACCAAGCGCCATTATCAGCGCCTGTGGTTCCCCGAGCCGGGCACGGGCGGCGATATCCCCTCGCGTGCCGATTTTGCGATGACGAAGGAAGAATTCAACCGGCTGATGCCGGAGGAGTTCTGGCGTGAGGTGGTAGAGCGCGTCGCGGCAGAGGCCCCGGACACACTGTTGTTGGCCGAGGCGTTCTGGATGATGGAGGGATACTTCGTCCGTTCCCTGGGGATGCACCGGGTGTACAACAGCGCCTTCATGAATATGTTGCGGGATGAGAAAAACGCCGAGTATCGCCAGGTGATGAAAAACACCCTGGAGTTCGATCCCCAGATCCTCCGCCGTTACGTCAACTTCATGAACAACCCAGACGAGCGCACCGCTGTGGACCAGTTCGGCAAGGGCGACAAGTATTTCGGTGTCTGCACGCTGTTGGTCACCATGCCGGGGCTTCCTATGTTCGGCCATGGCCAGATCGAGGGGTTCACGGAGAAGTACGGGATGGAGTTCCGCAGGGCTTATCTCGATGAGCTGCCTGACCCCGACCTTGTGGCCCGGCACGAGCGCGAGATCTTTCCCTTGCTGCACAAGCGCTATCTCTTCGCCGATGTGGATCATTTTCTTCTCTATGACTTCGTGCGGCCCGATGGCTCGGTTGATGAAAACGTCTTCGCCTACTCCAACCGCGTGGGCGAGGAACGGGCGGTGATCCTCTACCATAACCGTTTCGCCGATACGCGGGGCTGGGTCCACACCTCCGTTGCCTATGCCGTGAAGGAGGGTGAGGGGGAGAGACAGTTGGTCCGTAGGACCCTGGCTGAGGGCCTGGGGCTCCACACGGACCCCGGCTGGTTTGTGATCTTCCGCGATGCGTCGAGCGGCCTGGAGTACCTCCGCAACTGCCAGGATCTCGCAGCCCAGGGGCTCTATGCTGAGCTCAATGCCTATAAGACCCATGTCTTCCTCGATTTTCGCGAGGTGCTGGATGACGCTCAGGGACACTATGCCCAACTCTGTGCGCGACTGAACGGTCGGGGGGTGCCCAAGGTGGAGGAGGCCCTGCGGGAGCTCACCCTGAGGCCCGTGCTAGAGCCCTATCGGGCGCTTGTCAGTGCACCGACGTTCAGGTGGCTCATTGCACAGCGCAGCGGGACGGCGGAGCAGGTCGACGCCAAGATATTGGCCAATACCTTGGCAGAGACCCAGCGCAAGGTCACCCAGTTCCTTGGCGGAGCGCGTGAGGTGTTGTCCTCCGAGCTGGGGGAGGCGGCTCTGATCTCGCATGCTGCCCTGCCGGACATCGCACAGCGCACGACGCAGCGGCTGGCCGCCGTCCTGGGGTTGCCCGGCCTGTTGGATTCGATCCTGGATCAGGTCCGGGATATGCCGGAGATCGAGGCGGTGGCCCTGCAGTTGCGTGATCTCTGGTCCTCGGCCGAATGGGAGGTGTGGTGCCCCCTCTTCGGTTGGCTCTTTGTGCAGCCCTTGGATGAGTTGGTGGAGTCAGAGGCAGCGGGGTTGAGCCGTAGCCTGTTCGACGAGTGGTTGCTCCACCGACCGTTGCGGGAGACCGCGGCTGCGCTGGGGCTGGACGCGGAGGAGCAGGAGCGCGTGGTCGCGACGGTTCGGATGCTCCTGACGCATCAGGCCTGGCTTTCCCGACCTCTCCTGGCATCCACAGAGGGGGAGCCTGGCGCCTATCAGCTCCTGCGCTGGGCACTGGGGCATTCGGATGTCAGACGCTTCCTCGGGGTGCACCGCTATGGAGAGGTCCTCTGGTTCCACAAGGAGTCATTCGAACAGTGGCTCTGGTGGCTGGGGCTGTTGGCATTGCTCACCATGGAGGAGGAACCGACCGCCGCACTGGTCGCAGCGAAGGGCGCAGAGGTCCGTGCCCCGCTGACGGCCCTCCAATGGTTGAGGGATCTCCAGAAAGCTGAAGGGCTTTCAGGCTATCAGGTGGGACGTCTCCTGGAGGCTGCACGGGGCCTTACGCCTCCGTGACCCCGGCGCAGTTACCCAAGGCAGTTGGACATGGCGATGAGGTGAGGCGTCCACGGCGTCTTCCGCGGCTGCGCTATCGCACTAATAGATCTGTGCGCGATGACTGTGCGTATCCCTACAGTCGTGGAGACATGCCGTAAAGCCCTGAGCGCACGTTGTGGCGGATGCGAAGCACCTCGCGGAACATGCGCCAGGAATCGCGTAGTGGGTTGACGCTTCCCCGCGGGCCGTAATACCACGGAATGCCGATCTCCACGATGTGGTAGCCCCAGCGCCGGGCGATGGCCAGCACCTCCACATCAAAGGCGAAGCCGTCGATCTGCTGCACGCTGAAGATGGCACGTCCGACCTCCCGTCGGAAGGCCTTGAACCCACATTGTGTGTCCTGGATCCCTGGGACGGCGAGGATGCGGACCAGCAGATTGAAGACCCGCCCCATGAGGTGGCGGTAGGCAGGTTCGCCGAAGCGCTGGGCCCCCGGTGCCTCTCGGGACCCAATGGCGATGTCGTAGTCGCTCCCCAGCGACTGCGGGAAGAAGCGCGGCAGTTCCTCGATAGGCATGGCCAGGTCTGCATCGCAGATGAAGGCGTATGCCCCGGTGGCGTTGAGGATCCCCTTGCGCACGGCGGCCCCTTTGCCCTGGATGGGCTGATCCAATACGGCGATGAAAGGGTAGCGCGCCGCGAAGTCATCCGCGATGGAGCGGGTCGCATCTCGGCTGTTGTTGTTGATGATGAGCACGTCCAACGTCTCAGGGCAGCCCTCGACGAAGTCCACCACACGTTTGAGCGTCTGAGGAAGACGGTGGGCCTCGTTGTAGGCGGGGATGATGATGGTCATCAATGACTGTTGGTCTGTCGTCTCTTCAGTGGTCATGTGTCTACCTGCTGTCAGGCTCCGTGATTCAAAGTCTGATCCAACCCACAATCTGTCGCTGTTCATAACGAGGAATGCGCGTCAGGCCTATGGCCTCCATCAGCCCGCGGGCGACCTCGAATCCAGCTCCTAGATCATCGGGATGATGGCTGTCTGAGCCGAAGACGACCAATTCGCCCCCAAGCTCTCTATAGCGTCGCAGGATCTGCAAGTCTGGGAGCGTGCTCCCCAGTCCGTTGCGGAGCCCCGAGGTGTTGATCTCCAGAGCGCGTTCCCGGGCGATGAGCTGGCGCAGGATCTGATCGATCAGGTCCATGAAGCCATCGAGTGGGATCGTCCTGTGGAAGAGCGCCCAGGAATCACGACGGACCAAATCCAGGTGCCCCAGGACGTCAAAGTCGGCCTGCGAGACCATGGCGACGACCTCACGGAAGTAGCGCTCGTAGGTCTGGGCCAGCCCCTCGCCGAAGGCGACCCGCTCCCAGCCAGGTTCTCCCTCGATCCAGTGGACGGATGCGATCACCAGATCCAACGGATAGGAGGCTATCAGGGCCTTCGCCTCCTCTGGGAACTCGTGTGGGTTGCCCATCTCCAGCCCCGCCAGCACCTGAATCTCCCCATGTATCGTCGCACGGACGCTCTCCAGTTCCGATAAATAGGCGTCCATGTTGAGAAATCCGCAGGCGGGATCTTCGGGGTACCACTCTGCGTGCTCGGTCAGCGTCACTCCTGTGAGCCCCTGTCTGATGCCGGCCCTGGCGATGGCTTCGATGGAGGCCTGGCTGTCGGGTGAATGGTGGCTGTGTACGTGCGTGTCGAACATGTCGGGAGCGAGCACCTTTCTCACAGGGGTTCAGGGGGCTGGGTGAAGAGGCTGGCGGGAGCTGTCTTGGGCACCAGCAGGCGCAACTGAGCCGGGGCGATGTGGAGTTCTGCCGGTGTTGAGCCGTAGGGGTCCCCATCGACGTGCACCGCCACGGAGGGGACCGTCTCCGCGGTCATGTGCCGGGCCAGAGCGTGCATGACATCGGGGCTGTCGACATGACGCCCTTGGAGCGAGAGTACGGCATGGCGCAGGGCATAGGAGAGCCCCAACCCTTTGAAGACGAAGATGTCGAGCAGCCCATCATCCATTTTCGCATGGGGTGCGATCTGGAAGAAAGAGGCGTAGAGCTGGATGTTGCTGGCTACGATCATCAGGGCGCGTGTCCTGATGACACGATCCTCAATCACCAGCGAGCTGCGCACGCCCCGGTACTCTGAGGCAACCGTGAAGCCCGCGATGATGTAAGGCAGCGTCTTCAACCGCTTCATCTGCTTGGTGCGGGGCTCCATCTGGGCTGTGATCTCGGCGTCGAGGCCCAACCCGGCCCAGCAGATGAACGCTCGATCATTGACCGTGCCCAGATCCACCCGCTGCACACGGCCTGAGAGCAATGCATCGGCCACCTGTCTCACCTGCAGCGGTGCGACCAGCGAGAGGGTGGGCATTTCGAGCTGATGGGCCAGGATGTTGCCAGTACCCACCGGGATGATGCCCATCACTGTCTCGGTGCCCTGTAGCCCATTGGCGGCTTCGTTGATGGTACCGTCGCCGCCAGCGATCAGGGCAATACCCACGCCACTGGCTGCTGCCTTCGCCACCTGTCGGGTTGTGTCCCCCGGTTGTGTGGTCTGTACAAGTTCAACCTGCCAGCCATGGTTGCCAAGCTGCGTGGCCAGACGCTTGAGGGGACGCGTCATATCCCAGGGACCGGCAGCGGGGTTATAGATCAACACGGTCTTGCGTGTCATAGATTTGAACGGCTCCTTTGAGCCGACATACGGCATAGTCCGAGTATAGCATAGGGTGTTGCCTGAGCAACACTGTTGCCTAAGCAACACACGCACGTGGGCCGGTGGTGTGGTTGAGTGGGCAGGAGGGGAAGGGGAGGACAACCAGGTGTCGTGGAGAGTCCTTCGAATTCCCTGCCCTGAGGGTAAGCCGTACGACCCCTTTCAGGGCGTGTTGTAGCCCACGATGTTCAGCCAGGCTACCGCCAGGAATCCCAGCGTGCAAGCGATCCCCAGCATCCAATCCCAGGCTCGGAGGTGGAGTTCCCGCCAGCAGCTCCGCTTGCGCCCGGGCATAAACCCTCGCGCTGCCAGCGCGAGGGTCAGTTGGTCACTCAGGCGCAGGGTGCCGATGAGCACGGCGACGAGAACAGGGATGTATGACTTGAGCTGACGGAAGATCGAGCCGTGTGGGGTCCATCCCCGAGCTGCCTGTGCATCTCGCACCGCGTGAAAGAGATGCTGAATCGCCGGGAGGAACCTGAGGGCCAGGCTGATAGTCAGTCCCCAGGAATAGGGCAGGCCCAAGGCCACAAGTCCCTGCACCAGATGGGGGTGCTGGGTGGTAAAGAGCAGCCCACTGGTGATGAAGGCCAGGGAGAGGGCCCGCAGGGCCAGTTCCAGGCCGCGCTCCAGCCCGCCGGTTGTGGCGTGCAGCGGTCCCAGGCTCAACAGTGTGGTGCCCTCTGGCTGGGTGAAGGTCTGCATCACCAGGATGAGGAGGCTGAGCACTGCCATCTGGCGCCAGACCCCAACCAATGACGACCAGGGCACGCGGGAGGCGATCAGGATGAGATGGACGGCGATCAGAAGGGCGGTGACGTATTCGGTGGCGGGCAAGAGGAAGACCGTCACACACGCGAGCAGCGCGATCCACAGCTTGGTGCGGGGATCGAGGCGATGGAGCAGGGAGGAGCCAGGGACATAGGTGTCAAACACGACGGTCATGCGTTCTCCCCCTCCCACAGCCGCGGTAGAGCCTGGGATGGTGGACCGTCCGCGATGATCCGCCCCTGGGCCAACACGATGGCCCGGTCGGCACGCGCTGCCAGGGGTAGCTCATGGGTGATCAGGATGATGGTCCTTCCCTCCCTTCGCAGCCTGGTCAGCCAGTTGAGCAGTTGCGCCATGCCTCTGCCGTCCAGGCCGACGGTGGGTTCGTCGAGAACCACGATGGGCGTCTCCAGGGCCGCCAGTGAAGCCAGGGTCACACTCCGCTGAAGTCCCCATCCTAACAACGCCGGAGGTAGCTCGGCGACCTCCTTGAGCCCAAACGCTTCGAGGGCGTCCTGGACGCGGGCCTCCGCGCCGGGCAAAGTCAATTGCCTGACGCCGTAAGCTACCTCCTCATAGACCGTGGGCGCGAAGAGTTGCCGCTCCGGGCGCTGGAACAGGAATCCCACATCACGCGCGATCTCTCCGGTGGAGCGGCCATGGGTGGGTCTCCCCAGGATGTGAATCTTCCCACGCTGGGGACGGAGCAGCCCGTTCAGGTGGCGGGCCAACGTACTCTTGCCAGCCCCGTTATGACCGACGATGGCGATGAACTGGCCTGATGGGATCTGCAACGTGATCCCCTGGAGCACCTCCTCCCTCTCGTAACGGAAGTGCAGGTCTTGAATCTCGACAGCAGGAGGATCACTGCGCCACGGATGCTGAGGGCTCAGATCTGGCCATTGCGAGGTGGGAAGGCATACTCCCGCCTCAACGAGGCGGTCCAGGTGCTGATGGACCGTCTCACCGGTGAATGAGAGGGACAACGCCCCGTCCAACAGAAGCCCCCCCCTCTGCACGCGCTGGGCCACCTGAGGGCGCGATGACATGATCACTGTCGTGGCGCCGCCCGACTGTAACGATGTCATGACGGCATCGACCTCCTGCCGCCCCTGGGGGTCAAGTCCGCTGAGAGGTTCGTCGAGGATCAGGACGGTGGGTTGCATGGCCCAGACCGCTGCCAGGGCAAGGCGCTTCTGCTGGCCGACCGATAGGGCCCAGGGTGGTCGACGACGTAGCGTACGCAGGCCGAAACGGCTTAGTGCCTCCTCAACGGCGCCTGTGATCCGCTCCGCCTGCCAGCCCAGCGCCTCGAGCCCCCAGGCGATTTCGTCTTCCACAGAGGTGTTGAAGAGCTGTGTCGCGGCATCTTGAAAGAGGATCCCGATCATGCCAGGTTCGGGGGGATGGAGCATCAGATCCTGGTGCGCGACCTGGAGGGCTCCCGACAGGGTCCCACCGGTATAGCGAGGCGCAAGGCCGGCGAGCACATGGGCCAGGGTGCTCTTCCCGGCTCCGGTAGGCCCCATGATGACCATGGATTCTCTCGGGTCCAGCGCCAGGTCAAGCCCGTCGAGGACCTGGATGGGCTGCTCGTGGGTGTGACGGGGTGGGTACTGGAAATGCAGCGCTGTGGCTCGGATCATGGCATGCATACAAGGAAAAGAGCGGAAGAGTCCGGGCTCTCTCCTCCGCTCTTCCTAGTCCTGGGATGGCCTCTAGTCGTGTGGCGCGTAGGCATCGAGCGCCGGGTATGCTTTCCGGACAGCCAGGTAAAGTGGCAGGCCGATGACGGCGCCGCTCAACGCCTGGATGGTGTTGGGCACGATCTCCAGGAGGGCCACGGCTGGGCTCTCCAGGATGGTGCCGGCGACGAAATACCCGCCGACAACAATGACTATGCTGCTCAATGCGGCGAGCACAGCCTGTCTCCAGGTGACCCTTCGTCTGAGGAGCAGGCCCATCACGTATCCCTGGATCCCATGGATCACCAGGGAGAAGATAGCCCACTGCGGAAATCCCATCAGGTCAGCGAGGGCTGTCCCCAACCCACCCGCGACGGCCGCGACCAGAGGGTCGAACGAGCATGCCGCGAATGCGATGCCAGCATCCCCCAGGTGGATATACCCGCCAGTCGCCGGTATAGGGATACGGGGGACCACCGTCAACACGAAGACCACGGCAGCCATCAGAGCCGTAAGGGTGATGCGTCGGATCTGCGTCGATGTCGCCATAGCTTCTCCCTTTATTTTATAAGGATAGGTCACCTATTGAGTGGCCCACTTATTAAGTAGCCCATTTATCAAGTGACTGTGGCGACATCATAGCACACCACAGATGAGGGGCAAGGGAACAGCGACCTGCCTGCCACTCTGGGAAGAAGCGCTAGCGTCGTTTTTTGTGGTCCTTCTCCTCGTCCTTGACGAACAGGTTGAGCAGGACGCTGACCACGCTGACGACGAGAGAGCCCCAGAATGCTGGCCAAAACCCGTCGACATAGAACCCCACACCGATGACCTTGTTGGCAAAGACGGCGGCGATCCAGAGCGTGATGGCGTTGATCACTAACGTGAAGAGGCCAAGGGTGCTCATGATGAGGGGACACGTCAGGAGCTTGAGAAGAGGCCGGATAAGAGCGTTGGCCAGGCTGAGGATCACGGCCATCACCGCATAGACCACCCAGCCTTCGTTGGTGTCCACGTGGATCCCTGGCACAAGCCAGGCGGCAGCGAAGAGCGCAAGGGCGATAATCGCCCAACGAATCAATAGTCTCACCGGTTGACCTCCTACCACTGAAGTTACCCTGATTGTACTACGAGATTGGATCCTGGGTGGTTTCCCGTGGGCTGTCGCTCCTCCTCATTCCTGAGGGCCTGGGGATGAAGGTCCCGCAGTTTCCGCCACGGCATGCCCGCTACCCGCGGGAGTGGCGGACCTTATGAGGAACACTTGCATCAGAGGGTAGTTTGATTATGATGAAACTTGGGTGATATGAACAATGAAGCAGGATGCGGACGTTGTGATGCCGACTACCATCCTTGTCTACGATAGAGAGGGCACCCTGCTACCGGAGATTGCGGCCGCCTTGCCGGCCCGTAGTGTGTTGACCCATGTGACGAGTTGGGAGGGGGTGATCCGGGCCGCCCAGGCTCCAGATGTAGCAGCTTGCCTGATTGTGGTACCTTCCCCGCTAGATCTGAGCGATACGGTTCTTGCGGACCTGCGGCTGGCGATACGGCCCCATCCCCTGGTCTGTATCGTGTGCGAGACCCAGATCCCTGTGTCAGAGGTGGACCGCCTCAACACCCTATCGCCTGCCCGCTATATCGCCTACCCCTTTGATCCTGATGCTCTCCGGGCGACGTTGGCCAACCTGATCCGTCAAGCCCCGAGCCGGCAGCCTGACCGTGCCCTGGAGACGACGTTGACGGAGATCAACCGGCGGTTAAATGCCCGCTTGCAGGAGATCAATACAGTTTACACCATGGGTAAGTCGGTTGTCTCCTCATTGGATGTGGATCAGGTGTTGGCGCGCGCCGTGCTTACCTCGGTCAACCTGACGCGGGCCGATGACGGTTTCATCGTGCTGCGTGAGGGAGATCGCCTGTTTGTCCACATCGCTAAGTACAAGGAGGATCAGGTTCCAGACCGACGGAGGGTCGAGACATCCGATCGTATCGCGTGGCAGGTCATTCGCTCGGGGCGCCCCGCTATGCTGCACCGGGAGACTAAGATCGCAACGGGGATGCTTGTGCGTTCGTTGCTCTATGTGCCCCTCCAGGTCCCAGATTCTGGCACGATCGGGGTGTTGGGCGTTGTCAATCGCTCGAAGACCGACCCGTTCTCTGAAAGCCAACTTTTTACTCTCTCTTCGGTGGCGGACTTCGCCGCAATTGCGATCGAGAATGCACAGCTCTTTGCAGCCCGAGAGGCCGAGCGAGAGCGACTGAGTGCGATTCTGCAGCAGGCCGCAGAAGTGATCGTGGTCACCGATCTGGAGGATCGGCTGTGGCTGTGGAGTGAGCGCGCGGCGGCCATTCTGGGCATTGCGTCCGAGGCACGTGGACGGGCACTCCATGACGCGATCCATGAAGCCCAGGTCTGTGAGTTCTTCGATCGTGCCCGGTACCAGGACAGCGCCTACCATGCGGAGATCACATTGGAGAATGGGCGTGTGTTCGATGCCCACCTAAGCACCATTGATCGCGTGGGTCGTGTCATGGTGATGCAGGAGATCACCCACTTCAAGGAGTTGGACCGACTGCGCTCGGAGTTTGTGTCGACGGTCTCACACGATCTGAGAACCCCATTGACGGCGATTCAGGGATATGTCGAACTTCTCGATCGGGCCGGCCCCCTGAACGAGATGCAGCGTGATTTCGTACAACGTGCGGTGCGGAGCCTTTCTCACATCACGGACTTGATCTCTGATCTCCTGGATATTGGCCGCATCGAAGCCGGCTATGACTTCGAAATGCAAGCCCTTCGCCTGGACCGTGTGGCCCGCGAGGTGGCGGAGGCAACCCGGGTCTCGGCCGCCAGGGACGGGATCACGCTCTCGGTCGAAGTGGCGTCTGAGCCACTGTGGGTCTGGGGGAACGAGCGTCGGCTTCGCCAGGTCCTGGATAATCTCATCAGCAACGGCATCAAATACAATCACCCTGGGGGATGGGTCAAGGTTCAGGCCTACCAGGAGGATGGGCATGTCGTCATCCTGGTCAGTGATTCTGGGATCGGGATCCCCGTGGAAGAGCAGTCCAAGATCTTCGATCGGCTCTATCGCGTACAAAGTCCGGAGACAGAAGGGGTCGAAGGGACAGGCCTGGGCCTGGCGATCGTCAAATCTGTGGTTGAGAAGCACAAGGGGCGGATTTGGGTCAAGAGCGCGCCAGGTCAGGGCAGCACGTTCACGGTCCTCCTGCCCCGTTATCTCCCCGAGGATGCTGCGGGCTAAGTGGATCCGACGCAGTCGCTGGGGATGAGGTTGGCCCGGCTATGTGAATCTGCTCCGGCGGCACCAATGGCTCGAGTCTGATATCCTCGAACATCCGGTCCTGATAGGCGGCCACAGCCTCCTGCTTGATCAGTTCCAGGATCGCCTGGAGGGTCACTACCGCTTCCAAACGCGTGGGCCTGTCGCTGAGTAACTGCTGGAAGGTCGTGCGGGCCCACCGCTGGAGTCGCCGGCGAATTCGCCGGATCTGGTCTGCGACGGTGATCCTGGGCCTCTGGATAACCTCGGCGGGCGGGGAGGGCTGTGCAGGGAAGAAGACGGCATGAGCGGCCTCGTGCAGATCCCCGATGCCCAGTCCACCCAGATCGACCGTGATACGTCGCGGTCGGGGTAGGGTAGCCAGCCGGATATAGGCGTGCAGCCCTGTGTGACTGCGCTCGTGGAGCCACGCTGCAGCCACTTTGTATTGACGATAGGCACGGAGCTGGCGCACCAGCTCGTCTCCCACGTCTTCTTCGTCTCCTTTGACCTCCACCACGGGAGGTTGGGGTAACAGAGCCTTGGATTTGATCCACAGAAGCCTGGCCGCTACGGAGAGGAACTCCGCAAGCACCTCGATCTGAGGCCCGCTTTGCAGTTCTGCGACATAGGCGAGGAACTCGTCAGTCACCTCGGCCAGGGCAAGGCGCGTGATATCCAGTTCGTTCTTCTCAATCAGCCGCAGGAGAAGGGCCAGGGGACCCTCGAAGACGGGGGTGTGCACTTCATAGCTGAGTGAGGGCTGTGACGTGGGTGTTTGACTCATTGCAACCGCCGTGGGGTCCAGTGTATGGTCATGTTCAGGGAGGGCCGGGCTCTGTCTCTGTCCCGAACTTATAGGGACAGGCGGTAGACGCGGTGATTCTTGTACATCTGCCCACCTACGTTCTCGAGGTCATGCCGCATCTGGACCGCGGTCTCCGCCACCTGGGTGAGGTCGGCATGTTTGAAGTTGCGCTCGCGAACGGTCTTCTCCATCTCGGAATAGAGCAGCGCATTGCCTCCAACGCCGTGAAAGTCGGGGATAAGTCCCGCTCCGTTCAGCGCCACCCATTCCGTGCGCCGCATCTCGCGCAGCAAGTCGACCAGGGCCCAGGGCGTCAGCCGTCCCCTGGCGCGTTGCAGGGCGGCCGATACATCTGGGAACCCGAACAGGAACCCCACCAGTTCGTCCCCATGGACGATGAGTTTGATCAGGCGTGGGTCGGTGAGCGCGATAGCGTTCTCCATCAGGAATTCAGCCTCCCGCTGCGAGATCGGGTAGTACTCCCAGTTGTTGACGAAAGCGCGATTATATGCTTCGCGGATCCGCTCGGTCCAGCGCCTCAATTCACGGGCGCTCTCGAAGCGCTTGACCTTCAGCGAACCACGCTGGAGTACGCGCTGGGCGATGCGATGGATGCGTTCGGGCATGCGGAAGGTGGCGACATTCAGATAGCAAGAGACAAAGTCCACCTCTTTCTGGAACCCCATCCCTTCCAGCAGTCGAGGATAGTAAGGATAATTGTAGTTCATCATGGTCATCATCTGTCGATGCTCGAAGCCCTCGACGAGCAAGCCATACCCGTCCAATACACCAAACCCTTTGGGGCCTACCAGCTCGTTGAGATGCCGCTTGCGTGCCCAGTCGATGACCCGCTCAAAGAGTGCCTGAGCGACCTCCAGGTCATCCACGCACTCGAAGAGATAGAAACTTGCCTTCTGTGTCTGATGGTACCGATTGAAGGGACGGTTCTCCAGAGCGGCGATGCGTCCGACAACCTCTCCCCCCCGTTCTGCCAGGAAGAAGTCCGCCTCTGAATGCTCGTAGAAAGGATGCCTCTGGGGGTCTAACACGACCCGGACATCACGACGCAGCGGAGGGACCCACTGAGGGCACCCTGCATACAACGTGTAGGGGAATTCAATGAAGCGGTGCACCTGCCTCTTGTCTTGGAGATCGACCTGGGTCACGGTCAACATGGGTATGTCCTCCTGGGAGTCCACTCGAATACACGATGCGCAGATTTCCCTCTCCCACCAGACTTGCGATCTTCCGCTGGAGTTGTGGCGTCAGCCTCGTGCGCTCGTTGGGAAAGGTGAGTTCGACGGGCTTTCGCCCCGCGCCCTCCAGGATGATGATGAACGGATCGTGGCCGTCGGGGACCTGGAGGGTCGCGTGTACTTTAGCCAGTTTCTCGAAGTCGCGTACGTTGTCCCCGGTCCTTTTCAGGGTGACGTAGAGCATCGCTGGTTGAGCCTCGCGGCTCAGTTGTGTGGGTGGATGTGTGACAGCGTCGGTCGGTACCGCCGGGCGGTGAGCTGGTGGGTCCTCGGCCATCCGGTGAGTGATTGGCCCCTGCGGGTCTTGGCTTGCCTCGGCCTCCCACGGAGGCTGCGCGGCAGAGGGGATAGAGGCCATGTCCTCGCCTGCGGACGATGGGGACGGGGTATAGCCCGTTGGCGTCTCGTGGGCCTGGTGTCCAGTGGGTGGGGCTTCGAGCCCTCCATGCTGCGCTGCTCCTCTCTGCTTCCCCTCATCTGTGGGAAGGGGGAAAGTGTGAGGCTCTTTGAACCAATTGGCCAACAGCGGGTGGTCCTCACGGTCGGTCCTGGAGTCGAGTTTACCCCCGACGACGACGATCCGCCCAGGCACCAACAACTCCTTGACATCCTCATAGACCGTGGGGAAGACAATGACGTCCAGCGTGCCTACAGACCCCTCCAAAGTGATGAATGCCATGGGTTTGTTGGTCTTCGTAGTCGCACGGCGGACACGCTGGATCATACCCACCACGATCATCTGCGTCCCAGGCGCCTCGGTTGTATGGTGACCGATGATCGTGGTGATAACGTTTCGTTTGAGAAGCTCGCGCTCCTGGTCGGTCAGCGGGTGTTTCGAGATGTAAGTCCCAAGGAGCTCCTTTTCCCACTCCAGCAATCGGCGATCTGGGATCGGCGGGGCAAATTCAGGGAGACGGATCGCTTCCCCCAGGTCGACACCTGTGTCGAACAGGGTGAACTGCCCTACATCGCGCGCGCCGTGGATCTGCGAGCTCCTGGAGAGCAGGGTGTCCGTGATGGTCAGGAGGGCGGGCCGTGGTCCGAAGTCATCCATGGCTCCAGCCTGGATCAGGCACTCGATCGCCTTCCGGTTGAGCTTCCGCAGGTCAACTCGATTGGCGAAATCGTCCAGGGACTTGAAGGGCCCCCGCTCCTTGCGGGCCTCGACTACCAATCGTACCGCCTCATCGCCGACGTTCTTGATGGCCCCCAGCCCAATGCGGATGAAACGCTCGCCGGAGGGGTCTTTCTCAATGGTGAACTCGACCTCCGAGCGGTTGATACAGGGGCGCTCGACTCTCAGTCCAGTGCGCCTGGCGTCTGCGATGAGCAGCCCCAGTTTCTCGGTGTTATGTCGTTCCGTGGTCATCAACGCCGTCATGAACTCCAGCGGGTAGTGTGCCTTGAGGTAGGCGGTCTGTGCGGTGATGACGGCGTAGTCCGTGGCGTGAGCTCGGTTAAAGCCATAGCGCGCGAAGAACTCGATGTCCTCCCACACGCGCCTGGCAATGTCTGGCGGGATGCCCTTGCGGCTGGCCCCCTCGTAGAACATCCGTTGGTGTTTGTCCATCAGGTCGCGCTTCTTCTTTGCCACGGCTTTGCGGATCATATCGGCCTCGCCGGGCTTGTAGCCGGCCAGCGCGACCGCGATCTGCATGATCTGCTCCTGATAGACGATGATGCCGTAGGTGTCGCCCAGGATCTCCTCCAGAAGTGGATGATCATACTTGACCTGTTCCTCGCCGTGCATGCGGCGGATGTAGGTCGGGATATTCTCCATAGGGCCGGGGCGGTAGAGCGCCAGCACGGCTATGATATGTTGGAACTGCTCCGGGCGGAGGTCTCGGAGGGTGCGCCGCATCCCCGCGCCTTCGACCTGGAAGACCCCTGTAGTCTCGCCTGTCGCCAGAAGGTCATAGAGCTTGCGCACATCGGCGTCCCTCTTGGGGTCATCGGGGACCCGTTCATAGGGGATGAGCTCGAGATTGAGCTTCTTTCCGTGCTCACGCTCGATCAGTTCGCATGTCTTCCGCATGTGTGTGAGGGTGCGCAATCCCAGGAAGTCGATCTTCAACATGCCCAGCGCCTCGACGATCTCCATCGGCCATTGTGAGATCCGATCGACGGGACCGTCTTCGCTGTCACCCTTAGTGGGGCGGTGCAGCGGAAGGTAGTTGACCAGGGGTTGATCGGAGATCAGGATCCCTGCCGCATGGGTGCTGGCGTGGCGCGTCACCCCCTCCAGCTCGGCCGCCGTGTCCAGCAATTTCTTGATGTAGGGCGTTGCCTGATACTGCTCCCGCAGCTCTGGAACAGCCTCCAGGGCCTGGGCGATGGTGACAGGCTTGCCAGGTACGTTAGGCACCATGCGGGCCACTTTGTCGACCTCGTTTAGTGGGATATCGAGGGCACGGCCCACATCGCGGATGGCTGCCCGGGCCCCCAGCGTGCCAAAGGTGATGATGGCGGAGACACGGTCAGCGCCATAGCGTTCCTTGGTGTAGGCGATCAGTTCGGCCCGTTTGTCATCTGGAAAGTCCAGGTCAATGTCTGGCATCGTGATACGGGCCGGGTTCAGAAAGCGCTCGAACATCAGGCGATTCCGGAATGGGTCAACAGTGGTGATGCCCAGTGTGTAGGCGACCACGCTGCCCGCGCCAGAGCCGCGTACGTTCCACCAGATGTCCCGCTTCCGTGCGGCCTGGCAGAGATCCCAGACGATGAGGAAGTAGTCGTCAAAGCCCATGTCGTGGATGATCCCCAGCTCGTAGTTCAGGCGCTCGACGTAGGAGGGCTTGTCGTGGTCAGCGCCATAGCGCCATTGCATGCCGCTTTCGCAGAGACGGCGGAGATACTGTTGGGATGTCCCCATGCCCTCGGGGACGGGGAACTGAGGCAGGTGGTAGGGGGGAGCGAATTGGATCTCGACGTTGCACTGATCGGCTATCTTCACCGTGTTGAGAAGGGCCTCTGGAATGTCGCTGTAGAGCGCCCACATCTCGTCAGGTGTGCGCATATAGTACGAGTCATCCGACATCCGCATGCGGTTGGGGTCGTTGACCGTCTTGTTGGTGCCGATGCACAGCAACACATCGTGGGCCTCGGCCTGCTCGCGCCGGGTGTAGTGGATGTCGTTGGTTGCGACCAGCGGTACGTCCATCTCGCGGGCCAGGCGGATGAGTTTCCTGTAGGTTTCATCGTATTCTGGCAGGGCATGGCTCTGGAGCTCGATGTAGAAACGGCCTGGAAAGCGTTCCTGGAACCAACGCACCACCTGACGGGCGCGTTCCTCTCGTCCCTGATGAACGAGTTGGGGGATCTCACCCTTGACACAGGCGGTCAGGACGATAAGCCCTTCGCCATAGATTTCCAGGAGCTCTTTGTCGATGCGGGGTTTGTAGTAGAAACCCTCAAGCTGGGCTTTGCTCGCCAATTTGAGAAGGTTCTGGTATCCCGTTTGGTCCTGCGCCAGCAGGATCAGGTGGTAGGCCTTGCCGTTCTCCCGGGTGCGGTCGAAGCGGGAGGTGGGGGCTACATAGGCTTCCATCCCGATGATCGGCTTGATTCCTGCACTTTTGCACGCCTTGTAGAAGTCGATGACTCCATACATAGCCCCATGATCGGTGATAGCCAGGGCGTGCATGCCCAGCTCCGCTGCACGAGCGGCCAGGGCGGAGCACTTGCTGAGGCCATCCAGCAGCGAATACTCGGTGTGGTTGTGCAGGTGGACAAAGTCCCGCATGCTCTCCCCCATATTCTGGTGTCGAATGTAGCCTACCGTCGATCAGTGAGAGCTCTCTTTTGGATGGAGTCAGTGCCTCATCATCTCCTGGGAGCTGAACAAAATTATACGTGAACCGATCGCCGGAGCAACCGGTGCCGCGACGGCAGTTGTTCACTACAGGATGTTGGACCACGCATCCTGGGCGATGTCCGCCTGGTCGCGGCGTGTGGTGGTGGGTGCCCGGCGCTCTGTCTGATGCCAGATAAGGCTGCATTGCGTAGATGCCACTCCCATGCTCTGGAACCTGACTATGTTTTGTGACTTTCCATATTGGCTAACCTGCGTAGAATGGCGTCATACTCATTCTTGTCGTCGGAAAGGAGGCATGATCATGTTCGATCGTATACTCAGAGTGTTCAAGTTGGACCGCGCGGTGTTTGCCGAGGTGGAGCACGATGAATCCGCCACGACTCAGGCTGCAACCGTCGTGGCTATCGTGGCCGCACTATCAGTGGTGGGGACCCTATTCCGTTTGCTCTTCACCTTGATCCGTGGGGGGCGGCCCGCCGTGGGTTCCACGATCCTCACAGTGGTGATCACCTTCGTGATCGTATTCGTGAACTGGGTGTTATGGGCCGGCATAACCTACTTCGTAGGGACGCAGTTGTTCAAGGGAGAGGCGACGTTCGGTGAGATGTTGCGCGTGATCGGCTTTGCCTACGCGCCCCGGATGCTCAGCATCATCCCCTGTGTGGGAGGCGTGATCGGAGCAATCTGGTCCCTGGTTGCGAGCTACTTCGCGATCAAGGAGGGACTTGATCTGGATGATACCGGCACCATCGTGACCATCGTCATTGGGTGGCTCATCACGGTGGTGGTCGGTGCCCTCGTGGGCATGATTGGTTTGGGCGGCGCTATGGGACTTGGGGCGCTGAGTGGCATACTTCAACGGTGATCTCAG
>CAZHBB010000030.1:26436-33788 GCA_964530185.1 uncultured Anaerolineales bacterium
CCATCAGGGGCCGGTATCTCTTTGCTGAAGGCTCTAATTTAATAGAAGATCTTGACAAAAAATAGGAGTGGCCTATACTTTTTCTCCAGATAGGAGCGATTGAGGAGAGAGTGGAATGGCTTTGGAGATCCGTGATTTATATGTCTCGGTCGAGGATAAGGAGATTCTCAAAGGGGTCTCACTGACAGTAGAACGTGGGACCACTCATGCATTGATGGGCCCCAATGGCTCTGGCAAGAGCACGTTGTCTTACGCTCTTATGGGGCATCCGAAATACCGTGTTACGTCTGGCGATATTCTGCTGGACGGGCAAAGTCTGCTGGGCTTATCTCCTGATCAGCGCGCACGCCTTGGGCTCTTCCTGGCCATGCAGTATCCTGTGGCCGTCTCCGGAGTGACCCTCTACACGTTCCTGCATGCCGCGGTCAGCGCTGTCCGAGGCTACAGCGATCGTGCGCGTAAGACGGGTGGAGGACGACTCAACGCGCATCTCATGCCGATGCGCGAGTTCAGACGCGAGCTCAACGAGAAGCTGGAACTGCTCAACATGGACTCCGCCTTTTTGCGCCGTTACCTGAACGAGGGCTTCTCAGGGGGGGAGAAGAAGCGTGCCGAGATCCTGCAGATGGCGTTGCTCCGACCCAAGTATGCTGTGCTGGATGAGACGGACTCTGGGCTGGATATCGACGCGCTGCGGATCGTCTCGGAGGGGATCAACACGCTGCGAGATGAGTTCAACATGGGCCTGCTCGTGATCACCCATTACCAGCGGATCCTGAACTACGTTCGGCCGGACGTCGTGCACGTTTTCGTCGATGGGCGGATCATCAAGAGTGGCGATGCCAGGCTTGTGGACATGCTGGAGGCGGAAGGCTATGAGTGGGCTCGAACCGAGACCGCGTTGGCGCCGTGACGGTTCACTGGAGCCTTTGGGTGAGAGGGAGACAGGTGAGTAGACCATGATGGCCAATCGGGATGATTTGCGGGCTCTCAAGGAGCAGACACGCTATGATTTCCGCACCGATGTGGAGTACGTTCATCGCTCTCGTCGTGGCATCGGTGAGGATGTCGTGCGGGAGCTCTCGGCGCTCAAGGATGAGCCCCAATGGATGCTCGAGTTTCGCCTCAAGGCACTAGATATCTTTTTCCAGATGCCGATGCCTACCTGGGGTGTGGATCTGGGAACGCTGGATTTCGAGCAGTTTTACTACTTCATGCGCGCCACCTCTGGCAAGCGACGGTCATGGGACGAGGTCCCCGAGGCGATCAAGGAGACCTTTGAGAAACTCGGTATTCCCGAGGCGGAGCGGAAGTACTTGGCAGGGGTCGAAACCCAGATGGACTCAGAGGCCGTCTATAGTTCCCTGAAGGAGGAATGGGAGCGGCAGGGTATTGTCTTTGTGGACATGGATACGGCTGTGCGGGAGTACCCCGAGCTGGTGCAGGCCCATATCAGCAAGGTGGTCCCTATCGCCGACAATAAGTTCGCCGCGCTCAACAGCGCGTTCTGGTCAGGCGGGAGTTTCGTCTATGTCCCACCAGGGGTGGACGTGGAGATCCCCTTGCAGGCTTATTTCCGCATCAATGCCCAGAGCCTGGGTCAGTTCGAGCGCACCATTATCATCGCTGACGAGGGCAGCAGCGTCCACTATATCGAGGGCTGTACCGCGCCGCTCTATACTGAGGCTGCCCTGCACACGGGGGTGATCGAGATCTTCGTGAAGAAAGGGGCCCACGCCCGCTACACAACCATTCAGAACTGGTCACGCAATGTCTATAACCTGGTGACGCAGCGTGCCGTTGTGGACGAGGATGGCCTGATGGAGTGGGTGGACGGAAACCTCGGGAGTGGCGTCACGATGAAGTATCCAGCGGTGATCCTGCGGGGTCCCCGCGCGCGTGGTGAGGTGCTCTCCATTGCGTTTGCTGGCGATGGACAGCATTATGATGCGGGGGCCAAGGCGATCCACCTGGCGCCACATACGCGCTCGATCATCACTTCGAAGTCAATCAGTAAGGGCACCGGTCATTCGGGCTTCAGGGGGTTGGTGCGGATCGCGAGGGGCGCTGAAGGGGCCCAGGCGAAGGTCGTCTGCGACGCTTTACTGCTGGATCCGGAGTCCCGGTCCGATACCTATCCCTATCTCGACGTCAGCGAAGACGACGTCAAAGTCGAACATGAGGCCACGGTGAGCAGGATCAGCGAGGATCAGCTCTTCTACCTGATGAGCCGTGGGCTCAGCGAGGTGCAGGCCTCGGCGCTCATTGTGAACGGTTTTCTCGAGCCTTTTGTGAAGGAGCTGCCGATGGAGTATGCGGTGGAGCTCAATCGCCTGGTGCAGCTTCAGATGGAAGGTTCGGTAGGATGAGGATTATGGCTTCTAATGGACCTGAAGTGAAGATAGAGACGTCGACGCTTTCGACGGCCGATGCCTATCGAGAGTTCCCGGTTGGGCCGGAGGCCCTTGCGGTGTTGAGTGATCTCTACGATGAACCTGATTGGATGCGTCAGGCCCGGCGGCGTGCGCTCGAGCTCTATCAGACGATGGACTGGCCGGGACAGAGGGAAGAGGCCTGGCGCCGCACTCGTCTGAGGGGCTATCCGCTGGATACGCCGCGCCTGCTCCTGTCGGAGCGCGAGATCGATGGTATCTATGACATCCCGCCCTGCTGGAACTATAAACTGGCACCCGCGGAACAGGTCTCTGGCATGCTGATCCACTGTAACGGGGCCCGAACTTACGCGACCATGCGTCGGGGTGATGCGCGCAAGGGGGTGGTGCTGGAGGGCCTGCATTACGCGCTTCAGACCCACGGGGAGTTGATCCAGCGCTACTGGATGAGAGGCGTCACCACTCGTCCGGATTTCAATCGTTTCACTGCGCTGCACAGTGCCCTGTGGCATGGTGGGACCTTTGTCTATGTGCCAGCCGGCGTCCAGGTGGCCCGCCCGCTTCAGTCGTTGGTGGCCTACGATGACCTTGGGGGTACCGGGCTCCACCACACCCTACTGATCGCGGAGCGGGGGAGCCGGGTGACCCTGATCCAGGATCGTGTCTCGTTGGACCGACAGGACGAGTTGAACGCCGAAGTGGTAGAGATCTACGCTGAGCCTGGGGCCTGGGTGCGGTATGTCAGCCTGCAGCACTGGGGAGAGCGTCGCGCCTCAGTGACGGTGCAGGAGGCACAGGTGGCCGAGGCGGCAAACCTGGTGTGGGTCACTGGCTCGATGGGGGGACGGAGCACCAAGGACTTCATTCGGAGCAACCTGTTGGAACGGGGTGCGCGCTCTGTTATGGCAGGCTTCAGTTTCATGCGTGGGACGCAGCATCTGGATCAAAGCACCTACCAATACCACGCTGCGCCTGAGACCTACAGTGACCTGCTCTATCGAAACGTGCTACGCGACCGGGCGCGTACGGTCTTCTATGGCATGATCCGCGTGGAGCCGAGTGCCAATGGAGGGACGCAGGGGTACCAGGCCAATCACAACCTGTTGCTTGATGACGCCCGTGTTAACGCGATACCGGGGCTGGAGATCCTGGCCCACGATGTGCGATGCAGCCATGGCGCCACAATCTCACGCATTGACCCGGAACAGCAGTTCTATCTCCAGGCGCGCGGGTTGCCTTCAGAGGAGGCTGAGCGGCTTATCGTGCAGGGGTTCATCCGGCCCGTGGTCGAGCGGATGCCGCTGGCCTACGTGCGACAGCGGCTGGAGGAGGAAGTCATGGCGCGTTTCCTGGAGCCCTAGCTGTTGGGCGGCCACACTACGGACCTGTCACAACAGCGGCGCGCCCTACTCGGGGCGCGCCGCTGTTTCACTGGTTTCCGGTTTGTCGATCTCGTGTGCTCTCGTGTGCTAGGCTTTCCTTCCAGGTAGGGCGGGTGGGATTCGAACCCACACGCTCTCGCGAGCGGAGGATTTTAAGTCCACTGCGTCTGCCAGTTTCGCCACCGCCCCGTGTGCTTCCCCTTCCTCCACTAGAGCAACCGGGCATCCTGCGATGCCCGGCTTGAGTTCGTTGTTCAGACCATGAAGGCGACGGTCGGAATCGAACCGACGAATAAGGCTTTTGCAGAGCCCTGCCTTACCACTTGGCTACGTCGCCGAGAGCGGGCTAAGGGATTCGAACCCTTGACCTTCTCCTTGGCAAGGAGACATTCTACCGCTGAACTAAGCCCGCGCCTATCGTCCAGAATTATACTATAATCTCGCGGAAATGGCAACCTGTCTTTGAGAGTGGAGAGACTGTCACAAGAGTGGTGAGGGAGAGGCGGTGACTGTCACCCCGATGGGGGGAAGGAGTACGTCGGTCGTCGCTTGCGGTGGTGGCCCGCGGCAAAGGCCGTGACAGAGGTGACAGTCACCCAATGGGACAGAGCGCACTATCGGACGCCTCAGAGTGCGCAGCTATGCTGTCCGGGGTTACAAATCGCTGGCTGGCCTCCAGGCTATGTTCCACCTGTGCGCTGCTTGAGCCCTGCTCAACTGGCTAACCTCTTCGTCTCTCTCCCTCTCCCCTGTTTCGCCAACCGTCTATGGGACAGTCACTTGGGTGGACGAGCAACTGCGGCTGGATAGGCATTTGACAATCATATCTTCTTTCGCTAAGCTAGAGGCACCTTGACTTCATGGAGAGGATGTCCTTAGCGTGTTTTGAGGAGGTGTGTAGTACACTATAGAGTGGAGATGGGGTTGGTGCTTTTTACTGTTTTTGTGGGTTCTATCTGTGAGGAGGATTGTCTATGAGAAAGCTTCGTTGGTTGATGCTTTTGGTTGTCCTGGCGTTGGCGTTACCCTCAGTGTCTCTGGCAGCACCCTCCGGTCCCTTTGATCCCGGGCATGCGAGCCCGGTCAGCCGGGCCCGTCCCGTGTCCCCAGAGGTGCTGGCGATGTTCGAGGGTGGTATGAGCATTGATGAGTTCGTTGAGCTCACGGGTCAAGTGCCTGCGGCACTGCGCGACTTTGTCGACAAGCCGGTCATGGTCGTGTTGGAGCTTGACCGGGCGCCTATGGCCACCTACTATGCGCAGCAGAAGGCGGCCGGTCAGTCAGTGCAGGCCGAGACCCTGAGGCTGTATCAATCGGGCCTGATGGAGATCCAGGCGGAGGTCGAACAGGCCCTGCCCACCAGCGCGACGGTGGTGGCCCATTACACGGCGGCCTACAATGGCCTCATGGTTCAGGTGCCCGCCAAGGATCTGGCGGCGCTGCGTGCGATCCCTCATGTGGTAGGGGTCTATCGAGCCCCTGAGCATGTGCCTGCGTTGGGTGCCAGCGTGCCGCTGATCGGCGCCACAGAGGCCTGGGAGGAGCTGGGCTTTGACGGCGATGGCGTGACCATTGCCGTCATCGATACGGGGATTGACTATACGCATGCGGCCTTCGGAGGCAGCGGGGATCCTGCGGACTATGCAGGCAACGACCCGGACATCATCGAGCCTGGGACTTTCCCGACCGCCAAGGTGATTGGCGGGTATGACTTCGCAGGAACGGATTACGACGCCAGCGGTACCTATGGCCCACCGATCCCTACCCCTGATAAGGACCCTCTCGATGAGTATGGCCATGGTACCCATGTGGCCTCCATCGCGGCCGGCATCGCGGCTGGCGATGTGATGACCGGTGTAGCCCCTGCGGCCAAGCTCATCGCCCTCAAAGTCTTTGGCAAGGCCGGGTCCACCAACCTGACGATGTCGGCGATCGATGCGGCCACGTACAGCTACCTGCTGTACGGTTATCCGCAGGTGATCAATATGTCGCTGGGATCGGATTACGGTCCCGACGATCCTCTGGATCCCGATATCGTAGCCACCAATAACGCCTCTGCCGCGGGCATTGTCGTGGTGACCTCGGCGGGCAACGCAGCAGACGTCCCGTACATCGTCGGCTCGCCGTCGACGGCCGACTCCGCTATCTCGGTGGCCGCCAGCACCACGGGCTATGCCACGGCCCCCACCATCAACGTCGTGGGCTCCACGGCGATGACCCTCACCAACATCATCTACCAGCCCAATGCCTTTGATGAGACTGAAGCGCACTTTACCTCTTCGGTCAAGGGTCCTCTCGCCTACGTCGGCGCTTACACGACAACGGATACTCTGTGTGACATTTCGGGATGGAACGGGGATGAGCTGACAGGCAAGGTCGCTCTGATCCAGCGGGGTGGGTGTGCTTTCTCCCTCAAGGCTTACAACGCCGAGCAGCTTGGTGCTATTGCGGCTGTCATCTTCAATCACGCCAGTGGTGGTAATGAGCTGGTCACGATGGCTGACAGTGGTGATCCCAATGCCATCCCTGCGGCTTTCATCGCGCATGATGATGGCGTGAATCTGGTCACCGTCAATGGGCAGGAAGTGGTGATCGATGCCGAGGATGATGTCAAGATGGTGGAGAACCGCTATGTGCCCGCTGACAGCATCGGGAGCTTCTCCTCGCGCGGTCCGCGCGGCTTTGATTCTAAGCTCAAGCCGGAGGTGTCGGCCCCTGGTGTGGCGATCTTTGCCGCTGACATGGGGTCTGGGACAGGTGGTGTCAGCTTCAACGGGACCTCCATGGCGGCACCTCATGTGGCAGGCGTGGCGGCGTTGGTCGCCCAGGCACATCCGGATTGGACATCCGAACAGATCAAGGCGGTGCTCATGAACACGGCGGTTGATCTGGTCGATGGGTCGCCCATTCCGCGACAGGGAGCTGGACGTGTGGATGCCCGTCGGGCAGCGGATACGCCAGTTGTGGTGGTGGGGGATAAGGCCCTGGTCAGCATCAGTGATCTGTTGGTCACCGGGGAAGATACTGTGGTGATGTCGCGGACGGTCAGCGTGGAGAACGCAGACACCATTGCTCATACCTTCGATCTGAGCTGGGAGCTGCAACCTGATTCTCTGACGCCGGTGGACGTGTCGCTACCTGCTGAGATCACGGTGCCGCCGGAGTCCACGGCAACCTTCGACGTGGTCTTCACCTTCGACATGACCAGTGTCCCCACAAATTACTGGGCCACCGAGGAGGTCTTCGGGTATCTGGTGCTCACGCCACGCCTCTATCGCCTGTATTTCCCGCTCTGGCTGCAGGGGAACTATGGGGTGACACAGGCTACCGTGCAGGCCAGTACTGCCCGTCTGATGGCGCCTGAGGAGACGCTGCGTGTGCCCTTCTTCTTCGCTGCGCGTCCCTACTCCGAGCTGACGACGCTCTCGGCGCAGACTGTAATCACTCCTGACCAGGTGGCTGTCATCGAGTTGGCCGCCAGCGGTCCTGTCGATCCTGATCTGTGGGTCTATCCGGGGACGATCACCGACACCAATGAGGCCATGCAGCTCGATGCAGGTGACATCCGGATGATCGG
>CAZHBB010000031.1:0-33352 GCA_964530185.1 uncultured Anaerolineales bacterium
GTTCAAGTTGCAGATTGAAGCGGCTCTACGAAGGCTAGGGGGTTCCGCTGCAACGCAGACAACGCCCTTTCCCAGAGGGCCTCGGCCTCCAGCAGGTGGCAGGTCGCTTTGAGCACGTGTCCCGTCCGCAAGGCGGGAGGGGAGAGCAACGCAGCGACGCGATCGTAGCGTTGCTCCCAGCCCCGGAAGCTGTGCGGGGTATAGGTCTTTTCATACGTGACCCCATGATAATCGGTGATCACGTAGGTGGTGGGGGGCGCGAACAGGTAGGGAGGAACGACACGTTCTTCGATGCCATGCATTGAGGTGTTGGGACGCAGCCCGCAACCCAGCATCAGGATCTGCCCTTGGACCTCGGGTAGCAGGCTGAAGGGCGAATGGGGACCACAGGGTGTGTCGTCCTCTGTGTGATGCTCAAGCAGATGCTGGGTCAGCGGTCCCAATGCACACACTGAATGGGTGGGGTGGATGCTGCGGTATGTGCCCCACCGCAGTCGAAAGGCCTCGGGGATGGCGCCAACGTTGGAGGGCGTCGTGCGTACGTCGAATAGCGGCTGCTTCCGGGTCACGTGTAGATAGCTCAGGGCTGGCATCAGGAGAGTGCCCCCTGGGCCGAGAGCTTCCAGCAGCGCTCGAATCACTGTCTCGGGACCTCCAGGTACGTAGCCCAGAGAGCTAAGCGAGCTATGAACCAGGAGCACACCTCCCGGACGCACGCCTAACTGTCGGAGATCTCCTGCGATCTCTGCCACCAATGCTGAATCCACGGCGGAGTGTCTGTGTCGAGCTCTATATGGTATAGTCAGCCTCCGCTGCCAACTCCTGCCAACACCGATAGAGCGCGCGTGGCACGTGGAAGCAGCCTTTCCATTTGCCACCCTTGAGCGGCATGAGCACATCACCCTGTCGCGTCAGGTATCCGTACCACTCTCCGAACTCTGGATCGGCAAAGCGTGGCCACGCGTAATCGTGGATGCGCTGGAACCAATCCCAGCAGGCGTCGCACTTAGTCTCGCGGTAAGCGAGGATAAGGGCTACCAGAGCCTCCAGATGGACCCACCACAGCTTCTGGCTCCACTCAAGTTGCTGAGGGGGATGGCCATGGGCGTCCATGAAGTAGTACAGGCCTCCGTAGTCGGTGTCCCATGCGTAGTCAAGGGTGCGGAGGATGGCCTGCGTGGCTTGTGAGGTCAGGTCAGTATCCCCTGTACGACGGGCGACGTCGATTACGAAGGCCATGGCCTCCAAGCCGTGGCCGGGGATGAGCAGACGGCCATCGAAACAGTCGACATGGCTACCGTCGGGGGCTACATATTCAAAGATGAGCCCCCGGTCGCGGTCGAGGAAGCACCCCATGACCTCATCTACACATCGCTCCACCTGCTGGCTGACGACATGATCTGGCAGCAGGCCCTCCAGCTCTAGAGTGAGGTTGGTGAGGATCATGGGCAGGGCAAATCCTTTGAGGGGACGAGTACCCGGGACCCGTTTGTTGTAGATACCCTTGGGGTTCTCTTGCCGCCTGAGTATGTTGTGATAGGTGCGTACAGCCAATGTGGCCGCCTGGTCATCGTGGGCTGCCAGGCTGTACTGGCCAAAGGCCATAGCGGCGAAGCAGTCGGAGAAGATGTTATAAGGCTGGACGAGGGGCGCTCCCTCCTGGGTCAGAGCGAAATACCAGTTCCCCTCCGCGTCCATGCCATGGGCGCGGAGGAAAGTGGCCCCTAGCCGGGCCATGGTCAGCCAATCATCTTTAGGCTCCAGTCGGTTGTAAAGCAAGGAGAACATCCATACCTGACGCGCCTGCAACCATACGAACTTGTCAGTGTCAAAGACTGTACCGTCACGTTCGAGGCAGGTGAAATAACCACCGTGTGCATAGTCTGGCGAATGGCGTATCCAGAAGGGGATGACATCCTCCAACAGTGCATCGCGGTAGAGCTCTGCATAACTCCTGAGCGTCATGGCGTTGGGTTTGGTCATAGGCTACTCCTTGATAGACTCCCCCTAGCCTCTACGTTGCGGCTCTCATGGCCGATGCTGTGCGTGTTGTGCCAGTTTCGTGAATAGGTCGCGGAAAATGGGATCCCGATGCACATAGAACGCGCTACGGATCAGGTGGCGGCTTTTGTCGAAGCTCCAGGTACCCTGGTCGGTCAGGATAGGACTGTGAACTAAGTGAGTGGGTGTCCATGTCTCGTTGAGCAGAAAGGCGATTGTCGAGATATCCCAGATGACCTTCGACCACGCGAAATGGTCTGCGTGATAGCTCTTGACCGTTTCGGCAAGATAGTCGCCGATGGCCCCACGGCCCGCGACGTAGCGTTCAAGCTCGGGGATGGTGGTGTGGAGGTGGGAACATACGCCCATAACGGGGATTTGGACCAGAGGTACGCCACAATCAAGGACGACCCGAGCCGCCGCAGGATCCTGCCATAGGTTGAACTCCTTGGTATCTGGCCAGTGGAGTGCATGACCCCCAAGCCAGACCACGACGATACGTTCGATGATACGGGGCTCCAAGAGGATGGCGGAGGCGACATTTGTGATGGCCCCGATCGCCGCCACGTAGAGTGGTGCCTCATCTGGGGTGCGGGCCATGGCCCTGCGGATCAGATCATGGGCGGCATCGCTTTCGACGGGCTTTGATGCTTCCCCAAGGTAGCGCGTAGAGCCCCGAAACACGAGCCCGTCTGGTGCTATGCCCAGGCGATCCACCAGGCGCAGGATCTCCTGGTAGCTCCTTTCCATTCCGTCGGCAGGGCCACTGGAACGGCTATTGTAAAACGGCGCCGCGTATAGCGCTTCGACGGTGATCTTCTCGGGTGAGAGCAGGGCGTAGACCACGGCAAACTGGTCATCGACCTCATTGTAGGTATCGGTGTCCAACACCATGTGAAGGTGCCCCTCTGGGGGGATCAGACGCTCCAGGCGTTGGCTCTCTGTAAGCTCAGGAAAGTTAACCATCATTGCCTCCGATTTCTGTGTAGTTGGTCATGATCGACGTGAGGCTATCCTATACACCACGTGGCGTCGTCCACCAGTTCCAACTTGCCACTCTGTGCGGACCGTATGCCGGCATCCAGAATGGCCATGGCCTCGAGGTTGTGCTGCACCTGAAGCGTGGGGTGGAGCGGGGCTCCGGTTTCCAGGTGGTGGATAAAGGCTTTGGCAGGGGTGTCCTGATCCTCAGGCAGGGGGTCGCCCTCATAGACGGCATCGGGTGGGCCGTAGCCGCGTGAAGTGTAGACTTCCACGACTGTCTGACGTCTGTCGTGCTCACCCATGCGGGTGTTGATCACCAGGGTTCCGTGGGTGCCGTAGACGATGGGCCCGGTTGGCACACCGATGTGCCAGGTGGTCCAGCTACCCTCCAGGATGGCCAGGGCGTGTGGAAAGCGCACTGTGATGACAGCATTATCATCGGCGTCTCCGTAGTGAGAGGCCAGGTTTGCCCGCACGCCAAGCGCGGCTGTCGCGGGCTCACCGATGAACCAACGCGCCAGACATGCACCATAACAACAGTAGTCGAGCAAAGCACCGCCTCCTGGCGCTGTTTGATGCCACCACTCAGCGCCCTTCTCTGCATCTGTGATCTGTTGTCCGTAAGCCAGCGGGCCCATTGAGGCGCCGTTGCGCCACTTGACCTCAAGGATGTCGCCGATGATGCCTTCGTCGAGCAGGGCTTTCATCTTACGGATGGCGGGCTGCCATGTCGTGGGCCAGTTCACCATCAACTCGACGTTATAGGCGCGGGCCGCGCGGGCCATGCGCAGGGCCTGAGAGAGGTTGGCTGCCATGGGCTTTTCGGTCACCATGTGCATACCGTGGGCAGCAATGGCCTCTGCCACCTCCGCATGGCGCGCATTCTCGGGACAGAAGATGACGATGTCCATCTGCTCTTTGTCAAGCATCTCGTGGTAGTCGTCGTAGGTCCTCGGAATCCCTGTCTTTTCGTGAGCCCGCTTCAGGTTGGCGGTGCGCGTCGCCGGTTCTGTAGAACGTGATGGGATGTCGGGCACCGTGTCGGCACAGGCGACCCAAGTAACGTTGGGCAGTGCGTCGAAGGCATCGATCAAGCTGTTAACATGCATGTGGGCGAATCCGATCACGCCTACTCGATACGTCTTGGCCATGGCTGTTTCCTCCATACTTCTCGTTGTTTGTTGTTACTTTGCTGACACTGCTACTGTCTTACACTGAGGTGGCTGAAGCGACGTACGTATGATGCGTTTAGCGCCACCTGGTCCTCATACTCTGGGTACATACCTACAATTACCGCATCGTTAGGTTTGATGTGGCGGAAGGTCATCTCAAATGCAGCCTCAACCCACTCCTGTCGGTCGCAGAGGCGACCAGCAGCCAGGATCTTGAACGCCAAGCAGGGCTTGTCGGTAGTCTGCATGACGCGGAACATGCGGGGTGGATCCCCCTCCAGGTAGACTTCCTTGGGGGGTAGTGGTACATCACCCAGAAGCGCACGGAGCTGTTCCCGTGTGCGGTGACGTTCGTAGACGCAGCACATGTAGAAATCGACGTCCCATCCCTGCGACTCAATGGCATCCACCACGTCAGGAATATGGGTGGAGACACCGACCAGGACGCCAGTGTCGCGGATGCGTTGACAGTATTCCCGGACCTTCTCCAGTTTCCCTTCTCGCCAGAAGATATCGGTGACCTCTCCGTGATGGGCGATGCCAATGGAGCCCGCGGCTGCCAATCGCTGCAGCATTTGGGGATCGTCTGGGCTGTCGTGGGCCAGCGCGATATACTGCATGTGCCCACCTTGCTGTACGTAGAACGTGTAGGCCTCCAGATTGACAGGGCCGGACTGCCAGGTGTTGATGCCTGCGGCCTCGCACTGTGCCAGCAGCTCCTGCACACGTTCTGGGGTAAAGTAGCGTTTCATCTGTCGGTCGACAAAGCGGGATAAGTGTGATCCGCCGTTGATGGGGTTGGCACCCAGGATCAGGCGGGACACACGATAGTCCCCCATCTGGATCTGGGGTAGTGTGCTTTCCCTCTCCGGTATCATAGGCTAGCATCCTTACCTTAGTACTCTAAGTCTCGGGCTGTGGCTCCCACTGGTCAAGGGGCGGCTTTAGATCTGACGGCAGCGGCGATCGATACTCACGACCTGCCCGTCGTTGCCGCCAATCGTCGCGCACGCGCTGCAGCGCTTCGGGGTCGGTCAGCAGATCCAGGGTCGTCGCGGCCATTGCCTTGGCTGCGAACAATGTGGACTTGTGCGCGATAGACGTCCCGCATACGGCGACATTCTGCCACGAGTGTCCGGGGATGCCTACCACGAAACACGTTGTGTTGAACTCCACTGTGGGGGTGACCCAGGAGACCTCTGCCACATCCGTTGATCCACCACCCCCTTGCTCGCCCTCACCGTAGGGGTCATAGATACGCTGGTTCAAATCTACTTCCTGGAGACTCATGGCATCGGGGAGTTTGCTCTTTTGCAGGGCCGCCCGTTTCTCCTCCGTTGAGATCGTCCTTCCCAGCGCTGCAGCGAACTCAAGTTCCTCTTTCGAATAGGCGGGAGAGCCAATGCCCCGCATGTTGGCTACAACTAATTCCGCTAGAGGTCGGTTGGGAATGATCTCGTGTGCGCCGGTGAGAAAGCGCACTTTGTGCGTCGTGCGCGCCATCAGGTCCGCGCCATCAGCAATGCGAAGGACCCATTGATAGTACTGTTCGACAAGCTCCCGGGTGGGGGCCCGAATGTAGTACCAACTCCGTGCGTAATCGGGCACGATATTGGGCTCGTGACCTCCGGCCTCAATGACATAGTGCATCCTGGTCTCCTGGACTACGTGCTCGCGCATGTAGTTCACGCCAACGTTCATAAGCTCGACGGCATCCAGAGCACTGATGCCTTGTTCCGGTGCGCCACCCGCGTGACTGGCCCTCCCGAAGAATTCGAACTTCACTGAGTTCATTGCGTGGCTGCTTCCAAGAAAGACTGTATTGGCCGCACCGGGATGATGCCCCAGACAGGCATCAAGGCCGTCAAAGATCCCATCACGCACCATGAAGACCTTTCCCACCAACGTTTCCTCGGCCGGACATCCAAAGACCTTGATGGTGCCGGGCAGCCCGAAGCGGTCAAACGCGGCTTTGAGCGCCAGCGCAGCGCCTATTGCTGTGGCAGCGTAACCACAGTGGCCGCAGCCATGGCCTGGTCCTCCCTCGACTCTGGGCTGGCGGTAAGGGACCGCTTCCTGCGACAGTCCAGGGAGCGCATCCAGCTCGCCCATCAGCCCTATCACTGGCCGTCCTTCACCGTAGGTGGCCACGAAAGCCGTAGGCATGCCGGCTACGCCGTGTTCCACCGTGAAACCCGCGGCCTCCAGGGTGTCGGCCAGGAGGTGGCTCGTGCGAATCTCCCGCAGCCCTACCTCTGCGAATTCCCAGGCCTGCTGATGGATGTCGGTGATCAGTTCTGCATGCTCGTCAATCCAGGTGGCGAGGAACTCCTTTACGGTGTCAGCAACGGTCATATCGTTTACCTCCGGAAATTGCGGAAAGGATTTGTCTCCTCTATCTCTACGCCCCACTCTTGGTTTGACGGGGTGGGGCATAGCCTCTGACCGAATCAGAACCGAGGCTCAATGAAGCTTGTTCTGTCTCTCTGTCCTTAGGGGAGTTGACGTATTGGATCAGGGGCGCCAGGGCTGCGATGGTTTTTGGATGGCCCGCCAGCATGGGCTGAGGTGCCCGTTGCCCTTGCAGCAAGTCGGAAATCTGCACGGGGGTTCCGTCTAGATAGACGAGTATGCCCCCGTTGTGTTGGAGCATTGCCAGGCCGGGCGCGATGTCCCATACATATACACGCTCCATGAGCGCTGCGTCTGCACACCCCGTCGCGAGGTAGCAGAGGTGAGCGATCGATGACCCCAGGTTGCGGAGCTTCCCTGGGAAACCAGGGTCAATGTGATAGTTGCGGTGCAGCCGCGAGGCAACCAGGAGCGAGGTCTCCCGGTGGAAAGGGACGGGCTGACGCAGTCGGGTGGGATGGCCGTTCCGCAGCACCTTGCCAGATCTGGTGGTGTAGAACAGGTCACCCACGGCTGGCGCATAGAAGTAGCCTGCGACCAGCTCGCCTTCCTCGAAGAGCGCGATGCCTGGCCCCCAGATAGGGAGACCTGCAGCAAAAGCGGCCGTGCCGTCGATGGGGTCTACAACCCATATGCGGGAGCCAGCGTCTGGTGCTGCCTTCAACCCATTTTCCTCAGCGAGGATACCGTCGCCCGGAAAGTGCTTCGCGAGCGCCTCTTGGATGTATCCTTGCACTGCCAGGTCAGCCTCGGTGACATATGTGAGATCCCGTTTCCATTCTGGCACGACCTTGCGAAAGTAACTTAGGGCAAGTTGCCCGGCATGCTTCAAGATCTCGATCACAGCTTGGGTGTCTTCCATTGTTGTAGGGTGGGCTCCTCCTTCAGGCGTCAGTGTGGTGTGCTGGGTGATCAGCCAGGGGCGTGTGGTCGTGATAGTAGCCGAGCTGATGCATCCGATTGTGGAGTGTGCGGTGGGCTGCCTCCAACACCAACCGCATGCGCTTGTAGGCGCGGTCCTCAGCCCGGGTGCCGATGGTGTCGAGGTAGGCCAATGCACCTTCGATCTGCTCCAGGATGGTGACGGCATCTGCCGCGGCGAGTAGCTGTGAGCCTGTCACATCTATCATGACCGGAGAGCTATGGGCTGCAATGATCTCCGGCTTATCTGGATAGTGGCCGCGCACGAGCAGCGCGAGCCAAGCGCTGTGTTGGACCGGTACGCTCCAGTATCCTCTGTCATGGGTTGGGTCAACGGCTAAGCTCTCGCGGATCTCACCGTTGACGATCAACTCTACCCTTGACATGGGAACGGTTACACTTGCGACCTCCCAGACCACGTCTACTGTCCCGCCACCGTGGCCCATCTGAAGGCGACTCCCCATGGGATGGCCATCGACGGAAAACTCGAGCAGCGGACCGTATGTGACGAATGTCTCCGCGCGTCGCACCGCGTCCATCCAAGCCTCATAGGTAAACGGTTGGTCGGGCGGAATGCGGGCATAGGTGCGCACAGTTCCGACAGCCGTGGCAGCCGACATCTTATCGGTACCTCCCACGGCGGCGACCATATAGCCGCAGTTCAGATAGCGGTACCAGTCCGAGAGCGAGTATGGGTTGATGCCTCCGTATAGGTCACCCCATGAAGTCATCTCCAGCGCATCGATGTCACCGCTGATGATGCTGGCAGCATGTTCTGCGCGAGGGTTGGGAAAGTGTGGCAGCACAACGAGGCCTCCCTGGAGGTGACATTGGCGCGCCCATTCGGTCAGCAGGATCTCAATCGGATCACCCAGCGCTGACTCATCGGGCCCACCGGTGGTCATGGGTGCAATGATGCGCCCCCGATAGCCCAGCAGTGAGATGTGCCCCAGGACGTGCTGGCGGTTTTCGGTGCCTACCCGCACCATATATTCTCCGTCGCCTCCTGCCTCCCTGGAACCCCAAGTCGTCTGTCCATCGAAATCTCCCACGTTGGTCATCAGCTCTCCCCATTGGCTGGCCAACAGGTTGACAATATTGACGCCTTCAGCGGCACCCTCAAGGCGAGCTGACATCGGTGAGAGGAAGTGCACGTGTGTGTCGGCGGTGACCCAGCCGCGGGCGCGCCACGGCAGCACTCGCTCGATCTCGATAGTGATCTCCTCTGTCTCTGGCGTGACGTTGACGACCTTGCGCACCGGTCGGATCTCAAACCCCTTTGAGACCTCGATGTAGACGCGGCCTAAGGGGAGGTCAATTCGTGTCTCCCCTGGGATATATGTGCACTGATGGAGACCTTGGTGTGCGAAGTCCACGCTGTAATCCTCGAACCAGGAGGGGTTCACGATCCGGTGTCGGTCCAGCGGCGCTAGATACTCGCCAGCCGTCCCGTGAACGTGGAGCTTGACCGGCACTGTAGCGCCCGTGGTGCGCTCGATGACGCGCAACGTCACTCGCTGCCGCGCCGGTGGGATGGGTTTCAACGTTGCCCCGGAAAGCCTGCCTTCTACCTGCGCCACCGGGATCACTCCTGGTGCGCTACGTCCCGACGTTGTCAGATGGAAGCAAGCCTCGGGATGAGAGGTGTATTCGACAATAACCTCTCGCTCGCTGCGTAGCGGAAGCTGATTGTTGTAGCTGGTCTCCCAATCGGCCTCAGGGTACTGTAGACGAGGCTGCGCCGAAATCACCTGGCCCAAATCGAGCTGGAGCTGAGCCAGGCAGCCGTGCTCGTCTAGCTCAGGTTGAAAGGTCTGTCCCTCGGGCAGCGTGAGCAATGCCTTGCGACGCGCCCGCCAGCGCAGTGGATGCTCAAGGACATCCCCAGCAGAGAGCGCAGAAACGAGTACCACTCCGCTTACTGGTTCGAGGCGCAGACCAACGATTGTGGCTTCCGGGCGGGGGTTCTCCCATGCCCAGAGCCAGTTGATCCAGGGGCCAGCATCGGGTTGAGCGACACGTGTCTGGCTGTGTCCCCAGCCAGGTCTCATCTGTTCGTGAGCGGCCCGGACGGGAAAGGGTTTGTGGTGGGCAACAGCTTGAAAGCAGTTCTCGCCCCAAATGCGCTGGAACGAGCCTATCTGATGCCGCCGCCGCACCTCTGCCCGAACTTCGGTTCCGTCCTCGTACAAGATTACGTAGGTCGCTGCGTGTTCATTGAGCATGCCCTGTCCTCGCATCGGATGGATCAGACCATGCGCATCAGTGGGAAGTACTCGCAGGTCAGAAGTGTGCATGAAGACGAGCCAACGTGCACGGCATGGTTCGATGCGCAGAGTATGTTGCCGGGTGGTCAGGAGGATAGGGTGCTCAATAGAGAACGGGATGCCCCAACTGACACCTGTTCCCCGGGGTGCATTGGCTAGCGCCTGCTCCATACCCTCAGAGAGTGGTGGGCACGTCAGTTGCTCCCATGTGACATTGCCCTCGAGCTTCAGAGGGCGGAACAACGGTGAACTAGGACCGTCTGATTCATAGGGTGTCATGACTAAGCCTCGTAGTGTGTCATGGGTTTCTGGCCTGATGGGTTTGCTGGCTGCGACAGCGGGGCAGGCCGTATTTGAGAATCTCCTCTCCCTCTTTGATATTATGTAGAGCGGACTTGTGGCTGAACGTTATGTCCTCGCGTAGTGTTATGATATACGTGGTATCCTCGATCTGTACGCTGATGGTCTCATCAGTTCCCAGGTCCCGCTGGGCCACTGCTACGTTATCCGAGGGATTGAGCAGAACCGTTATGTTGCCCACGCCGTTCGTCTCCTGTCAGACCATCTCAGGAAGTGAGTATAGGTATCCCCATAGCAATCGCAAATGCAACGGGGTACCGATGTGGGGTTTGGATGAGTGGCACTTGCATTTGATAGAGTCGGCGCTAGAATGCAGACGATGCTGCCCTGCAACACGCGCCAAGGACGTGCTGTGCTGCCCAGGACACGAGATGGTGAGGGGAGAGAGAAGGCTTATGACGCACGAAACGATCGAGGCCATCCTGATGATCGAGCGGCAGGCTGCGTTGGCCTATGAACAGGCGCGGCGTGAAGCGGAGGCCATCGTTGCCCAGGCCAGAGAGCAAGCTGCCGAGCTACGCAAGAAAACGATCGCTGAGGCCCGCGCAGAAGCCGACCAGATTATCGTGGCAGCCAAAGCCGAAGTGGAACGGGAGAGGGCCAGGCTTCTTGCTGAAGCGCAGGAACAGGCAACCCATCTCGAGGAGCAGGCCAGGAGCCATTTTGACGCGGCTGTTAAGCTGGTGGTAGATCGCGTGCTGGGCCGTGCCTGAGAGCCGATGACTGCGTTCACAGCAGTGTCTGAGTATGCGACGATTCAGGCCACGGCGCGGGCCTTATATGCCCAGCTTCTGTCACCGGAGGCGTGGCTCAACCTTATCCAGGCGCGTGATTATGACACGTTCCTGGACCTGCTGATCAAGTCTTCGTACGGCCCCTATCTTAAGCTTGACCGTTCGCTTTTAACGCCCAGGCGCACGGCGTATCAGATCCGCTGGCATTTGGCTGATGTCTACGCCAAGCTCATTGGGTTCAGCGCACCTCGGGCTCGAGAGGTCATCCGTCAGTTGTGGCATCATTACGAGGTGGACAACGCGAAAGTTGCCCTGCGCGGGGTCTATGCAGGGGCCTCTTGGGACCAAGTGCTTCATCTACTCTACCCGATGGCTCGTTACATCTCGGTCGACGTTGACATGCTCGAGGCCATGGTTCGTGCTGGGACCGTAACGCGAGCCATTGAGGTTCTGAGGCCCACCCCGTACTACGGAACCCTGGTGCATGCCCTGCCGCGGTTCAGTGAGGAACAGACTCTGTTTCCGTTGGAGGCCGCTCTAGATCTCTTCTATCGCCGGTCCCTGTGGGCTGTGATTCACCGGTTGTCGCAGTCCGACCGTAAAATGGCGTTGGTAACGTTGGGCACGGCACTGGACGTGGATAACCTCCTGTGGGCTATCCGATATCGCGTATATCATCGCATGTCATCGGAGGAGATCATCAACTATACGCTGCCCATGGGGTATGAGGTCCATGATCGCGACATCCGGGCCATTGCCAATGGCGCGCCGCTGGATCAGGTAGTCTTTCGGGTCTATCCACAGGTCAGGGCGCAGGTGGGAGGGGCCTCGTTGGAGACTGGCGAGGGACTTGAACGGCTGGAGGAAAGCCTGCTGTTGCTGCACATCGGGCGATGTCGACGCATGTTTGTGGGTTCGCCCTTCCATATTGGGTTGCCTCTGGCCTACGTCTGGCTTAGTGAGTACGAGATCAGGGATCTCACCGTGATCATCGAGGCCAAATCCATGGGGCTTGCCCGCGAGTCATTTGAGCCGCTGCTTCTGATGCCCAAGAGTATGTCGGCAGCGGTCGGTTGAGGGTGTGTCCGATGATTTCTTTGATTGCCATCATCAGCGGTACAGGGAAGGCCCGGTAGAATCGCCGGGGAGGATGATATGTTTCGATCACGACCCATGCGTAAGGTGGAGCTGGTCATCCCGGAGCGAGACGTTGTCGCGGTTACCGAGTTGTTGGCGACACTTCGTTGCTTCCACCTCATTGAGCCCAGTGGAGTCGCTGGTGGCCCCTCTACGACCTGGCTCGAGCGCGCCAACGCCTACGGGATGTTGGCTCAACGCATCCTTGACCTTATGACGTTGCTTGGAGTGGAGGTCGGGCGAGCCCCGAAGGAGCCACTGCACTTGATCTCGCCTGATGTGGCGTCGCGCGACATCGACACTCTGGAGCAAGAGGCGAGAGCCCCGGTGACGCAACTGCGCGAGGCTCAAAAGCGTCTGTCTCGTCTTCAGCAGGCGCGGCGTCAGGTGAAAGCCCTGCTCGGGTTAAATCTCAGTCTGGAGGAACTTCGAGAGACGCGCTATCTGAATGTGTTTTTGGGCTCGATACCGTCCGATAATGTCGAGCGCCTTCAAATGAGCTTGGAGAGGATCCCGTCAGTCCTGGAGGTTCTAGGACAGGATGATCGCACGGCTACAGTGGCATTGTTTGGCTTGAAGCGTGACACGGATATTCTGCTGCGGGCCGCCCGCAGCGCGTTCTTGAATCTCTTTGACTTCCCCCCAGAAGCCTTCGGTAAGCCGGAAGACGCCCTTGAAGGATTGGATGCCAGCATCCTGCGCACAAAGGAGCAGATCAAGGATCTGCAGGCGACGATTCAGCGGATCCACGAGACACGTATCCGTCGATTACACCATCTCCTATGGCGTGTCAAAGCAAGCCAGGCGATCGTCCAGGCGATTGCCCATTATGAGCGGTTCCGCTATACCTATTTGGCCACTGGTTGGGTCCCAGCGGGGAAGGTTGAGGTACTGCGGCGTCGGCTCGCGGAGCTTTCACCGGAGACCGTGCTCGAGGTGCGACGTCCGACATCTGCCGAGCGGCACGAGGCTCCCTTTGAGTTCGACAACCCGCCGTTCTTGAAGCTCTTTGAGCGTCTGGTAGCTATCTATGGCTATCCCAACTACAATGAACTTGACCCCACACCGTTCGTAGCGCTGACGTTTCCGTTGCTCTTTGGTGCGATGTTTGGCGATGCCGGGCACGGCCTTTTCCTGGTGGCACTCGGTGTCTTACTCAGCAGTGGCAAGCTCAAAGCACTACGCACGTTCAAGAGTTGGGGAGGGATAGTCATTGCCTGCGGTGTCGTGGCTACTTTTTTCGGATTTCTCTACGGGAGTGTTTTTGGCTATGAAGATGTGTTGCCAGCCCTGTGGCTGCAACCGTTGAAAGATACCACGACTATTCTGATGACCTCGGTGGGCTTTGGAGCCTTAGTGCTCTCCGTGGGCATGATCCTGCATATGGTCGACGCGGGAATCCAACACGCGTGGGGAAGGCTGATTTTGGATGGTAATGGTTTGGTGGGCCTCCTCTTCTACTGGGCTCTGCTTGGATTGGCGGTTGGCGCCTTCAATGTACAGATCCCATTTTCGAGAGAAGTCCTGTTGAGTACGGTTGGGCTGGGTGCTGTGTTACTGTTCCTTCGTGAATGGCTCTTGTCACTCACACATGCCAATTCGTCCGTTGAAGAGCAAGGCCTAGGGATGACCTTGGTTGAGGGGGGATTCGAGCTTTTTGAGATCATCTTGAGCTTGATCAGTAACACGCTGTCCTATGTGCGTGTAGGTGCCTTCGCGGTGGCCCACGGGGCCCTGAGCCTCGTTGTGTTCCTGTTAGCCGAGATGTTAGACGTCCAGCACGGTGCGGTCTATTGGATTGTCGTAGCTTTGGGTAATGTGGCAGTGATTGGGTTTGAGGGCATGATCGTGGGCATCCAGACTTTACGTCTGGAGTACTACGAGTTCTTCAGTAGATTCTTTCAGGGGAGCGGTGAGCGTTACCGACCGCTTAGCTTGGTGGAGAGCAAACAGGCGTAGACGCAGTTCAGCCATGTCTAGAGGAGGCGAGCCAAAATGGGGACTCTGCTACTAGTTTTCGTGGGGTTGTTGCCTATCGTATTGGTCGTTACGTATTTGGCGCGGCGTTGGGCGCCTGCCTGGCAGCTAACGCGGAGTGCGGTGGTAGGGCTGAGTACAATCAATCTGCTTATGGCCCTGGCGTTGTTCGGGTTGGGGTCGGTGTGGTTCTTTGCCCCTGAGGCGGTGCAGGCTGCTGGTTTGGCCCAGGCTGTGAGCGTCAAAGACCCCATGGCCTATGTGGGTGCAGGGATTGCAGTAGGGGTAGGGGCGCTGGGTGCGGGCTATGCAGTGGGTGCCGTAGGTGCGGCCGCGGTGGGCGTCATCGCAGAACGACCGGATATGTTTGGCCGTGCGCTTCTGTTTGTTGGGTTGGCGGAGGGCGTGGCCATTTATGGTTTGCTGATCGCTTTCATCATTCTGAGATAGGATGAGGTATGAAAGTCTGGGTCATTGGTTCGGGATCCGCCGTCTGGGGATTTGGCCTCACCGGTGTGGGGGGGGACGTGGTGACGAGCGCCGAGGACCTCTCTCGTGCACTGGATCGCGCACTCGCTCGGGATGATTTGGGCATTTTGTTGATCACGGACGATGTGGCGGAAATGGATCGATCAAGGGTCGATAAGTTGATTATGGAGAGTGAGCAACCTTTGGTGGTTGAGATCCCGGGACCTGGGGGGCCTGTACCTGGTCGGCCCTCGATCCAGCAGATATTGCGTCGTACCATCGGAGTTAAAGTATGAACACACGGGACCTGGACACGCTGCGTGAGGCGGTCAAGGCTGAGGCTGAGCGTGACCGTCAACATGTGCTTGCCACGGCAAAAGCTGAGGCGCGGCGCATTCTCGACACGGCTCGAGCAGAGGCAGAGGCGGAGGCAAAGCGGTTGGTGAATGCAGCAAAGCAGCACGCCGCCGAGCTCAAACAGCAGGCGATGGGAGCGGCACAGCTTGAAGCACGGGCGCTGCTCACACGGAAACGAGAAGCTCTGCTCGACGAGGTCTTTGCAAAGGCGGCGGAGCAACTCAGTCACCCCGAAGCTATTGACGACTATCCGAACCTGGTCCCAGGTCTGATTGCTGATGCGGCAGCCCACATCACGGGTGTTGATATCCTGATTGTCCATGCCGATGCATACACGGCTGGATTGGTGGATAAAAGCGTGCTTGATCAGCTCGCGACGGACCTCGGCATCTCGCTCACGCTTGGGGAGATGCTTCGGGGCGGTGTAGGGGTGGTTGTGACCTCAGGTGACGGACGCTTGCGTTACGACAACACGTTGGGCACGCGATTGGAGCGCATGCGTCCAGCGCTGCGTCCTTTGGTCTATCGAGTGTTAATTGGGGGGACGCAATGATCGGGTCAGAGATTCAGTTGGCACCGATCGGAACAGTTACCTGGATTAACGGTCCTGTCGTGCGGGCCCGAGCTACGGCTCGAGTCGGCATGAATGAGGTTGTAGAGATTGGCTCAGAGCACCTCGTGGGCGAGGTCATCGGCCTGAACCAGGAGATCGTGACGATCCAGGTCTACGAGGAGACCTCCGGATTGCGTCCGGGTGCGCCAGTCTTCGGTACGGGGTCCCCCCTTTCCGTGGAGTTGGGGCCAGGGCTTATGTCGAGCATCTTCGATGGTATTCAACGTCCCCTCCCTGTGATGGAGATGCGGACAGGGGCTTTCATAGGCCGTGGCATTCACCTGACGCCGTTGTATCGGCGTGCCAAATGGGCCTTTACTCCCTCTCTTGAGGCTGGCGTGTCGGTCAGCGGGGGGATCGTTCTGGGATCGGTGCCAGAGACACCGCTGGTGGAACATCGTGTTATGGTGCCTATAGGGGTGTCTGGTCAATTGTCCTGGATTGCCCCTGCCGGGGAGTACACGCTGGAGGACGTCATCGCCCGGGTGACTGACAATGAGGGGGAGCATCCTATCACCATGCTGCAGCGATGGCCGGTGAGACAGCCACGACCCTACAAGGTCCGGCTGCGGCCCAACGAGCTTCTGGTCACCGGTCAACGGGTGCTGGACACGTTCTTCCCTCTCAGTAAGGGGGGAACGGCAGCGGTGCCTGGTGGCTTTGGCGCTGGCAAGACCATGCTCCAGCACCAGATCGCGAAATGGAGCGATGCTGATGTGATCATCTACGTGGGGTGCGGGGAGCGGGGCAATGAGATGTCGGACGTGCTCCGGCAGTTTCCCGATCTGCGTGACCCACGGACGGGGCGTCCATTGATGGAGCGGACGATCCTCATCGCTAACACTTCGAACATGCCGGTTGCGGCCCGCGAGGCCAGCATCTACACAGGAGTGACGCTGGCGGAATACTATCGCGATATGGGCTATGACGTGGCCATGATGGCGGACTCGACCTCACGCTGGGCGGAGGCGCTGCGTGAGATATCTGGCCGCCTGGAGGAGATGCCCGCCGAAGAAGGGTTTCCGGCCTATCTTCCGGCTCGGTTGGCTGACTTCTATGAGAGAGCCGGGCGTGTCACCACGCTGAACGGGGACATGGGTTCGGTGAGCCTGATCGGGGCTGTAAGCCCTCCCGGTGGGGATTTCTCGGAACCAGTGACACAGCACACTCGCCGGTTTGTGCGCTGTCTATGGGCGCTGGACAAGCAACTTGCCTCTCAGCGACACTTCCCCGCTGTGAATTGGCTGCGCAGCTACAGCCAATATGTGGATGAGATGAGAGGATGGTGGGTCGAGCGAGGCTATGGGGAATGGTACACCTTGCGAGAGCGAGCCTTGGAGATCCTCCAACGGGAGAACCATCTGCAGCAGATCGCTCAGTTGATCGGCGCCGATGCATTGCCCGATGAGCAGCGTTTGATTCTGGAAACTGCGCGTTTACTGCGTGAGGGGTTTCTGCAGCAGGATGCCCTAGACCCTGTGGATACATATACCAGCGTGGAGAAGCAAGTGAAGATCCTCGACTTGATCCTGGCCTTCCATGAGCATGCGGTGCGCCTGGTGAGCAAGGGATGTCCTATGATGTTGATCCGCAGGCTCCCTGTTTTGGGACAGTTGGTGCGAGCCAAACTCACTGTACGCGATGAGGATTTGGGAGCCCTTGACCAGATCGCCAAAACGCTGGATGACCAGGTGAGTGAACTCGAACGGAGCTACTCATGAGTGACGACATGCTTACGACTGAAACTGAAGGGCAGGAGGTTGTAGGGATTGCCCGGGTCGAGGGGCCGATCATCGTGGTCGAAGGGGTAGCAGGCGTCGGTTTCGATGAGGTCGTGGAGGTGGTGGACGGACAAGGTCGTATCCGTCGGGGACGGGTTCTGGAGGTTGGGGAGGATTTCGCAGTCATCGAAGTCTTCGCGGGCACGACGGGCCTATCCATCTCTGACACCCACGTGAGGTTCGCCGGGCATTCGCTGCGCATCCCTGTGGCCGAGGAGATGTTGGGGCGGGTCTTTAATGGCTTGGGCGATCCAATTGATGGGCTGCCACAACCATTGCCGGAGGATTGGCGGGACGTGAACGGTGTCCCCATCAACCCGACGGCACGTCTGTACCCCGAGGAGGCTATCATCACGGGCATTTCTGCCATCGATGGTATGAATACCCTGGTCTTAGGGCAGAAGCTGCCCATCTTCTCGGGCAGCGGTTTGCCTCACGACCAGATCGCTGCGCAGATTGTGCGTCAGTCGCACCTGTTAAAGGAATCTGAAAGCGCGCAGTCCTTCGCGATCATCTTTGGAGCGCTGGGAGTCAACCACGATGTGGCGGATTTCTTCCACGAGGTGTTTGTCAGTACAGGAGCACTTAACCGAGTGGCGATGTTCCTCAACCTCGCTGATGACCCCGCAGTCGAGCGCGTCGTCACACCACGGGTGGCGTTGACGCTGGCGGAGTTCCTGGCGTTTGATCGTGGACATCACGTGTTGGTGATCCTCACGGACATGACGAATTACTGTGAAGCGTTACGCCAGGTGTCGAGCGCCCGTGGGGAGATTCCCAGCCGAAAGGGGTATCCAGGCTATCTGTACAGTGACTTGGCCTCGCTCTATGAGCGAACAGGTCGTCTGAAGGATCACGAAGGGAGCATCACGCAGTTGCCGATCCTCACCATGCCCAATGATGACATCACGCATCCGGTCCCGGATCTGACTGGCTACATCACCGAAGGACAGATCGTCCTGAGTCGAGAGCTGTTCCAGCAGGGTATCTACCCGCCTGTCAATGTGTTGCCTTCGCTTTCTCGGCTGATGAAGGACGGCATTGGTGAGGGGTACACCCGCTCGGACCACCCACATCTGGCCTCTCAGCTCTATGCGGCTTACGCGTCAGCACAGAACGCCCGGGCTTTGGCTTCGGTCATTGGCGAGGAGGAGCTGAGCCCGGTTGACCAGGCCTATCTGAAGTTTGGCGAAGCCTTCGAGCGGCGCTTCATCGCTCAGGGTGCTGAAGAGAGGCGTTCGATCGATGATACGCTTGACATTGGTTGGGAGGTGGTCTCGCTGCTACCACGGAGTGAACTGACCCGTGTGAGGGATGAGGAGATCGAGAAGTATTATCATTCGACATCGGGGAGGACCAGGAGTCAGTGAATCTGCAGCAGATCGCGCCGACTCGTAGTAACCTGATGGCGGTGCGAAGAGCGTTGGCTTTTGCACGAGAGGGCCATGATATCCTGGATCGCAAGCGGGAGGTGTTGATCACAGAACTGCTTCGTGTCTCACACGAGGCGACTGAGCTGCAGGCTCGCGTGTGGCCGATGCTCGCTGAGGCCTATCAGGCGCTGCAAGTCGCTCAGCTTGAGTTGGGGCGCGAACATCTTGAGTGGGCCGCGCTGTCTGTGAACAAAACGATCGAGGTGGATGTCACGCTTCATAGTATTATGGGAGTGGTGGTACCCTCCATCACAGCTCAAGGGGCCCCTCCCGATCTGTCCTACAGCCTAGGCAATACGACTGTAGCGTTGGATGATGCCGCCCGGCGGTTTCGTGAGGTGTTGGTGGAGATACCCCGGCTGGCCGAACTCCTGACGACGACTTGGCGGCTGGCGCGTGATCTACAGACCACACAGCGGCGAGTCAACGCGCTGGAGCACATCCTCATCCCGGCGTACGAGGAGGCCGTGCGGACGATTGAGAGTGCGCTTGAGGAGCGAGAGCGCGAGGACCTGTTCCGCATGAAACGGGTGAAGGCTCTCCGTTCTGATGGAGAGCGAGGGACTGCCGCCGGAGCCTGACGTAGGGCTGGGAGTGGATGGCACTCTGTTCATAAACGGCTGTTGTTGTGCCAGGAGGGATTCATGGAAGTGCCGGTCGAGTCTCGACACGATGGGGAGAGGTTAAGCCCTTTCTCGTGCATTCTTGTGGCGGTTGACGGTTCGAACGCGTCGCTGGAGGCTGCGCAGGTGGCGGTGCGGATGGCGTCGTTGCATCAGTTGCCTGTGGTAGCTCTTTACGTTGTGGATGATCGGACGGTCAACGAGGTGGCGAGTATCTCTCAGGGAGCGCCAGAGGTGATACGTCGCAACCTGGAAGAACAGGGGTGGCGTTGTCTGGAGTTGGTCGCGCGTCTGGCGCAGAACTATGGAGTGGAACCCACGCGTTTGGTGCGCTACGGAGTGCCCCATATCCAGATTGCGAGCGTCGCCCGCGAGTATGGAGTAGATCTCATCGTGATTGGTAAGGCCAGTCAGGGAGGGGCACGTCGCTCTCAGGTGGGCAGGGTCACGGAGCGTGTGATTGAGTACGTGCCATGTGCAGTACTCGTGGTGAACGTGCCGGAGACCAACGACTGGTGCAGATGAGAGAGGTCAGTCCCCTCCTGGCCCCTGGTGTAGGCCCCATTCGTCGAAATCCGCTACATAGGTGGAACTAAGATGGTCAACATTGTAAACCAGGTCGATGATTGTGTGCGTATCGAGCGTGTTCTTGTTAGCGTGTCCGATAAGCGGGGATTAGAGGAGTTGATCCCTGGTTTGCTTGGGATCAATCCGGCTGTGCAGTTCTTTTCCACGGGGGGCACGTATCGTGCTATAGTGCAGATCCTCGGTGAGACCGAAGCGAGCAGCCACGTGACCCAAATTTCGGACTATACGGGGCAGCCCGAGACACAGGGGGGCTTGGTCAAGACCCTTGATTTCAAGATCTATCTAGGGTTACTCACCGAGACATATAACAAAGCGCATCAGGCTGACATGGCGCGCACGGGGGCAATCCCGTTGGACATGGTTGTCGTGAACCTCTATCCGTTTGAGGCTACCATCGCGCGCCAGGGAGTGACGGTCGAGGAAGCCCGGGCCCATATTGACATCGGAGGGCCCTGTATGCTCCGGGCTGCCGCCAAGAACTATCTGCGGGTGGTGCCAGTTGTAGACCCGGATGATTATGCTGAGCTCCTGCGTCAGCTAGAGGCCGGGAATGGCGCACTCGATCTGGCGACTCGTTTCGCGTATGCGTGCAAGGCCTTCGCGCACACGGCGGCTTACGATGCGGCGATCGCAGCCTATCTGGGGGAGCAGGACCCGAACGTTGTCGCAGAGCTCTATACATTGCACTAGCCATTGCCAAGGGCTTGGGGGAGCCCTGAGGCTGAATCTTCTAAGGGGGAGGAGCAAGATAACCATGACACAGGATCTCAAGAAAGCTTACCGTACGATTGTGATGGACCACTTTCCACCACGGATGGAGATCACTTTTGTTTTCGACGACCAGCGCACAACCCTGATCTACGAGAAGGTGACATGGGAGGTCAATGGCGAGCGGCGGGGGCTGCGCTATGGTGAGAACCCAGGTCAGGAGGCAGCGCTTTACCGGCTCATCAATGGCAACCTGACACTGGGCGATGTCACTACCGTCGCTCCTGGGCGCTACTTGGTCTCGGATGCGGAGTTACTCCAGTTTGGCAAGCATCCGGGCAAGATCAATCTCACCGATGTCGACAATGCATTGAACATCTTGCGTTATCTGCCCGATCGTCCGGCGGCCGCGATTATGAAGCACAACAATCCCGCGGGTGTTGCGATGGCCGAGACGCTGGTTGAGGCCTATGAGCGAGCAGATCTCGCTGATCATATCGCTGCCTTCGGTGGGTGTGTCGCCCTGAACCGCCCTGTGGACAGGGCCACCGCCGAAGCCATCGCCAGTCGCTATGCTGAAGTGGTAGTGGCACCTGAGTACGAAGAGGGGAGCATAAGTGTCCTTAGTCGGCGCAAGAACTTGCGGATTATGCGCATCCGGGCGATGGAGCGTCTGCAGTCCTTCGCAGCAGAGCGCTTTGTCGACTTCAAGAGTCTCATTGACGGAGGCGTGATCACACAGGTCTCCTTCATGCCTGTCACGCGGGGGGCAGAGGATCTGATGTTGGCTGAGACCACTCGAAAGGGTGTGACCTACCGTGTCCAGAGAGAGCCCACGGCCCAGGAGATTGAGGACATGCTGTTCGGATGGTGGGTCGAGGCTGGCGTCACCAGTAACTCGGTGCTATATGCCAAGGATGGCGTGACCGTGGGTATCGGTGCTGGGGAACAGGACCGAGTGGGTGTAGCGGTGATTGCTCGCGACAAAGCCTATCGCAACATGGCTGAGCGACTGGCCTATACTCGTTACAACGGCTCATATCGTTTCCTGGATCCCGAGCGACAGGCCGAGATCGACGCTGAAGTAACCGATGCACACGGGGGGCTTAAGGGCGCTGTGATGGTCTCCGATGCTTTTTTCCCGTTCCGTGACGGTGTAGACGTGGGGCTGCAGGAAGGTGTCACGGCGGTGATCCAGCCCGGTGGCTCCCTCCGCGACTATGAGGTGATTGAGGCGGTCAACGAAGCTGGCGCCACCATGGTCTTTACAGGGCAGCGTAGCTTCAAGCACTAAGCGCGTGAATGGTTTGGGGCTTTTCAGCAGAGAGGTGCACATATGTATGTGTGCACCTCTCTGTCATAGTCCGTCCTTCGAGACTCAATCCTCCTGACCAAACCCGGCCCAGAAGTCAGCGCCCTGGCCGGGCTGGCGGTCATCGAGCACTTGGCGCCACTCCAGCATTGATGCGCGCAGCTCCTCCACTTTCGAACGGTACGTGGGGTCTGATGCCAGGTTGTGGAGTTCCCACGGATCCTCCTGTAGGTCGAAGAGCTGGGTGTGACGTGTGCCCCTGACAACGTACTCAATCAGCTTGTAGCGCTCGTCCTGCACCGCACGCTGGTATCCACGGTACGCGAAGTACAAGGTCTCGCGGACAGTCCTCCCACTGAACGCTGGCGTCAGGCTGTGCCCCTCAACTGTTGCGGGTATGGGTAACCCCACCAACTCACAAAGGGTGGGGTAGATGTCGAGGAGATAGGCATATGAGTCGGTTACCACCCCCTGTGGGATGCCGGGGCCGCTCATCACAAGAGGAACATGCAGACTGTGGTCGTACATGTTCTGTTTGCCCATCAGGCCGTGCCTTCCGATCGCTAGTCCGTTGTCTCCAGCAAGTACGATGATTGTGTCCTCGGTGAGACCTCTGCGGTCTAGCGCATCCAGAATCCGTCCGATTTGGGCATCCAGGTGGGAGATCATAGCATAGTATTCAGCATTGTGGCGCCGAATCTCATCGGGGGTTCTGGGGAAACCAGCGAGTTGTTCGTCGCGCACCCAAAGTTCGCCGTTGTCGAACGGATGTTGCGGCATGAAATTCGGAGGCAGTGTGATGGCCTGAGGATCGTACATGTCGAGGAATTCTTTGGGCATGGTCCGAGGGTCATGTGGTGCCATGAACGACACATAGGCGAAGAAGGGATCACGACCATTGTAGGATTCCAGGAACTCGATCACGGCGTCGCTGAAGAGCTCGCTGGAGTGTTTTCCAGGTTTGATGTGGTCAACGTGCCGGTAAGTGACCTGATTGGAGCTGAAGGGCGTGCGCACAAAGGGCCGGGCGTTGTCATAGCGCCCTGTGGGATCGAAATCACAGGCAGGGACATTCCAGTGGTCGTCCATGCCGCCGAAGAAGATCTCGGCGCCACAGGTGAAGCTACGGGCGTACGAGCTGGGGCTATTGTGCCACTTGCCCGTACCAAAGGTGGTGTAACCGGCTTGCTGCAGGGCCTCTCCAAGAAGCACATGTTCCTCTGGGATGGTCTGGCCCTGACGGTCGAGGTGATAGAGTGTACGTCCTGTCATAAGCATGGCTCGGCTCGGCATGCATACGGCTCCGCATGATCCGCCCATGATATAGGCATTGCGGAAGGCCGTACCAGCTTGGACGAGGCGGTCCATGTTGGGTGTCGCAATCTGAGAATAACCAAGTGCGTTGATTGTGTCGAATCGTTGGTCGTCGGTAAACAGAAACAGTATATTCGGTTTTTTGCTCTTCTGCGGCATTATGGACTGTCCTCCTTGAGAGGTCTGGGTGTTGGCTTGCTTAGGCGAGACAACGAACGCGGGTGTGCCCCCTTACGGCGGGATACATCGCTGGGCCATCGCCGACGACACGAACGTTCGATCAGTCGTCGGAATGACACAGGGCTGCTGCCCTGACCACCACTCGCTCACATGGGATCGCGTAGCAGGACGATGTGGGCTTGTGGTCATGTACGAGCAGGCGAGGTAGACGACCATACCATCTACTCGAATGCACAGCCCCGCAGGTTACTTCGTCGCAGCGGTGCGGGCACCGGCGATGCTGGCCGCTATGCCAGTTTCTAGGGCAGGTGCCGATCCGCCGAGCCCGTAGACTACAATCTGGCTTCCCTCCTCACGCCCGATACGCTCCAATACGTTCAGGCGATAGATCTCCATGGCCCGGTCCGACATCAACGCCGCAGCCTCGCTGAATCGTGCGGCGATCTGCTTCTCCGCCTCCGCTTCGGCAATCTTGGCCTGTGCGGCGCGGCGCGACTGTGCCAGGACACTCAACTCCTGGATCAGGTCCGCGGGCACGTGGACGTCTGTGATCTCCACAGAGGTTACGTCTACCCCAAAAGTGGCAGCGGCGGAATCAATGATCGTCTTGAGCTGATGGGATACTTTCTCCCGCGAACCCAGCAGCTCCGATAGCTCCAGCGTGCCGATGGTGTCTTTGAGCGCACTGTTGGCGGCCTGGAAGACGGCCTCGCGATAGTTCGCCACGCTCAGCGCGGCACGCTGAGGGTCCTCTACCCGCCAGAAAATCACCGCCTCACAGCCGACGGGCACGTTGTCGGCGGTCAATGTCTCGGCCGCCGTGATCACCCGGGTCTGGATACGGATATCGATGAGCGCGGCAACTGATTCGTTGAATGGTGGATAGGGGATGACCCAGAAGCGGCCGGGGCCGCGCACACCGACGAATTTACCTAACTTGAGCACGACCGCACGCTCAAACTCTGAGACGATATAGAGACAGCGGCTCACCATGCCTGGCACGATCAATGTGGCAAGAAGCCCGATGGCCAGGCAGATACCCCCCAGCACGGGATGGATGGCCCTGAGGATGAGAGACAGGATCACTGTGATGAGGCCCAGGGCAATAAACAGGCCAAACCAGATCAAAGTGCGCTGGACGCGCTGGACGTTGTTCAAGCTACGACCGCTTGAGGCGGTCTGAATCATGACTGGTGAGGTGCGAGATGTTGTCATTTCTTTTCCTTCCCCTTTCGGCTGAATGTGTGCAACGGAGATATGATAGCGGGATTAGAGTCATAGTGCAAACGTCGAGACACGAAGTTTACTGCTCGTGGCCTTTGCTGGGCCTGGATGGGGTGGGGGACCACAGAGAGAGGGTATGGAGGCGAGTCGGCGCTCGCTGGTCTGGACAGCAGCCTGCTTGGTGGCATAATGAAGTTCCAGCTTTCGTAGTTGATCCGAGATTTCCTTCAGGGGGGCGTATGCTCGACATTCAGCGCATTCGTGAAGATCCAGGGGATGTGCGCGAGGCACTGCGCAAGCGCGGTGACGATCCGGCGATTGTCGACGAGGTCTATGCGCTGGATCAGCGCTGGCGTGAGCTCCTGCAGCAGGTAGAGGCAATGCGCGCGGAGCGTAACCGCGTCTCGCGTGAGATCGGTCGCATGAAGGACCAGGAGGCTCGCCAGGCACGCATCGCCGCAATGCGCCAGTTGGTGGCGCAACTCTCGGCAATGGAAAATGAGCTCCGTGAGGTTGAAGAGAACCTGCAGGCGCGTCTCCTATGGATCCCCAATATTCCGGACGAGAGCGTGCCTGTGGGGCCTGATGAGAGCGGCAACGTCGAGGTGCGGCGCTGGGGCACGCTGCGTGACTTTGAGGCCGAGGGTTTTGAGCCTGTGCCCCATTGGGATCTGGGCCCAGAGCTCGATATCCTGGACTTTGAGCGGGGTGTACGGCTGGCAGGTAGCCGATTCTATGTGTTAAAGGGGGCTGGGGCTCGCTTGCAGCGGGCGCTCATTGCCTGGATGCTGGACGTGCACACGCGGGAATACAGCTTTACGGAGTTTTACCTGCCGTTCGTGGTCAAGCGCGAGATGTTGCTGGGAGCGGGGCAGTTGCCTAAGTTCGAGGACAATCTCTACCACGATGTTGAGGATGATCTGTGGCTGCTGCCGACAGCCGAGGTGGCGCTCACCAACCTGCACCGCGACGAGATCCTGGATGCCGATGACTTGCCTCGCAACTACGTCGCCTACACCCCTTGTTTCCGCCGGGAGAAGATGAGCGCGGGCCGCGATGTGCGGGGGATCAAGCGCGGACACCAGTTCGACAAGGTCGAGATGTATAAGTTTGTGACACCGGAGACAAGCTTTGAGGAGCTGGAGACGATGGTGGCACAGGCCGAGGAGATTCTGCGGCGGCTAGGGCTGCCCTACCGTGTGCTAGAGCTGTGCACGGGCGATATCTCCTTTGCGGCGGCCAAAGGCTACGACTTGGAGGTCTGGGCGCCGGGTCAGAGGGAGTGGTTGGAGGTCAGTTCATGCAGCAATTGCACAGACTTCCAGGCACGTCGAGCGAACATCCGCTATCGGCCTGCACCGGGCGCCAAACCTGCGTTCGTGCATACCCTTAATGGATCGGGACTTGCGCTGCCGAGGGTGATGATAGCGATCCTGGAGACGTACCAACAACGTGATGGTTCAGTCGTCGTACCTGAGGTGCTTCGACCCTACATGGGTGGCGTTGAGGTGATCCGTCGGGAGGGGTAGAGGGAACAGCGACACCAAAGCGCCCCGCGAGGCCGCGGGGCGCTTTGCCGTCTGATGGCGTGTGGGAGTATTAGACCTGGGATGCGTCCATATCCTCACCCTGGCGCCACCAGTCCAGGACAAGCACACAGCCGACACCAATCATCAGGCCACAGACCCCGGCGAGGGCCCCGTTGCGCAGACTGTGAGGGCCCTCCGGTTGATCAGAGGGGACCGCATAGCTGGCCACTTTGACAACCCCGCTTCCAGCATCTTGGATGGCGATGCGGGCTTCCTGCAGTTTGCGTGCCAGTGCTGTGTAGCTATCACGTGCAATGGACCGTTTCCGCTCCAGTTGGGCTTTTTCAGTTTGGATGCGCTCTATCTCTGCCTGCAGCTCCAGGATCTGGGGCTCAAGAGCTTTAATCTCCTGTTGGATGGCCTGAGCCCGACCCGCCAGGCCGGCGGTTAGTTTCTTCATGTGGTTTAGCATCTCGGCTGCTGTCATGTCGGTCAGGTTGCCGGGGCTCTCTACCTGGAGCTGGATAGGCGCGTTAGCGCTGGCGTTGAGGGCGCGGATCTCCAGGTAGAGAGAGGCGACCTGATCAGCGAGAGGAGGGAGATGACCTGGAGATTGCCCCTCGAGCTGTGTCTGGAGGTTCCCTATGTCGGCTGTGACGTATGTAATCTGTCTTAGTTCAGTTAAGTAGTCGGCCTGCATTCGGCGTAACGAATCCAGACGGGCCTGAAGCACACCAGCCCGGTTCTTCGCCTGGAAAGCGATGTAGGCCTCCTCTGCAGCCTCGAGCTCGCGGTGAGCACGTTCTACCTGGGCGGTGAAGAAACCCACCTGGGTTTCATTCTTGCCCGCGTAGAGGGCATTGATGTGCTCGGCGAGTGTGTCAGCCCAGGCATTGGCAATGCGAGCTGCATCCTCCCCGCTATCGCACTTCACAGTGAGGGCCACGATGCTGGGATCCGCCCCTTTCTTGGCCTCCAACATCCTGCGCAACTGATGGGGAGTCTCGATCTCAACGGTGACAGGGTCGAGGCGCTGGAGCACCTCTTGCATGACCTGGTCACTGGTAGCCAGATCGGGAAGGCCCTTATAAGCGACCTGAAGCTGGTCGACCGATTCAATGCGTGGATCAAACCGCAGGATGTACTGCGGCTCAGTTGCTGCCACCATCGCTGTGGCTTTGTAGGTTGGGGACATCAGGAGGCTTACGATGACCGCTGCCGCGACTGCTACGAGCGTTGCTCCTGCGATCCAGAGCCAGTTTTTCAACAGGAGAAGGATGGTTCTCCGGATGTCGATCACATCGTCCCAGGCTTCTTCCATCTGTTTCACTCCTTATTAGTCCGTTTCTTATCGCGTCGTGTACGCCCTGGCCAAACACTATGTGCTAGTTCGGGGCTCATATAGGTTCCGATTCGAAACCAGATGTTCATGCCATTGTATGGCGAGCGTTCTCTCGGTCAAACTAGCTCATCGGGTGTTCTTTCAAGGGTTCGTCTGCCAAAATCTGCGCACCTCACCTGGGTGCCTTTTTGCGTTCCTCCGGCTGTGCGGTTGAGTTCGTGTAAGCGCTGAATTCTACCACTACGTTGTGTGACCCGATCAGCAGACCGATGATGCTCCAGGGGATCCAAGCGGCTCTAGTGTTCCATGCTGCCACATCAATCCAGCCGTGCACCATGAAGCTAATGATCCCGGCTGTCAACCCTATGACAGTTGCTCTCAGGCGAGTCGATTCCAGGGGGATCTGGTTGAGCGTGATCGCACCTAGCCACACAGCCTCGATCAGGACGGCAAGACAGCCGACCAGGCCTGGAACCCCGAGGTCAACACCGACCTGAAGATAGACGTTGTGGGCTCCAGGATTCCTGGTCTCGGCAAACGGATACAGGACGTTGCCTGCCTCATTGAACACGCCTGGTCCCACTCCAGTCAGTGGGAAATCCTTCAGCATTCGTAGGGCCGTACCCCAGACTTCCCGTCGGAATGCCCAGGTGGTTGGGTCAAGGGGACCTGATATGGATTTTGCCTGATCAGGCTGTAGTGTCCACGCCACCCATATTAGAATCAATATCACCGTTACCGTCAGTACTGCGGCCATGGTCCTGCGGCCCGAGAGCCAGAGAACCGCTAGAAAGCCTGCTGCTGCCGCGAGGTAACCACCCCGAGACTTGGTCAGTAGCAAGGTACCTCCAAGTAGGAGGAAGGAGACGGCCAGTGCCAGGCGCTGTGCAATGCAGCGCTGACGCACGACGATGAGGTTGGCAAGGGGTAGAAACAGAAGCACGTTCAGAAGTGTTGCCAAGATGTTCGGATGTACTGGATCCGAGATACGCAATGTAAAGTGGCGGTACAATATCGCGGGCACAGGTACGGCTTTGGCCTCGTTCCAGTCTACAATCGCTGGAGCCAGTACTGCCAGAGCGACACCGCCTATGAGTGCTGCGGTAACAGCAAGGTGAAGCCGCTCGGCGCTATTGCCTACCCAATGGATGATGACGTAACACATCAACAGGCCCACCCACAGACGCACGGCCTGCTGGTACGCAGTTTCGGGCCATGGACTGACTAGACTGGAAACTGCGGCCGCCAAGACTAGGAGCAGCAGAGGGGCATCGATTGGCGTTGGGCGGGGTCGGTAACCGCTCCAGAGGGCTAGCCCAAAGCCGCTGGAAATCAGAGCCCAGCCTGTGAGGGCCGATGGCGTCTGTGCTTGCCAGATGACGCCGAGGGCAACCAGGCCAATCCAACTCCATGTGAGAGTGTCTTGCCTCTTCAGAAAGCCCCCTTGCCGCGTAGCATCGCCCAAGGTGTTTTCACTAAGATCTTGATGTCCAGCCATAGAGAGTAGTGCTGCAGATAGTAGAGATCTTCCTCGATATGGAGATGCAGCATCTTCTCAGAACGCCCATTGACCTGCCACCAACCAGTGCAGCCCGGCGGGGCAGCTAATCGTTTGCGCTGCCACGGCTCATACCGGTAAACCAGCCACGGGAGCTCGGGCCTGGGCCCTACTAGGCTCATGTCACCCTTCAGGACGTTGAATAGCTGAGGTAGCTCATCCAGGCTGAAGCGGCGGATAAAGCGACCGACGCGCGTGATCCGTGGATCATCGGGCCGTTTGTGAATCAGGTGGCCTTCTTTGTCCGTGGTATTGACTTGGTCTTGCAGCATTTCAGCGTTTGCAATCATGGAGCGAAACTTGTACATTGTGAAGAGCTTTCCATTCTCACCCACCCGCTGCTGGCGGAAGAGAATAGGGCCGGGGGAGTCCAGTTTAACTGCAATGGCCACCACAGCCATTATGGGGAGGGTGAGCACTGTGAGCGCACTGCCTACTACAAGGTCAAATACGCGTTTGGTCATGCGCTGGACCTCGTTTAGGGCGGGGGCCCGCAGATCGATCATCGGGATCCCGGCGAAGTCCTCCACGCGCATCCGGTATAGCGCCTGCGCGAAGTAGTCGGGGACGACGCGCAGGTGTACGGGTAGGTCAGCCAAGTCGGTCACAAGCTGGGTAAGTTTGTCGAAAGCACGTGGAGGTAGCGCGATCACTACCTCGTCGACATTGTGGGTCTGTACAGTGTTGCGAGCGTCGGCTAGTGTACCAAGCACCGGAACTTCACTTCCGGCTTTTGTGCTGTCGTCGTCTAGATAGCCTATCAGCTCGAGCCCAGTCCAGGCGTATTCCTTCAGCAGTTGACCAACCTGCGTACCCACTGGGCCTGCGCCAACAATCAGCACCCGGCGTTGCTGGCTGGGCGGTTGTCTGCGAAATCGCCAGATCAGACGAGCGACGGCACGCCATATCAGGAGGAGACACCATGCAATCACGGAGAACAGGAGGACTGCCCAACGGGAGATATCACGGTAAGTGAAATACAGCAGTCCTGCCAGTGACAAGCTTGCCAGCGCTGTCGCCAAAGAGACCCTCTGAAATTCGTCTATCGCCTTGAACACACGGTGCGGGTCGTACACCGACCCCAAGAAAAAGACAGCGAGCCAGAGGATCGGTATAACGACGTATAGCAGGCCCGGCACATGGATGTAAGTCACCCAGCGACTCCAGGGTAACCAGTCCAGAGCAGGTCGCACCCACACAGCTAGCCTTAGGGCAGTTGCCACAAGTACTGCGTCGAGGATCATCGAGAAGATAGCGAAATTCACAGTATGTCTCCGCAGCATGTTCCACCCCCGCGGCCTCCATATCACAAGCGTCCAATTGGTTCTGTTACTTAGGCCAGGTCATAGTGCTTGATCCCTAATGACTGCAGCATGATCAACGCGATGAATCGTGGGTTATTGATCAGATACCGGCGCCAGAGGCGTCGGGGCTCAGTGGTCAGCCGGAAGAGCCACTCCAGGCCAGCCCGTTGCATCCAGTGAGGTGCTTGCGGCTTGCGTCCAGTAAGGAAATCAAAGGCAGCCCCTACTCCGATGAGTACCGGAGCGCTCACCTGACCCACGTGCCTGGCCATCCAGCGCTCCTGCTTAGGGGCTCCAAGTCCGACCCAGATGATATCTGTGTGAGATGCGTCAATCTCTGCCGCGATTTCGGACTCCTCTTCTGCGGTCAGAGACCGGAAGGGGGGGGAATAGGTACCTGCTATCTCTAGTCCTCGAGACCGCGACTTTAGCTGATCGGCAAGTCTCTCTGCCACGCCCGGGGCTCCACCGTAGAAAAAGTGACGATAACCCCGGTCCACCGAATGCTCACACAGAGCCAGCATCAGGTCGGGTCCGTAGACCCGTTCCACGTAGGTATGACCTGCAAGCCGACACAGCCAGACGAGCGGCATCCCATCGGGCGTCGTCAAACCGCTGCGATTGAAGATGTGACGAAGCTCTGGATCATCCTGACATAGCATCACGCTGTGCACGGGAGTCACGCACACGTAGTGTGGCTCGCGTCGAACTATCCAACCGTCGATGATCTGTAGGGCCATCGCCATGTTGATGGCGCTGACACCGACGCCTAGCACGTTGACGCGTGGAGCCATTTGGGTGGTTATGTCAGGGCGCCTCATAAGATGGTGCCTCCCGTGAAATGCCTGGGCATCATACCCTGGCTATCGCGCGTTGATAGATCTCCATGAGCCGTTCGTAGTTGCGGTCAGCGGTGTACTTGGCCTCGTATACGTGCCGGGCTTCATGTCCCATCCTCCTTATCTCCGCAGTATGTGTCCACGCCCACTCCACTTTTGCCGCCAGGTCTTCGGGGTTACCTGGCTCAAAGTGTAGCCCTGTCCGCTCATCCTCCACAATCTCCGCCATGGCGCCCAGTCTCGACGCAATCACCGGCAGCCCGCAGGCGAAGGCCTCGACAATTGTCATGGGGAAGCCCTCGTACCACTCCGACGGAAACAACAGCACTCTTGCCTCCCGCATGAGGTGAAAGACCCACTCTCGTGGCTGTCGACCCAGGAGCTCCACCTCGGAAAGCCCTTCTCGCTCCACAAAGCGTTTGGCCTCTTCCCGAAGCGGTCCCTCGCCTACGATTTTGAGGGGAATACCCTTGAGTTGCTGCCATGCCCGGAGCAGTGTCCGCACTCCCTTCTCTGATGAGATCCGTCCCACGAAGAGGGCATAGCCGCCATCATGAGCGCCCGTTCCAGGATCAGGGTATACAAAGTTGGGCTTCCTCACAATCTTTTCCTCCGGAAGTCCGCCTTCCAAGAACTTCCGCCGGGCGAACTCGGTGAGAGCAATGTAAACGTCCACCTGCTCAGTCCATGTTTTCAGCATTCGGTGCACTGTGAGCAGCGCAGTCACTACCGCCGTCTGTGTCCGAGAGTGCCGCCAGCATCCATGCACCACGCCGGGCCACGGCAGCGCCTTCCCCAGGCAGTCCTCGCACACTTGACCACCACGCATAAGCAGCGCCCCGGGGCATATGAGTCGATAATTGTGCAATGTCTGCACCACTGGCACGCCAGTCTCCTGGCAGGCGTAGTAAGCCGCGGGTGATATCATAAGGAACGTGTTGTGGAAGTGGGCAACATCGGGCTTCGTCTCCCGGATCAGCGCCCGGAGCTTCCTTTGGGCTTCCCGCGACCAGATAGCGTGCATTGCGGCCTTCAGCAGGTTCATCTCATTGAGCCGGGCATTGTCCTCCTCGAAGGTGAAGACTCTATGCCTCATGCGTTCCAGCAGAGCCTTCTCCGCCTCGAAGACCACGTCTTCACCACCGGGCTGTAGATAGCGATTATGAGCCACTAAGACCCGCAAGATCATCTGCAATTTTCAATTTCCTGGTAAACAGATCTTGCTCTCTTTAAGAGAGCCGCGATCTCTGGCTGCTCAAGCTCCCGGCGTTTTTGCTCCTTGAGAACCTCTCTAACTTCTGAGGGTCGCGCTACTGTGGTTTCCGTAACTTGACTCTTGCCCCTGTCAACCTTGTCCATCTCCTCGATGATCTGATAAACTTTTTCCAGATTCTCTTCCGTGTGCTCAAAGTGCAAGAAGTGCGTGCCGAACTTCGAATTGAGCCTATCGGTTACTTCCCCAAAGTCTCGTGTGATCTGCTCGAAAGTAGCCAGCATAAAGCCTGAACGATATGGGCGTATCGTTGAATAAAATCTCACATAATCCCAAAGAGCCTGCTTGGCAGACAGCCTGGGTTCTCGCACTAAAAGCGATAGCACGGCATCTTTCGGCTGTCGGATCAACACAAGCGTAGGGATCTTCCAGTATACGGCCTGAATCACCTGTGCAGGCAAATGGATGTGGTGGGCGATTTTCACGGGACGTCCTTGTGCTGTGAGAAACGCGGCAACGGCGAATGTGTTAGCCGAGCGCGGATAGCCCTCGATCACAATCTCTGTGTCCCGTGACACAGCGAGATGCCGACGAGGAGAGTGCATGAGATATAACAAAGCGAAATAAAGCTTCGGGTAGCGTCCGGTTATCGATCGCACCTCAAAGCGAATATCATGAGTGTTCATAGTGAGGTGACCCCCAAGTTTTGGACCACGGCAAGGGGAAAATAAGTGAAACTTGGTTGTTAACATAGCAAGGATACCATACCTTGATGAACCTTAACAGGGGCCACATAGCCCAGGCTCTGATGGGGGCGCTCGTCGTTGTAGAAGGTGAAGTAACGCTGAAGCCCTGTTTCTAGCTCTTCCACCGAGGCATAGTCGTACAGGTAGATGTCCTCGTACTTGAGGGAGCGCCAGAGACGTTCGATGAAGACATTGTCTAAGGCGCGGCCACGGCCATCCATACTGATGCGGATTCCCCCGGCTTCCAGACGTTGG
>CAZHBB010000032.1:0-14635 GCA_964530185.1 uncultured Anaerolineales bacterium
GGCGAGGCACCGCACTTTTTTGGCGCGGCGAGCCCGCCGCCGAACGGAAGAGCTGCGCCTGACCGAAAGCCTGGAGCGCAGCCAGAGGGACGGTCAGATAGAACGTCCACTGATTCATCTTGCGCTGGCCCTCTTCCCCCTCCTCCCGAAGTCGCTCCTCCAGCTTGGGGAAGATCGGGACAAGCAACTGAATCACCAGCGACGCAGTGACGTAGGGGTAGACCCCTGCCGCCAACACCGAGAAATTGGATACCGCACCACCCGACAACAGGTCCAACAGCCCCGCAAGTTGGCTCGTCGCCGTTGCTGAGGCAAAGAACGCACTCAACGCTTGCCGATCCACCCCTGGCACAGGGATGTTCGCCGCCATCCGAAAGATGACCAGGATGAGGATGGTGAAGAAGATGCGGCGCCGAAGATCGGGCAACTTTAAAGCATTCCGCAGGGCCTCTAACATTGACTATCCTCCGTACGATGCAGGACAAAAGCCTACACTGGGCACCATTGCCGCCTAGCGCGTCCGGTAGCCACCGCGCTGCCAGGGCAGCAACTCAACGGACCCCCCTGCCGCTTCGATCTTCTCACGCGCAGAGCGAGAGACCCGATGGGCCTTCACATGCAGGGGGCGGTCAAGCTCACCGCGGCCCAGGATCGCCACCAGATCATCGGCATCCCGGATCAGGCCCACCGCCTTAAGGGTCTCCGGCGAGACCTCCGCACCGGGCTCGAAACGCTCTGCCAGCGTATCCACGTTGACCGGCTCAAACTCGACTTTGTAGGGATTGAAGAATTTGTATCCACGCACGAAGGGCAGTTTACGCACCAGGGGCAACTGGCCACCCTCGAAGTAGGGCCGGATGTTCCCACCACTGCGGGCCTTCTGCCCCTTCGTGCCCCGGCCGGCTGTCTTTCCACGCCCGGCCGAAATCCCCCGGCCCGCACGTTTGCGACTCTTCTTGGCCCCCTCTGCGGGGCGCAGATCATGCAACTTCATCCGAGAACCTCCCACCGCATCACGCATCGATCTCCTCGACCTGTACGAGATGCGAGATCCTATTTACCATCCCACGCACCGCCGGATTATCGGGGCGCACCACCGTCTGATTCAGTTTCCGCAGTCCAAGCGCAGCAACCGTGCGCTTCTGCCTGATGGAGTAGCCAATTGGGCTACGGACCAGCTTGATGCGCAGTTTCTTAGCCATCACGCTTTCCTCCGACGCCAGAAGGGCATCACCTCAGCCACCGGCTTTCCCCGTTCCTGGGCCACATCCTCGACCCGCCGCAATTGGCGCAGCGCATCCATGGTGGCCTGCACCACGTTCACCGTGGTGGAACTGCCCATGGACTTGGTCAGCACATCACGGACGCCCGCGGCGGCCAGAACTGCACGCACCCCACCGCCCGCGATGATGCCAGTACCAGGTGAAGCAGGCTTCAACAACACACGCGCACCACCACACCGTCCAATGACCTCATGGGGAATGGTAGTCCCCTCCAGGGGGATCGGTCGCATATCACGACGGGCGCGCTGGGTGGCCTTGGCGATCGCATCGGGCACCGTACGGGCTTTCCCAATGCCAATGCCCACCGTCCCTTTGTTGTCACCGACCACAGCCGTGGCCCGGAAGCCAAAGGTACGGCCTCCCTTCACCACCTTGGCCACGCGCGTGATGTCGATAACGCGCTCATCGAGTTCTTCTCGCTCTTCGTCGTCCCTTCGAGTTCGCATTCTCTCTGCCATACATCCTCCAGCCGGCGCAACCGTATTACGGGTACACCGTCACCTAGAAGTCCAGGCCGGCTTCACGTGCGGCCTCCGCCAGGGCTTTGACACGACCATGATACTTATAGCCCCCACGATCGAACACCACTTGTTTCACACCCTTTGCCAAAGCACGCTCAGCGACGATCCTTCCCACCACACGCGCCTGTTCCGTCTTCTTCAGTCCGGCGACCTGCTCTCGGACCTCACGATCGATCGTGGATGCCGAGGCCAGGGTCCGGCCTACCGTATCATCGATCACCTGCGCATAAATATGATTCAGGCTTCTGAAGACATTCAGACGTGGACGTTCAGGCGTCCCCATCACCCGCTTACGGATGTGGAGATGACGCCGAGCTCGGGCCTTTGCGCGATTTACCTCTGGTTTCATAATTTTCGCACCCTCAGTACCACGTAGACTTTGTTACTCTTTTTTACCCTAGATAGCGCCGGACTTCCCAGCCTTGCGGCGCACAATCTCACCCTGATAGCGAATGCCCTTCCCCAGGTAAGGCTCGACAGGACGCCAGGCCCGCAGCTCAGCCGCCACGCGCCCTACCAGCTCCTTGTCACAGCCTCTCACCGTCACAGTGCCGGCCCGGGGGTTGGCCTCGAACTCGATACCATCAGGGGGTTCAACGATCACCGGGTGTGAGAACCCGAGGTTCATCACCAGCGTCTTCCCCTGCAACTCCGCACGATAGCCCGTCCCGTGGATCTCCAGGACCTTACTGTATCCCTGAGAGACACCGATGACCATGTTGTTGATCAGCGCCCGGGTCAGGCCATGCAGTGCCTTAAAATATCGGGTGTCATCAGGGCGTTTCACCACCACTTTGCCATCCTCGAGTGTGATCGTCATCTGAGGATGGAACTCACGGGTGAGCTCGCCCTTAGGACCCTTCACCGTGACTTTGGTCCCCTCAATGGTGACATTCACCCCATCTGGAACCGGAACCGGCATTTTGCCAATTCGAGACACTGTCTACCTCCCTATCGCAGCTCGCCGCAATGGACGTCGGCTACCAAACATAGCAGATGACCTCGCCTCCCACATTGAGGCGGCGTGCTTGCTGTCCCGTGATCACCCCTTTGGGGGTGGAGAGTACGGCGATCCCCATGCCACTCCGAACCCACGGGATCTCCCTCACCGATGTGTAGACACGACGCCCCGGCTTGCTCACGCGTTTCAAGTTCGTGATGACAGCACGCTGATGCTTCGCGTCCCCCACATACTTCAACTTAATCTCTAGCCTCCGACGCGTCGGCCCTTCACCAACCACACGGTAGTCGGTGATGTATCCCTCATCTTTCAAGACTTTGGCGATTGCCACCTTGATCTTGGACGAGGGCATCGCAACCACGGCCTTTTTGGCCATCACAGCATTGCGGATGCGTGCCAGCATGTCGGCAATTGGATCTGACGTTGTCATCCTGACACCTCTTTACCAACTCGACTTGACCAAACCGGGGATCTTCCCCTCCAAGGCCAATTCACGAACACAGATTCGGCAGAGGCCAAATCGCCGATAATACCCACGTGACCGGCCACACCGAGTACAACGGTTGCGTACACGCACCTTATACTTCCTTCGGGTTTCGCGAATCGGCATACAAGTCTTCGCCATACGTCACTCCTTATCCATACCCTTCGGCGCCAAGCCCATGGTAGACTCTGACGCCACATTAACGCCGGAAAGGCATACCCAACAACTCCAGCAGGCGTCGGGCTTCCTCATCCGTCTCAGCCGTTGTATTGATCGAGATTTCCATACCCCGGATCTTGTCGATGCTATCGTAATCAACCTCAGGAAAGAGCAGTTGCTCACGAATGCCCAGGGTATAGTTCCCCCGACCGTCCAATTTGTCCGGGACGCCCCGGAAGTCCCGCGTCCGCGGTAGCGCCACGTTGATCAGGCGATCCAGGAAAGCCCACATCCGCGTGCCTCTCAGCGTGACCTTCACCCCAATGGCCCGTCCCTCGCGCAACTTGAAGTTGGCGATCGACTTCCGCGCTCGCGTCACCACCGGCTGCTGGCCGGTGATCGTGCGCAGGTCATTGGTCGCGTACTCGAGCGCTCGCGGGTTGTCCAGAGCCTCACCCAGCCCGATGTTGATCACGATCTTGCGGATCCGGGGCACCTGCATCACGTTCTGATAACCGAACTCCTTCATAAGGGTCGGTACAATCTCCTCACGGTACCGTTCCTGCAGCCGTTGCATGGTCCCCATCTCCCTAATCAATTACTTCGCCGCACTTGCGGCACACGCGCACCTTGCGCCCATCCACCTTGCGGTAGCCCACCCGAGTAGCTCGATCGCAACTGGGGCACACCAACATGACATTGGATAGATGTATGGGTGCCTCAAATTGCACACGCCCCCCCTGCACCTGGGACCGCCCCGCGCGTTGGGCACTCTGATGCCGGATCATGACGTTGACCCCGGAGACCACCACACGGTTCTCCTTCGGCAACACGCGCACTACCTCGCCGCGCACGCCGCGGTCATCGCCACTGATCACTTCCACTGTGTCACCTTTTCTTATCCGATTCATTGCATTTCCCCTTGACCGTTGGCCCTATAGCACTTCAGGTGCCAACGACACGATCCTCATAAATCCCTTCTCGCGCAGTTCGCGAGCCACCGGGCCGAAGATACGTGTACCGCGTGGGTTCACGCCGGTGCTGTCCAGGATAACCGCAGCATTGTCGTCGAACCGAATGTAGGAACCATCGGCCCGGCGATACTCCTTTGCCACACGTACAATGACCGCTCGAACAATCTCACCTTTTTTCACCGAGGACGTAGGCGTGGCGGACTTCACAGTAGCCACGATAGAGTCACCCACCGTGCCATAGCGGCGCTTTGAGCCCCCCAGCACGCGGATGCACAGCAGCTCCTGCGCCCCGGTGTTATCTGCGACCTTCAGACGCGTCTCTTGTTGAATCATGGCCTACTCCCTATGCAGCACGTTCCAGTATTTTCTCGACTGTCCAGCGCTTACGGCGGCTGTAGGGGCGCGATTCCACGATCTGAACCCGGTCGCCCGTTCGACAGGCATTTTCCTCATCGTGCGCCATATACTTCTTCACCGACCGCACGACCTTCTTATAAAGCGGGTGCCGATAGCGTCGTTCCACGGTCACCACGACAGTCTTGTCCATCTTGTCACTGGTTACGACACCCACCAAGCGACGTCGTCTCTCTTTCATGCCGCCGCTCCTTCCTTCTTCTCTTCAGCCAACTCGCGCTCACGCAGGATCGTCAAAATGCGTGCGATGTCCTTGCGGACTGCCCGCATACGATTTGAGTCCTTCAAACTGCCGGCGTACCACTGCTGCCGCAGGTTGAACAACTCACGGCGAGTCTCCTGCAGGCGAGTGCGCAACTCTTCCGTCGTCAATGCTCGCAACTCACTGGCACGCATACTACTCTCCTGCCTCCCCACCGAGTTCCTGGCGGGTGATAATCTGAGTCCGAATCGGCAGCTTGTGCGACGCCAAACGCAACGCCTCCCGCGCCACCTCCTCTGAGACTCCACTGACCTCGAACATCACACGCCCAGGGCGAACCACGGCAGCCCAGTATTCTACGTCGCCCTTTCCCTTACCCATACGGGTCTCGGCGGGCTTGGCTGTGATGGGCTTGTCGGGGAAGATCCGCACCCAGTACTTGCCCCGGCGTCGCATGTGTCGGACGATCGCCCGACGCGCCGCCTCGATCTGGCGGGCAGAGATCCAGGCCGGCTCGAGAGCCTGCAGCCCAAAATCCCCGAAGTCAACGTTGACGCCCCGGCTTTCCTTTCCCTTGAGTCGCCCACGATGTTGTTTCCGATACTTCACACGCTTCGGCATCAACATGGATTAGCCTCCTTCACTCAGCACCCTCGGCCTGTCCAGACTGCTCGAAGACCACCGAGGACGCTGAACGCTCAGGCAGAACCTCACCCTTGTAGATCCACACCTTGACACCGATGCGCCCATAGGTGGTAAGCGCCTCTTCCTGAGCATAGTCGATGTCGGCCCGCAGGGTGTGCAGCGGCACGCGGCCCTCACGCATCCAGGTACGGCGGGCCATCTCAGCGCCTGCCAGACGCCCACTGCACATCACCTTGATCCCCTTGGCCCCAGCCCGCATGGCCTGGCGGACGGCGCGTTTCATCGCGCGACTGTGATAGATACGTCGCTCGAGCTGCGCCACGATGTTCTCCGCCACCAGCTTGGCATCCAGGTCCGGCTGCTCGACCTCTCGCACATCGATATGGACCCGCTTACCTCCGGTAAGCGCCTCGATGTCACGCCGCAGTTGCTTGACGTTATCGCCTTTGCGGCCGATCACCACCCCTGGACGCGCCGTCCAAATGATGACCGAGAGCTGGTTGGGCGGGAAACGCTCAATCTCGATACGAGAGACGCCCGTCTGCCCGTCGCGCGACTGCTCCCGCATGCGGCTGTAGATCAGGTCCCGCACTTTGCGGTCCTCAGTGAGCAGATCGGCATACTCGCGCCCTTCCGCATACCAACGGGACTTCCAATCCCGCAGGACCTTCAACCGAAAACCATAAGGATGAACTTTACGCCCCAAGATGAGCCTCCTTAAGGAACTTAGGACTCCGGTCGTTCCTCAAGCACGACCGTAATATGGGATGAGCGCTTACGAATCGGCCGATACCGCCCACGGCTACCCCAGCGGGCACGCCACCCCTTGTTGGGCAACACACCAGGCCCTTCATCCGCCGTGATCTTGGCGATATACAGGCTGTCGATATCCAGCCCCTTCTCATCCGCATTGGCGATAGCAGAACGAATGACCTTGTACACCGGCCTTGCAGCCGCATGGGGCATCATGCTGAGCGCATCCAACGCCGCCTGAGCCCGCATACCGCGCAACGGCGCGATGACACGACGAACCTTCAGAGGCGACATGGGTATATGTTTTGCCTTAGCATACGCTGTCTCGAGCATCACTCTACCTCATCACCCTGACACGCTTCTCTTTCACGATGTGCCCACGGAACGTCCGCGTCGGCGCAAACTCACCCAGACGGTGTCCCACCATATTCTCAGTGATATAGATCGGGACATGCCGACGCCCATCGTGGACCGCGATCGTGTGCCCCACCATCTGAGGGAAAATCACGGAGGCCCGCGACCAGGTGCGGATCACGCGCTTGGTGCCGGTGCGGTTCATCTCCTCGATCTTCCGCAGCAGTTTCTGATCTACGTACGGTCCCTTCTTCAAGGAACGTGACATAGCCTACCTCCTTAGACCTCTAACGTCGTCGCCGCGAACCCGACTGACGACGGCGGATGATGTACTTGTCCGTTGCCTTGTTACGCCGGGTCTTCCGGCCAAGTGTACGCCATCCCCAGGGCGACTTTGGCCCTGGCATACCGATTGGCGACCGGCCTTCACCACCCCCATGGGGGTGATCGCGAGGCGACATAGCCGAACCACGTACGGCGGGACGCCACCCCAGCCAGCGCTTGCGACCGGCCTTACCCAACTTCACATTGGCGTGGTCCAGATTGCCCACCTGGCCAATAGTGGCCATACAGGCGCTACGGACCAGGCGGATCTCGCCGCTCGGCAGGCGGAGGGTCGCGTAGTTGCCCTCCTTGGCCATCACCTGAGCCGCGGCTCCGGCCGCGCGCACCATCTGCCCACCCCGTCCGGGGTAGAGTTCCACATTGTGGACCAGCGTACCCAACGGGATGCGCGAGAGGGGCAGGGCGTTGCCCACCCGGATCTCAGCCTCCCGCTCTGAGCTGACCACCCTATCGCCCACCTTCAACCCCAAAGGGGCCAGGATGTAGCGCTTCTCACCGTCAGCGTAGACCAACAGAGCGATACGCGCCGAGCGATTTGGGTCATACTCGATAGAAGCCACCCGCGCCGGGATATCAAACTTGTCGCGCTTGAAATCGATCAGACGATACTTGCGCGCATGTCCACCACCCCGATGTCGGACGGTGATACGACCATAGGCATTCCGACCCGCACGCTTGTGCAGCGGACGTACCAGGCTCTTTTCGGGCTTGGTCCGCGTAATCTCCTCAAACGTATACCCGCTCATCCAACGACGACCCGGGGATGTCGGCTTAAACTTCTTCAGTGCCATGTTATGCCTCCAACGCCTCGATCCGCTCGCCTGGTGCAAGGGTCACGATAGCCTTCTTCCACGGCGGGCGACGCACGTGCTGACGCCGTCCTCGCAGACGGGTGACCTTCCCCGGCATCACCATCACATTGACGCGGGTCACATGGACGCCATAGATCTCCTCGACCGCCCGCTTAACCTGGAGCTTGTTCGCCTTGGCGTTGACCACAAAGGCGTACTTCCCCTCCTCACGCATGAGATAGGATTTTTCGGTCTCCAACGGTCGCACGATAATGTCGTAGATATCCATCAAGCCTGCTCCTTGCCTTCGACCTCCACCGCGCCGAGCAGCCCCTCGATCACCTTCAAAGAGGCCAGCGGCATCACCACAGTATCGGCGCTTAGAAGGTCCCGGATATTCAGGTAGTGTGCCCGCAGAGTCCGGGCTGTCGGCAGGTTGCGGACCGAGAGCTCGACGGGCTCATTGCGCTCCGGCAGAAGGATCAGCTTCTTGCCATTGGTGGGCGCGATCCGCTGCAGGGTCTGCGCCATCTCCTTGGTCTTCGGAGCCGCCATCTTGAGCTCATCCACCACAACCACCTGCTGCTCAGAAGCCTTCAGCGAAAGCGCCGAGCGCAGCGCAGCCTGCCGCATCCTGCGGGGCATCCGCTTCTTATAGCTGCGCGGCCTCGGCCCATGAGCCACACCGCCTCCCACGAAGATCGGCGCATTCCGACTTCCATGTCGCGCACGCCCGGTCCCCTTCTGGCGATACCACTTGGACTTCGAGCGATTGTTCTCACTGCGCGTCTTCGTCTTGTGCGTGCCCAGTCGGGCGTTGGCCAGTTGTCGCACCAGGGCCTGATGCATCAACGGCACGTTGATCGGAACCTCGAAGATCTCGGGCCGCAACTCGACCTCACCCACTTGTTCTCCTTGCATATTCACGACGGGAACTCGCATCCTTAACCTCCCTTGGCAACCTTCTGCTTGCGGCCGCTCTTGATCAGCACCAAGCCGCCCTTCGGCCCAGGCACGGAGCCCCGTACCGCCAGGAGGTTACGCTCCGCATCGACCAATACAACTTCCAGGTTCTGAACCGTGGTTCGTTTGTTGCCCATATGGCCGGGCATCTTCTGACCTTTCCACACCTTCTCCGGTGTGGCACACGCACCGATGGAGCCAGGCGCCCGCTCGCGATCAGATTGACCATGCGTGCGGGGACCACCCGCGAAATGCCACCGCCTCACTACACCGGCAAACCCACGGCCCTTGGAGCGCCCGACGACATCCACACGCTCGCCCGGTTCGAAGATGTCCACCCGGATCTCCTGACCGACCTCATACGCCTCGTCGGCTCGGATCCGCACCTCGCGCAGGTGACGCACGTACGGGACGCCGCCTTTATCCAAATGCCCCATCTGGCCCTTGGTCAGATGTTTCGGCTTTGCCGGCTCGTAGCCCAACTGGACCGCCCGGTATCCATCCCGTTCCGGCGTGCGGACCTGGGTTACATAGCACGGGCCGGCCTCAATCACGGTCACCGGCACCACCGTGCCATCCTCTTGTAGGATCTGGGTCATCCCCACTTTTCTTCCTAGAATACCCTTCACCATTGCCTCCTTGGGACTGTCAATACGGCTCCGCAAATTATCCTATGCCTGTCTCCAGGCCGCAGGAGAGGCAGAGCACGCTGCATCATCCCTTTCGCCTCACACCATCCCCCTGGCCATCAGCCCAAACTCCAGAGCCCATGACCAGGGGGCGGCTACGTTCGATTTCGCGCTGCTAAAACCAAGCAGCTACAGTTTGATCTCGATGTCCACGCCGGCTGGCATATTAAGCCGCATCAGCGTATCGATCGTCTTCGAATCCGGATCCTGGATATCGATCAATCGCTTGTGCGTACGGATCTCGAAGTGCTCGTGACTGTCCTTGTCGATAAAGGTAGAGCGTCGTACGGTGAATCGTTCGATCTTCGTCGGCAGAGGGATCGGTCCCGCCACACGGGCGCCGCTCCGCTCAGCCGCCTCGACAATCCGACGCGCAGATTCATCCACGATGCGATGATCGTACCCCTTCAACCGAATGCGAATGCGTTGTTTAGCCATAGACCACCTGGTTCAAGAATTAGGTGTGACTTACTCAATGATCTTGGTGATGACGCCAGCACCCACGGTCAGGCCACCCTCGCGGATCGCGAAGCGGTGCCCCTCTTCAAGGGCGATGGGGCTCATCAACTCAACCGTCATCTGAGTGTTATCACCCGGCATCACCATCTCCACACCCTCTGGCAAGTAGACGGTACCCGTGACATCCACCGTATTGATATAGAACTGTGGCTTGTACCCACTGAAGAACGGCTTATGACGGCCACCCTCATCCTTACGCAGCACGTAGACCTCGGCATCAAACTTCCGACGCGCATGGATCGAACCAGGGGCTGCCACAACCACACCACGCGCGACCTCGTCCTTGCCGACACCGCGCAGCAGCAACCCGGCGTTGTCACCAGCACGTACGACGTCCAACGTCTTGTGGAACATCTCCATAGAGGTGACGACCGTCTTGCGGGGCCGCTCGTACATCAGACCCACCAGCTCGACTTCGCTGTTGGGGCGCAGCGTACCGCGCTCCACACGGCCCGTCACCACCGTACCACGGCCCTTGATCGAGAAGACATCCTCGATGGGCATGAGGAACGGCTTATCCTCATCACGCTTTGGCGTCGGGATGTACTCATCCACCACGCGCATCAGCTCCCAGATCGGGGCGTAGTCCGGATGATCCGGATCCGTGCTCTCGCACATCAACGCCTTCAGCGCCGAGCCGCGCACGATGGGGGTCTCGTCCCCAGGGAAATTGTAGCTGCTGAGCAGCTCGCGGATCTCCAACTCCACCAACTCCAAGAGCTCGGGGTCATCCATCAGGTCGACCTTGTTCAGGAAGACCACGATCGCCGGAACCTCAACCTGCCGAGCCAGGAGGATGTGCTCCCGCGTCTGCGGCATCGGGCCGTCCACAGCGGAGACCACCAGGATCGCGCCGTCCATCTGCGCAGCACCCGTGATCATGTTCTTGATGTAGTCCCGGTGTCCAGGGCAGTCGACGTGCGCGTAGTGGCGCTTCTCCGTCTCGTACTCCACGTGAGAGATGGCCACCGTCAGGATCTTGGTAGCGTCGCGACGGAACATCTTCGCATCTGCCTTTGCGACCTCTTCGTAGCCCTTGAACTCTGCCATTCCCTTCAAGGACAACGTCTTCGTAATCGCTGCCGTGAGCGTGGTCTTGCCATGATCGATGTGACCGATCGTGCCGACATTCACATGTGGCTTTGTCCGCTCGAAAACCTCTTTAGCCATTGCTCGCCTCTCCTTACTTATGTTCTCAGATTAGTTCTGTGTTTTTTTCGCACCATCAGCATACAGCCGGTCAGGGTTCGCCCCCCTGACTTCTCAGCAACCGTGGGCCGCGTGCTCACGCACTATAGCCGTACACGATAGCCTCCATCTGCCGGGAATCCACCGGTTCGTAATGGTGGAGTTCCATTGTGAACGTCCCCCGTCCCTGCGTCAAGCTGCGCAGGTCAGTGGCGTATCCAAACATCTTCGCCAGCGCAACGTACGCTCGTATCGCCTGTGCCCCTCCCGCGCGAGGTTCCATGGCCCTGATATCCGCCCCACGGGCATTCAGGTCGCCCAGGACCTCACCCAGGAATCCCTCGGGTACCACCACCTCCACGTCCATAATCGGTTCCAGTAACACTGGTGCCGCGGCCTCGACGGCCTGCCTGAACGCCTGGGCCGCCGCGGCCTTGAATGCGATCTCCGAGGAGATCGACTCATCAGCCTCCGCATCCACCAGGCGGATCTCCACCCCCACCATGGGGTATCCGGCCAGAAACCCATTCTCCAACGACTCAAGCGCCCCAGCTCTGACAGCTTCTACATACCCAGCCGCCAGGTCCTGCGGACGCAAGAGATTGACAAATCGAGATGACTCCCCATCGGCGGCTGGGGCGACTTCCAGCACCACCCGCGCATACTGGGGTTTTCCAGCCAGCATCCGGTCAAACACGACTTCGGCCCGACCGGTACGCGTCACCGTTTCCTTATACGCAACCCTGGGCCTGCCGACGTTGGCCTCCACCCGGAACTCCCGCCGCATCCTCTCGACCAGGATCTCCAGGTGTAGCTCCCCCATCCCCCAGAGGATCGTCTGCCCCGTCGCCTCATCCACCTTCACGCGGAAGGTCGGATCCTCCTCGGCGAGCCGGGCGAGAGCCTCGTTCAGTCTGTCCTGATCGGCGATCGTCTTGGGCTCGATAGCCACCGAGATCACCGGCTCTGGGAACCGGATGGATTCCAGAATAATCGGCGCATGCATCGCCGACAGCGTATCCCCGGTCACCGTGACCTTCAGCCCCACCGTGGCACCGATGTCCCCGGCGCGGAGCTCGTCGATCTCCTCCCGATGATCCGCGAACATGCGGAGCAGCTTGGTGATCCGCTCCCGCGCGTGCTTGGCCGGGTTCAGGTAGACATACCCCCGCTTGACCGTACCGGAGTACACCCGAAAGTAGGCCAGGCGCCCCGCGTAGGGATCCGTGGCGATCTTGAAGACCAGAGCCGCCAGGGGTGCATCGGGATCCGCCGGCCGCTCCTCCACCCGCTCCGTCTTAGGGTTATACCCCTGCACAGGCGGGACATCGAGGGGCGAGGGAAGATACCACACAACCGCATCCAACAGCGGCTGAATCCCCTTGTTCCGCAGGGATGAGCCACACAGCACCGGCTGAAGCAGCCCTGCGATCGTCGCCTTGCGCAGAGCCTCCCGCAACGCCTCGACTGGAAGATCCTCTCCCTCAAGGTAACGCTCCATCAGCGCGTCATCGGTCTCGACGATCGCCTCCAGCATCGTCTCCCTTGCTTCGAGGGCCTCGGCCTCGACCTCCGGCGGTACAGGGACCACCTCAAAGGTTCGCCCCAGCTCATCCTCCCAGATCAGCGCATGCCACTCCAGGAGATCGACCACGCCCTGGAAGTGCGCTTCGGCCCCAATGGGCCACTGCACCGGCACCGCGTTGGCCCGCAACCGCTCTCGGATGGTCCCCACTGCGTAGGCGAAATCCGCCCCCAGTTTGTCCATCTTGTTGACGAAAGCGATCAACGGCACCCCAAAGTCCTGGGCCTGCCGCCACACCGTCTCGGACTGAGGCTCCACCCCGGCGGTGCCATCGAAGATGACCACACCTCCGTCCAACACCCGAAGGCTTCGCTGGACCTCGGCCGTGAAATCGATGTGCCCCGGCGTATCGACGATGTTAATCTGATATCCACGCCAGAAGCACGTCACCGACGCCGATGTGATCGTGATCCCGCGCTCCTTCTCCTGGGCCATCCAATCGGTGACGGTCGTTCCTTCGTCGACGTTACCTAACCGATGCGTCCGGCCCGTATAGAAGAGGATACGCTCCGTCGTTGTGGTCTTGCCCGCATCAATGTGGGCAATGATCCCAATGTTGCGTATATTCTCAAGTAAATGTGCTTCGGCCATCGCTTATACCCTTTATTCCGACGATCCGCGATATAGAGCGACAGCCCTTACAACCTGCCCGTCATCCGGACAAGAAGGCCATCCGGCGATCACCACCTCAAGTGCGCGAACGCGCGATTGGCCTCCGCCATCCTCAGCGTTTCCTCACGGCGCCTCACCGCAGCACCGGCCCCGTTAGCTGCATCCATCAGCTCAGCCGCCAACTTCTCGGGCATCCCACGGCCAGATCGGCTCTGCGCCGCCAACAGGATCCAACGGATCGCCAAGGACAACTGTCGATGCTCCGGCACCTCCACCGGAATCTGATAGGTGGCGCCGCCCACACGTCGTGGCTTCACCTCCACAGGCGGCATTACATTGCGCAACGCTTGCTCGAACACCTCCAGCGCCGGTCTGTTGGTTCGCGCCTCCACAATGTCCATCGCCTCATACATGATGCGCTGAGAGAGGCTCTTCTTGCCCCCCCGCATCATGCGGTTAATGAACTTCTGTACAGCCACGCTGTTATAGCGCGGATCGGGCTCAACAACTCGTCTAGGCGGGCGATTTCGTCTTGGCATAATAACTCACTCTACCTCTATCAAAGTTACCCACCGACCTTGGTGCCGTACTTGGAACGCTGCTGCTTGCGGCCCTCAACGCCCGTAGCATCCAATGCCCCACGCACGATGTGATACCGCACACCAGGCAGGTCCTTGACACGGCCACCCCGCACAAGCACCACCGAGTGCTCCTGCAGGTTGTGCCCTTCGCCCGGGATATAGGCCGTCACCTCGATCCGGTTGGACAGCCTCACGCGCGCGATCTTCCGCAGTGCGGAGTTCGGTTTCTTTGGCGTTGTCGTGCGCACAATGGTACAGACCCCGCGCTTCTGCGGGTTCCCCTTCTTCGCACGGACGCGGCGCGCCCCCTTCAGCGTGTTGATGTTATATCCCAACGCTGGGGACTTCGGCTTCCGCTCCTTTGGCTTGCGTCCTTTCCGCACCAATTGATTGATCGTCGGCACTGTCTCCTCCTAAACCCAACCTCATCGTCAGACAGGCACCATCACCTATCTCACCCTCTGTTTCGCACTGAAGAAGGCCATCCAACACTCGCGATGGCCTCCTCAACGTCAGCTCCGTAACGTCCACTCTCGCAGTCGAGAGCTTCTATTTACCATCTCTTTGCGAAAGCAAATTCTACCACAAACCCCGAAGAGGTCAACCATTACG
>CAZHBB010000032.1:14735-33245 GCA_964530185.1 uncultured Anaerolineales bacterium
AGCAAATTCTACCACAAACCCCGAAGAGGTCAACCATTACGCCCGTGGGGTAAGCCCCAACAGGCCCATACCCAGCTTCGGCAACTGAGCCCGCCGCTCGTCGCGCCCAAAGCGCAGGATCTCGCCGGAGTCGGTCACTGCCTCCACAGCCAGGGCAAGGCTCTGCAACTCCTTGACCAGGACTTTGAACGAGGCCGGGATGCCCGGCTCCTCGATGGGCAGCCCCTTGACGATCGACTCATACGCCTTGACACGTCCCTGAACGTCATCCGACTTGATCGTCAACATCTCCTGGAGCGTGTAGGCCGCGCCATAGGCCTCCAGCGCCCACACCTCCATCTCTCCGAAGCGCTGACCACCGAACTGGGCCTTTCCACCCAGGGGCTGCTGCGTGACGAGAGAGTAGGGCCCCGTAGAGCGGGTATGCACCTTATCCTCAACCAGGTGGGCAAGCTTGAGCATGTAGATGGTCCCCACGGTGATCGGCTGGTCGAACGGCTCGCCGGTGCGCCCGTCGTAAAGCACCATCTTACCCAGCGTAGGCAGCGGATCATCGTGCTCCTGGCTGTAACGTGTAGCCTCCAGCACCACCTCTTCGTCCGACAAGTCGCTCACATCCTCCCCGTGGGCCTCCATCCAGAAGCGCAGACAGACAGCCTGGGCCTTGCGGTCCGCCTCACTTCGCTCCGACGGCGACCGCGTATCATCCTCAAAGGAGAGGAACTTGTCCGGGGCATATCCCGCCTCACGCAGCCACTCCCGGAGCACCGACCGGCGAGCATAGACATAATCATCGCGTAGTCGCCTCACGTCATATCCCCGCGGCGCCAGCCAGGAGGCGATATAGACCAACCGCGCCTCTTCGTCGTCGAGCAGGGTCTCCAGAGGATAGTCCTGAGCCTTGAGCCAGCTCCACGCCCGCTCCAGGGCCTCATCCCAGGCCCGATCAATGAGCCAGGCACGCGCCAACTCGGCAGCGATCTCATCCTCGTCCGCGCCGTCAAAGACCGGGCTGATCGCGGCGAAGCCCAACCGATCAGCAGCCCATCCGAGATGAGTCTCCAGGACCTGCCCGATGTTCATACGGCCAGGCACGCCCAGCGGATTCAGGATGATGTCCACCGGCTTGCCGTTGGGCAGATAGGGCATATCCGCCACTGGGAGAATCTTGGAGATCACGCCTTTGTTCCCGTGTCGGCCTGCCATTTTGTCACCCTCGGTGATCTTACGCCGCTGGGCCACATAGACACGGACCACTTTCTCCACCCCCGCCGGCAGGTCACGGTACTCCTCGCGGTCGAACACTTTGACATCCACGACTTTACCGTGCGCACCATGTGGCATCCTGAGGCTGCTATCCTTCACGTCACGGAGCTTCTCACCGAAGATCGCCCGCAGGAGCTTCTCCTCAGGCGTCAGCTCCTTCTCCCCCTTGGGCGTGATCTTGCCCACCAGGATATCGAGCGGCCCCACCTCGGCACCCACGCGCACGATACCATATTCATCCAGGTCCCGAACGGCATCCTCAGAGACGTTAGGGATCTCGCGCGTGACCTCCTCGGGACCCAGTTTGGTGTCCCGCGCCGTCAATTCGTACTTCTCGATGTGCACCGAGGTGAATTTGTCCTGGCGCACAAGCTCCTCACTGAGCAGGATGGCATCCTCGAAGTTACCACCCTCCCATGACATGAAAGCGACCAGTACGTTCTGTCCCAACGCCAGGCGTCCCCCATCGGTCGAGGAGCTATCCGCCAGGATGTCACCAGCCTGCACGTACTGCCCTTTGACGACCGTCGGTCGCTGATCCACACAGGTATTCTGATTGGATCGCGCGTACTTGGTCAGCCGGTAGGTAACGGGTTCACCATCGTCCTCCAGGACCACAATGCGGTCCCCCGTCACGCTGATGACGGTGCCGGCCTTGCGTGCCACCACCACCATCCCCGAGTTGAGAGCTGCGTCCTCCTCGATGCCCGTCCCCACCAGCGGGGCCTCCGGCTGAATGAGCGGCACGCCCTGGCGCTGCATGTTGGATCCCATCAGGGCACGGTTGGCATCATCGTGCTCCAGGAAGGGAATCAGGGCTGCCGAAACGCCCACGACTTGAATGGGGGCCACGTCGATGAAGTCCACCCGCTCAGGTGGGGCAAAGACGAACCCATCGCCCCGTCGGGCGGCGACGCGATCACTGATGAAACGCCCTTTCTCGTCCAGCGCGGCGTTGGCCTGCGCGATCACATAGGGTTCCTCGCGGTCCGCCGACAGGTAGATGATCTCATCGGTGACGTGCGGCACCACAAGAATGGCGTCATCCAACGGCAGCGCCGTGATCCGCTCCGCCAGCTCCTGCGTGATCTCCGTCCCCGCCGTCGCGACCACCTCACCAGTGCGGGGGTCCCTGACGTCCTCGCGCAACACCTCGCCGACCAGGCTCTCCACCGTATTGGGCACCGTCCGGATAACCCGCCGGTAGGGAGTCTCGATGAACCCCAGATCGTTCACCCGCGCATAGGTGGCGAGGCGCCCGATCAACCCAATGTTGGGCCCCTCTGGGGTCTCGATCGGGCAGATCCGCCCGTAGTGGCTGTGATGGACATCGCGCACATCAAAGCCTGCCCGCTCCCGACGCAGGCCACCCGGGCCCAGGGCCGACAGGGTGCGCTTGTGTGTCAGGCTCGAAAGCGGGTTCGTCTGCTCCATGAACTGCGAGAGCTGGCTGGAACCGAAGAACTCGCGGATCGCCCCCACCACAGGACGAATGTTGACCAGCCCCACGGGGCTGGGCGACTCATCCCGGATACTCATCCGCTCACGGACGACACGTTCCATCCGCACCAGCCCGACGCGGATCTTAGCCTGCACCAACTCGCCCACCGTCTTGACACGACGATTCCCCAGGTGATCCATGTCATCGGGGCCTGCGACACCGTTGTTAATGTGAATGAGCCGCCGCACCAGCGCCACGAAGTCGCGCTTCGTGATCACCTGGACATCCTCAGGAACATTGACCTGCATGCGCTGATTGAGCTTGTAACGACCCACCCTCTGCAGGTTATAACGCTGCGGATCGAACAACTGGGACTTCAGATATTCCTCAGCGTTCTCCAGGGTCGGCGGATCACCCGGTCGCATGCGCCGGTAGAACTCAATCAGAGCCTCCTGCGCGATCGTACGGCCTGATTTGGGCTCCCAGTGCGGCTCCTGGCGGATCGTATCCTGGATCCAGGGATGATCCGGATCATTGTCCGCCTCCTCGAAGAGCTTCAGCAGCTCCTCATCCGTCCCCTCGACCAGGACATCGCTGTGGATAGGATCGTCGAGGGCCGCCAGCGCCCGCAGGAAGATAGTCACAGGCACGATGCGCCTGCGGTTGAAGCGAAGCGTCAAATATCCAGATTTGCGCGTCTCGAACTCCATCCACGCGCCGCGGTCCGGGATCAGCTTGGCATTGGCCAGGCGGCGTGGCCCGCTGTCATCCACCCCGAAGTAGACACCGGGCGACCGGATGAGTTGGCTCACAACCACACGCTCGGTTCCATTGATGATGAACGTCGCGTTCTCCGTCATCAACGGGAGATCGCCCAGGAAGATCTCCTGGCGGATAATCTGATCGGTCTCCCGGTTAACGAGCGCCACGTCCACGTAGAGCGGCACCGAGTATGTCAGGTCCCGCTCCAGGCATTCCTCTTGCGTGTGCTTGGGTTCCCCAAAACGATACCCCAATTCGAAACCGGCTTCCTCGGCCTTGCTGCCAGGCAGATAGAGACTCAACACGCCGTTGAAACTGTCAATAGGGGAAATCTCGTCAAAGAGCTCATACAGCCCCTGCTCCTTGAGCCAGCGGTAGGACTTCAACTGTACCTCGACCAGCCCTGGCAACGGCAGGGCGCTGGAAATACGCGCGTAAGATTTCACACCAAAGTCTACGACGGCCATCCTTTTATCTTTCCCTCCTGGGATGCTCTTCGATCCCTCTTTTGGCGCCCGGCGCCCACAATCGCCTCGCGCCGGACTTTTGCTCTGACACTGTGAGTGGAATCGAGAACAGGAAACAAGTGACAAAATATTATACCATGCCCCCCTTAGCCGTCAATGCAATCACGCGTTCACACCACGGGGTTGGCCGCGATTCACGCCCTGGCCTTCCGCAGCGACGGACCACTCACTGCGCGACCCCCCAGGCGTTCCAGGTGAATGCCTGGGGCATGCGGCCCCCCATAGGCGTCACATAGAGCTCGAACGCCTCCTGGTTACCCGGAGCAAGCACCCGATCCTCCGGCCATGTCACCTGCCGGAAGCCAATGACCGCCCCTCCCTCATCGTAGAGCGTCACCACGATCGAGACCCGTTTCACAGGCTGAGAGCCCATGTTGCGCACCCAGCCCGTAACGTGATATTGGGGGCCGGCCATCTTACCGGCCACATCGACAGCCTCCAGCGGCACAAATCCGGCAGTGATGGCGCTGACCGCCTCGGCACGCACCAGACGCGCCCGCGCTCCGGCGGCCCCCTGAGGCGCCTCGAGGAGGCGCACGGCAAAGGGAGCGTGCCCCCCAGGGGAGAGATAGTCAGACGCCGCCCAGGTCCGGACGGTCAACAGCGGTGTCTCATCCGAACTCACCAGCGTCACCTCCACCTGGAGGTTCGTCACCGCCGACCCGCTTCCATTGGATACCTCACCCAGACATACCAGCCCTCCCGACGGCGATTCGTACACCTGCACTGGCCCCACCTCCAGCGGCAACGGGGTCGGCGTCGGCAGGATCATGCGGTCCACCGGGGCCTGAAGGCTCCCGCGCTCCACCTCCCCTTCGTCAAGGGGAATGATGATCGCCTGCCCAATCCGCAGGAAGTCCTCAGCATCCAGGCCATTGGCGTGCACCAGGGCCTCGACCGATACCCCATACTCCAACGCGATGCCGAAGAGCGTATCCCCCTCCTCTACCATGTGAATGATGGGAGTGGGGGTGGGGGAAGGCGTAAACGTAGGCGTGGGGGGGACTGGCGTCAGATAGATCTCAGGGGCGATCGTGGGGGTCTCCAGACGGAAGACCCCTGCAGGCCCAGAGGAAGAGGGCGTCGCCGTAGGGGCAGGGGTCAGGACCAGAGCACAGCCCGTAAGCCACAGAACGCAGGCCGCCACCATCCCGCCCGCCAGCCCGCGTCGTCTACGATCCCCATATCGTCTGCCCACATTGAACCATTATACCACAGGGGCCCATACCATCACTCGGGGCCCCGAGCTTCCACCTGGCGCTCCAGCGCCTCTCCACGCATGGAGATGTCCCCTGCTCCCCGCCTCAGGAGGGCGCGCAGGCCCAGGAGGGCCCAGGGCCAGAGCCCTATCCCCAGGGCCCACACGGGCCCCTGGTGCCCCACCAGGAGATGGGGTCCCAGCCGATCGAGGTTGTAGAGGATCAGACTCAGGGCGCTCCACACCACGCCGAAGTTGGGCAGGCCATCGCCTGCGTGCAGCCAGCGCAGCCCTGGCACTCGCCGGCGCGTAACGGGCCACCACAGGCCACAGCCCATGTGGCCCAGTTGATCCTCCACCACGTGAACCCCGTATCCCAGGGCCACCAATCCTCCAACCTCGAGACCGTGCGTCACGCCCAGAAGCACCGTACTCAGCGTCGCCACACCCAGCCCAACCGCCAGGGCCATAAACAGGCTGTGGGTCCATCCATGATGCCAGGGAAGGAACTCGAGCCTGAGATGCCGGGCCTCTGGGACCACCAGCAGGCTGGGGCCGCTGAGGATATCAACCTGATAGCGCTCGTCGTAGGGGCAGACGACCGACACGGGCAGGGGACGCTCGGCGGCGACCGGCGGGACGAACTCCGTGTCGGCCACCGACTCCTGCCCGCTGGTCACCACCGGCCCCATGCTCACCCGCAGCCTGCCGCTCCCACGGTCAAAGATGATCTGATAACGACGCCACCGGTCGGGTCCCACCTGCAGAGTATGCAGGCGGATGTGCCGTCGCTGCTGGAGCGCGGCCGCCTCAGATAGCACCCCAGCCAGGCGCTCCGCCAGGCGATCCACCGCCCGGCAGGCCGAAGACCGATCCGTGACCAGGCCCGGATCAAGCTCGGCGTCGTAGTGCACCCAATAACGCACGAACCGGAAGTCCAACAGATCCGGCAGCAGAGCGCCGAGGCCAGCGAGGACGGGCCACAGAGACCCTGCCTCCGCGCGGGCCACCACGGAGGGGAAGCACGTCGCCAGCGCCAGGGCAGAAGCGAAGTGTGCCAGTCCCTTCAATGCGCGCCACCTTCTTCCTTAAAAGAAACACTGTGAACCTGGAGCCTGCCCCTATTCTACGAAGGCCGCCACAGATGGCAATGGGCTATAGGTGACCGTCACCGGCACGAGGGACGCCTTGCCAGAGCCGCCCCGGCAGCGACGATCCCCGCGCCCGACAGACTCTCCGTAGGTGACGGTCACCCCATACCTTGAAGTCTGCGATGTTCCAGGGATACTAAGGCCCACCTTAGAATAACCGGATCCACCACGTGACACATAAAACCATATCCATGCGCTGGACCAAGAGAGCGGCGGTCCCCCTGGTGTTGGTGCTCCTGGCCTACGCGCTGCGCGTGTGGGGACTGGAGGCCCACAACATCTGGTGGGACGAGGGTATTGGCATCTGGCTCAGCCGCATGCCCCTCCTGGAGGGCATCCGCTGGACGGCGGGGGATGTACATCCGCCCCTCTACTACATCCTGCTCCATGGCTGGCGCCGCCTGGTGGGTGAGGGTGAGTTCACCCTGCGGTATCTCTCGGTCCTCTTCAGCACCCTCACGGTGCCTGTCATCTACCACCTGGGCCGTCTGTGCGGTGGACGGCGGGTCGGCCTTCTGGCCATGCTCTTCCTGGCCCTCTCCCGCTTCGCCATCTGGTGGGCCCAGGAGATCCGCATGTATGCCCTGGCCATGCTGTGCACCACGGCCTCCCTCGCCGCCACCTTCTGGCTATGGCGCGGCCTCAGCCACCCGTACGACGCCCGACACCGGACCTCCGCATGGCGTGCGGCGGCGCTCTACGTCCTCACCACGCTGGCCGGGCTCTACTCGCTCTATCTGGCAGGATTGGTCCTCATCGTCACCAACCTCGGCTTTCTGGCCATGGCGCTCCAGATGCGCCAGCGTCGCTGGTGGCGGGCCTGGATAGCGACCCAGGCCACCGTCCTCCTCACGTTCCTCCCCTGGCTGCTGTTCGCCCTGCCACGCATGCATAGCTGGAGCAGCGACCAGCCCTTCACGCTGGGGTTCTTCATGCAGCTTTACCTCACCGTGTTGGCGGTGGGGACACCGGTGGAGATCACTCGTTGGCTGCCCCTTGTGTCAGGCGTGGGGCTCGGCCTTCTCATCGGCATCGTGGCTCTGGCGCGGCAGAGCCGCAGCCCGGCGAAACGCGCCGCCTTCCTGACCCTTACAGCGGGGCTTCTCATCTCGCCCCTGGTGGTGGCCATCATCTCCCTGCCCGTGGTGCAGTTCTACATCTCGCGCCCCCTGGCCCCCCGCTACCTGCTACCATTGGCGGGCGCCTACCTCGCCCTCCTGGCGTGGGGCATCGCTGCACTATCCCGCGCTCGGGACACGGCTCCATACCGCAGCCCCGCCAGGCTGATCGGCCTGAGCCTGAGCGGCCTGGCGCTGGCGGCGTCCCTGGGAGGGCTGGCGACTTACTACCCCGACCGCATCCGCACCGATGACTTCCTCACCATCAGCCGGGTCTTGAAGGCCCACCGTCGCCCCAATGAGGCTGTGCTCCTCTATGTCGACCGGGATTGGCCGGTCTTCGTCGCCCACTACGATGGACCGCGGGTCGATCTCCCGTATGCCGCCAACTGGGACGATCCAGCGACCGTGGCGGGCCGTCTGGGGCCGCTGTGGGAGCAGGCCGAGGGAGTATGGCTGGTCACGACGCCGGAGTCCCTGCAGGCCGACCCCGCCAGGGCCGTGCCACGATGGCTGGCAGCCCGAGCGGTGATGTCCCAGACCCTCGTGACAGGGCCCAATACCCTCACCTTCTACGCACGGACGGAAGATCGAGCCAACGCCCTGCCCGAGATCGTATTGGGCCTGATTCCCACCATCCGCCTTGAGAGCCCCTTTGGTCTGATCGGCGCGGATCTCCCGCTGAGGCAGTACAAAGTCGGGGACACCCTCCACCTGAGCCTCTACTGGATACCGCCCACGCCCCCCGAGGCAACCCTGGCCCTGACACATCGCGGAAAGGTCCAGCGTGCCCTACCCCTCACCTTCCCCACGGCCTCTATCAACATCATCCGCACGCAGGTCGACCTGGCCCTGACACCCGATCTGCCCCCTGGGCCCTACGACCTGGAGGTGCAAGTGCCGGGCGCCGCTCCCTCGGGGAGCGCCGCCTCCATCCATGTGGGCAGGATCTCGTTACGGCGGCAGGCTGACGCCCAGTGGCGTACCACCACAGAGGTCCCCAACCCTGTCGACTATCGGTTGGGGGAGAACATCCACCTGGTTGGCTTCCGCCTGGCCCCATCGCAGATCAATCCCGGCGACACGGTGCACCTGACGCTCTACTGGCGCACCGACGCCGTGCTCCACGAGCGCTACAAAGTCTTCACCCACATCCTGGGCGAGGCGTTCAACCCCCAGACGGGGAACTTCCTGTGGGGTCAGAGCGACCAGGAACCGCTGGGCGGGCAGGCGCCCACGACCGCCTGGCTACCTGGGGCCCTCCTCGAGGACCCATACACCATCCCACTGGATCCGCAGGCCCCGCCCGGACACTACGTGATCGAGGTCGGGCTGTATCGGCTCACGGATGGCGTCCGTCTGCCAGCCTACGGGACCGAGGGACCGCTCCCCGAGGGGGCCATTCACCTGACCACCCTTGAGGTGCTGCTCCCATGACCCGCCAGGAGGATAAAATGAGCAGGGCCGCGGACCACACCTGGAGACGCAACCTGCGGGTGGTCTGGTTGGCCGAGCTGTTGGCGATCATGGGATTCGCATCCACATTCCCCATCTACGCATATTACATCCAGTCGCTGGGGGTCGCCAACAACCTTGTGGCCCGTTGGAGCGGGATAGTGATCGCCGCCTCTTCACTCACCATGGGGATCATGGGGCCCATTTGGGGCTCCCTGGGCGACCGCTACGGGCGCAAGGTCATGGTCATCCGTGCCATGTTCGGGGGGGCAGTCATCATCGGCCTCCAGGGGGCAGCCCAGTCGGTGGAGCAATTCGCGCTGCTGCGCCTCATCCAGGGTGCCCTGACCGGCACTGTGACTGCCGCCACCGCGTTGGTCGCCAGCAACACTCCGCGCGAGCACCTGGGGGCAACGCTGGGCCGGCTCCAACTTGCCATTTTCCTGGGGCAAGCCTTCGGACCTATCACCGGCGGGTTGGTGGCCGATACCCTGGGCTATCGTGCCACCTTCTGGCTCACCTCAGTCTACCTGCTGGTCGCCGGAACTTTGATCCTGGTGGGGGTCAAGGAGGACTTTGTCCCCGCCCCTGGCGCCATGGAGGGCACCATCTGGCAGCGGATGCACAGGGATCTGAGGATGATCCTCACCGGGTCACTCCTGGGGCTTGTACTGGGGCTACGGTTCGCCCTACGCGTCGGACTGCGCATGAGCTCCCCCACCATGCCGTTGATCGTACAGGAACTCATGCCTGGCACCACCTTCCTGGGTTCGGCCTCAGGGCTGTTGACCACGGTATCGGGTGTCAGCAGCGCCATCGCAGCCCCTTTCTTCGGGCGTCGGGCCGACCGTGGCAACGCCCGCAACACCCTGGTGGGATGCGCCTTCGTCGCTGCCCTGGCCATGATAGGGCAGGCCCTGGCCCCCACCTATGGGTTTCTGCTGCTGGCGCAGAGCATGCTGGGGGTCGGTATCGGGGGAACCCTGGCCGTGATCAGCGCCTACGTCGGACGCATGGCACCCACCGGCAAAGCCGGCACAGCCTTTGGGCTGGACGCCATGGCCGTGGCGCTCTCAGGGACCATTGGACCGGCCCTGGGGGGCTGGGTCAGTGACACGCTCGACCGACGCGCCCCACTCTATGCAGGCGGAATCACCATGGCATTGGCGGGCCTGGCGGTCCTTCGCCTCCCCAATGATGCCAAAGCCACCCCCTCAGAAAGAGAGGCAGACCAGGCCCGGCCAGGCTAGTCGCAGCCAGCCAACGGATTCGACGCACTCATCCCTCGGGCGCCGGAGCAACACTTACCAGCTCGGCACCCCGCGCCAGGGCCAGCTTATTGGGTTCCAGCCACTTGCGCTGTCGTGCCGAGAGATGCTCCTCGAGTTGGGCCTCCAGGGTCTCCAGGGAGACGATGCCGGTGACCGCCACCAGGGCTCCCAGCAGCACCATGTTGGCCATGCGCACGTTTCCCAGCTCCGTCGCGATGTCGCTGGCATCCAGATAGAGGGCACGGATGTCCTCACGCGCACACTGACGGGGCACCAGTGAGCGATTGACCAGCAGCAGCCCCCCGGGCTTGACCAGAGGCTCGTACTTATCCATCGAGGGCCCGTTCATCACCACGGCGACCGATGGATGACGGACGACAGGGGCTCCGATCTCCTCCTCGGAGAGGATCACCGTGCAATTGGCGGTACCACCCCGCATCTCCGGCCCATAGGAGGGAATCCAGGTGACGTACAGCCCTTCGGCAATGCCTGCATAGGCAAGGAGCTGGCCTGCAAACAGGACGCCCTGCCCACCGAAACCCGCGAATACGATCTCCTCGTGCCGCATCCTGGAGCCTCCTTACACCTTGAGCGCTTCGACCGCTTCGGTCATCTTGAACGTCTGCACCGGGAAGTAGCTCGCCATGTTCTCCTTGGCCCACTGCATGGCGGTCCACGGATCCATGTTCCAGTTCGTAGGGCAGGTCGAGAGCACCTCGACGCACGAGAAGCCCAGGCCGTGCATCTGCGTCAGGAACGCGCGCTTGATGGCGCGCTTGGTCCGATGGATACTGACGACATCGAGGGCCATCTGACGTGTGACATACGCCGCCCCCTCGGTCTGAGCCAGGATCTCCGACATTTTCACCGGATGTCCTGCGACGCGACAATTGCGGCCTGTTGGCGTCGAAGTCGTGACCATCCCCGGCAGCGTCGTCGGCGCCATCTGCCCACCAGTCATCCCATAGATCGCGTTGTTGATGAAGACCGTGGTGATCAACTCCCCACGATTGGCCGCGTGGATGATCTCCGCCGTCCCAATGGCGGCCAGATCCCCGTCGCCCTGATAGGTAAAGACGATGCTCTCAGGATGGATCCGTTTGATGCCGGTGGCCATCGCCGGGGCCCGCCCATGCGCCGCCTCGACGAAATCCACGTCGAAGTAATTGTACGCCAGCACGGCGCATCCCACCGGCGCCACGCCTATCGCCCGATCCCGGATACCAAGCTCATCGATCACCTCCCCCACCAGCCGGTGGACGATGCCGTGCACGCACCCCGGGCAGTAGTGGGTGCTCACGCGCGTCATCGACCGTGGGAAAGCGTAGACCAACTCCATGTCCTCAGGCACCTGGCCTGTTCGTTCAGTGACGGACTCTACCATGGACTGACCTCCTTAGGCATGTGCAGCGGATGCGCATCCCACACTGTGCGCCAGAGCGTACAGATCATCGAGGATCTCATCCACCATCGGGATGACACCCCCCAGACGACCGTGGAAGCCCACTGGTGCACGTGTCCCGACCACACGCTGCACATCCTCCAACATCTGACCCGCGCTCATCTCCACCACCAGGATGCCGAGCACCCGTTCGGCCAGAGCCGCAAGACGCGCCTCAGGGAACGGCCAGAGGGTCTGCGGTCGGAACAACCCCACCTTGAGCCCTCGCTTGCGGGCCTCCCGCAGCACCGAAAGGCAGATGCGACCCGACGTGCCATAGGCCACCAGAAGCAGCTCCGCGTCCTCGGTCTCAAACTCCCGGAAGCGCGCCTCCCGACGCTTGATCTCCTGCAGCTTGGCCTGCAGTCGCAGATTGAGGGCTTCCAGGTTCTCGGCCCCCAGATACAGGGAGGTCAGGACGTTGGGCGGCCTATCCCTGGCCCCGCTCACGGCCCAGGAGGGCCACTCGGAGCGCGGGGGGCGCATGGGTGGCAGCTCTGCCGACTCCATCATCTGCCCGATGCTCCCGTCGCCGGCCACGATCACCAGCGTGCGATAGCGCTCCGCCAGCTCGAACGCCAGCCCTATCATATCGATCAGCTCCTGCACCGTGGAGGGCGCCAGCACCAGAGGATGGAAATCGCCATGCCCGGCCGTCTTGGTCATGAAGAAATAGTCGGCCTGGGAGGGCTGAATGTTGCCCAATCCCGGTCCTCCCCTCATCATGTTGACGACCACCACAGGGACCTCGGAGCCGGCGATGTAGGACAGCCCCTCCGCCATCAGCGAGAGCCCTGGCCCCGAGGTGGAGGTCATCACACGGGCGCCCGCGCAGGCCGCCCCATAGACCATATTGATCGCCGCCACCTCGCTCTCGGCCTGCAGGAACACTCGCCCCTCCTCGATCATCCGCCTGGAGAAATGCTCCAGGGCCTCACTCTGCGGCGTGATGGGGTAGCCGAAGTAGGCCTCCAGCCCGTTGCGGATTGCCGCCTCTGCGAATGCGACGTTGCCTTTAAGCAGTTGTTTCACCATGATGCCATCTCCCTCAGCCTAAACACTCGCGGGGACGGCCCGGGCGGCACTCCGCCGAGACCGCCGCGCCCGACGATAGACCGTAAAGACGATGTCGGGGCAGATTGTCGCACACGCGGCGCAGCCTGTGCACTGTGACGGGTCTGTCACGACCACTGGATGATAGCCCCGCACATTGAAGGCATCCTCAGAGAGCGTCAGGATGCCAACCGGACACACATGGGTGCACAATCCACACCCCTTACAACGATCGACATCTACAACGACCCATCCGTTACCCATGTCACCTCCTTGACCACGCTTCTAGCCCCTCAGAACGGGCCACAGTCATGGCCGCAGCCATGTACTCACCACCCTACCCTTAAAACAGAGCAGGGGCGCGGTGTGCGCCCCTGCCCAAAGTTCACGAGCCCACAAGGGGCAGGACCAGGGTAAGCAACACCCCGCCCGCAATCACCGACCCCAGTTGCCCCGCGGTGTTGGCCCCCATGGCGTGCATCAGGACGAAATTGGAGAAGTCATCCTCCTGTGCAACCCGTTGGGCCAGCCGACCGGCCATGGGGAATGCGCTGATCCCAGCCGCCCCCACCAGCGGGTTGATGCGCCTGCCCGAAAGAACGTACAGCATCTTGCCGAAAAGCAGCCCTGCCGCTGTGTCCAGGGCAAATGCGAGCAACCCCAACACCAGGATCTTCAGGGTCTCCCAGCGCAGGAAAGTCTGCGCCGTCATCGTACTGCCGATGACCAGACCCAGGAAGAGCGTGGAGATGTTGATGATCTCATTCTCGGCCGCGTGAGTCAGACGCGAAACGACCTCCGATTCCTTCAGCAGATTGCCGATCATCAACGAGGCAATCAGTGGGGCCGCCTTGGGCACCAGGACCCCCACGGCGATCGTGACCACCACGGGGAAAAGGACCAGCGCCAGCTTGGACACGGGCCGAGGGGCATAGGGCATGCGCGTGAGCCGCTCACGACGGGTGGTCAGCAGCCGCATGATGGGCGGTTGAATAATGGGGACCAGGCTCATGTAGGAATAAGCCACGACCGAGATCACCCCCAACATGTGAGGGGCCAACTGGTTGGCGACATAGATACTGGTCGGGCCATCAATGGCCCCAATGATCCCGATACTCGCCGCCTCATTCAACGGGAAGCCCAACAGAACCGCCAGGATGAGGGTGCCAAAGATGCCGAACTGTCCAGCCGCCCCCATCAGGGCAAACAGCGGCTGCGCCAGGAGGGGCCGGAAATCCATCATGGCCCCCACGCCCACGAAGATCAACAACGGAAAAAGCTCATTGTCCACACCGGCCCGCTTGAGCAGCGCCAACATCCCCGGCTCCGTGGGATCAATCATCGCGGAAAGCGGCAGATTGCCAATGATGCACCCCATACCAATGGGCAGGAGCAGGACGGGCTCGTATTCCTTCACAATGGCCAGATAGAGCAGTACCCCCCCGACACCGACCATCACCAGGCTGGGCCAACTATGGAGAAATACGATGAGCCCTTCGAAAAGACCGCCTAGAGCGACATTGTCCACAGAACTACTCCTATCTCACGCTGGAATCCGCCACCTCACGTTTGAGCCGGCAGCGCAACGCATAGACCCGTCGCACCGTCCCAAAGCCCAGCCGATCGAAGAGGCGGATCGCCGCTCTATTCTGCCGGTCCACGACGACAAACACCGGACGCCGCTCAGCTAGATGAGCCCTCACCAACGCCGACACCGCCTGTGTGGCATACCCCTGACGTCGCCGCTCGGGAAGAGTGACCACATTCCCGATCTGGGCGGCCCCCGGCAGGGTCAGCAGGGTCGTCGCCATCGATACCAGCTTCCGCCCCTCCCAGATGCCAAAGGCCGGCCCCTGGGCCAATAGGTCGCCCTCGAACGCCTGTACCTCATAGCCCGAACGTTCCGCCAGGGCATGCATCGCACGCAGATCCCGCACGTCCAACCTCTCGGCCTGGGATGAGGCCAGCTCCTCAGCCCGCCCCTCGAAAAGCATCTGCAGCTTCACGGTCTCAGCCCGCACGTCGAACGCCTCGGCGACCACGGCGTGCTGCTCCTCACTGACCAGGACATCCACCTCGCCGCCAGGCTCGGCCAGGAAGGCCGCGTAGTCCGCCAGGAGATTCGCCGCGTCCCCGATGAAAGCCAGGACCGGTCGATCCAAAGAGCGGCAGCTCACCACAGACATCCCCGGTGAATGGACCACATCGCACGCCGAGGCGTGCGCGGTGACGTTGGCCACGAAGGCGAAATGCGCCAGCGTCCAGTCCAGGTCCCGCGTCTTGTCCTCGAGCTCCCGGACAAGAGGGGATGCCGATCCCAGGGACTGTAGCGTGTCCACGGCCCTACACCCCGGCGATGGTCATCAACGGTGTGCCGTGCTGGACCTGGTCCCCCACGTTGACCAGGATCTCCTTCACCACACCGGCCCGCGTGGCACGGATAGGATTGTTCATCTTCATGGCCTCCAGGACACACAACTCCTGTCCATGGGATACCTGTTCCCCTACCTCGACCTCGATGGCGACAATGGTTCCCGGCAGGGGCGCCAGGATCTGCTCCACCTCCTCACCCGCCGTGGTCGCAGGGGGTGCCGCCACCTCCCGCGCCACCTCAACCCTCTCAGGCTGAGGTGCTGGCGCGGTCGGCGACGCTAACGCGGTCGGCGACGCCTGCTGTGGCGCAGAGGGCCTTACGGCCGGCGCCTCCACCACCACCTCGAACACCTCTCCCTCTACCACAGCCCGCACCGGATCTGTAAAGGGATCAATGACCTCCACCGTATAGACATGTCCATCCACCCTCACCCGATATGTCGCCATAGGCATAATCCTCTCACCTCAACGCTGGTGGCTCTTCTCACACCCCAGCGCAGATCTCAACGTCGCCATCGGCGTGCCTCATAGCGCTGACGACGTAAGACATGCAATCCCCGCGCGTATGCGTTCCAAGGCTCATCGAGCAGCGCCCGCATCGCGGTTGGCAAGGCGACCGGCTCCGCCGGTTGCTGCTCTCCCCGCGCCAAGGCCACGGCAACCGCCGCGGCAACCGCCGCCGCCACAGCCTTGCGTTTCCGCTCCCGCTCCATCTCGACCTCGACAGCCTCTCTCTCCAACGGCGCAGCCATGACGTCCCCCTCTTCCTCTCTCCTCTCCCGCGTCAGATAGGTCATAAGATACATGCCCAGCACCAGGATGCCGATGCTCGCAAAGGTCATCCCCATGCCCCACAACGTCAACCGCAACGTCTGGCTCAGCAGTTCTTCCACATTCTTCCTCTAGACCGGCATGTTGCCATGCTTCTTGGGGGGCACGGCCCGGATCTGCTCCCGAACCATGCCCAGGGCAGCGATGAGGGCCGGCCTGGTCTGAGCCGGCTCGATGATGTCGTCCACGATACCCCGCCTGGCGGAGTAGTACGGATTAGCGTAAGTGTCACGGTACTCAGCCACCAACTCGGCCCGTCGCCTGCCAGGATCATCGGCGGCTGCCAGCTCCCGCCGGTGGATCACATTGACCGCACCCTCGGGCCCCATCACGGCGATCTCGGCCGTGGGCCAAGCCAGATGGATGTCTGCCCCCAGACTCTTGCTCCCCATCACGATGTAGGCCCCACCATAGCCCTTGCGGGTCACCACCGAGATCTTGGGCACGGTGGCCTCGACATAGGCGTAGATGATCTTGGCGCCGTGGCGAATGATGCCGCCATGTTCCTGGTTCACACCGGGCAGGAACCCTGGGGAGTCAGCGAAGGTGATCACCGGCAGATTGAAGGCGTCACAGAAACGCACAAAGCGCGAGATCTTGTCGGAGGCGTCGATATCAATGGATCCCGCCAACACCAGGGGCTGCTGCGCCACGACCCCGACGGCTGCGCCATCCAGGCGGGCGAACCCCACGATCGCGTTCTGGGCCCAGTTCGCCTGTACCTCGAACCAGCTATCACGGTCGAACACGCTCCGGATGACCTCGTACATATCGTAGGGCTCGTTGGGCGACTGGGGGACCAGATGATTCAGGTTTGGGTCAGTGCGCGTGGGATCATCGGTCGACGTGACCGCCGGTGGCGGCGTCATATTGTTGGGCGGCAGGTACGAGAGAAGCCGCCGCACAATGTCCAGGGAGTCCCTCTCGTCCCGGCCGACAAAGTGCGCCACGCCACTGACACCGGTGTGGACCCGCGCCCCACCCAGGCCCTGATGATCGATCGTCTCGCCCGTGACGCTCTTGACGACGTCGGGGCCGGTGATGAACATCATCGAACTCCTATCTGTCATCACGATGAAGTCCGTTAAGGCGGGGCTGTATGAGGCCCCGCCAGCGCAGGGTCCCAGCACCACCGAGATCTGTGGCACGACGCCCGACGCCAGCGCGTTAAGCCGGAAGATCTCTCCATACCCCTGGAGCGCCGATACCCCCTCCTGGATCCGCGCTCCCCCAGAGTCCAGGAGCCCAATGATCGGATAGCCGTTGTTCATGGCCATCTCCTGGACCTGAGCGATCTTGCGCGCGTGCGCCAACGAGACCGAACCCCCATAGACGGTAAAATCCTGCGCGTAGACGAAGACGCGGCGACCGTCGATGGTGCCGTAACCTGTGACGACGCCATCGCCGGGGATGCTCCCCTCGTCCTCGGGGTGCGCAACCGAGAACGGCTGAAGCTCATGGAACGATCCTTTGTCCATCAGCAGGGCCAGACGCTCGCGCGCCGTCATCTTACCTTTGGCGTGCTGCCGCTCGATGCGCTCAGCCCCCCCGCCCTGCGCTGCCTGCGCCTTTTTCTCTCTGAGAACCTTCAACCTTGGATCTTCCGAAACCATGTCCCTTTCCTCTCTCACATACCCGGGCCACCTCATCCGCGAAGCGCCCGCGGCCGCTTCGTGTCCGCGGCTACTTGACCCCCACATGGAGCATCACCGTGCCCAACATCGTCGTCCGCCAACGCACCCCTCGCAGCCCCGCCTGACGCATCACCGCAGCCAGGGCCGGTGGGTCCAGGAAACGTTGCACCGACTCAGGCAGATAACGATAGGCGTCGGGTGCGCCAGCGATCACCCGCCCCAGCAAAGGGGCCAGACCGAAGAAATAGATCCCAAAGAGCCATCGCATCGGTATGCGCTTCGGCCACGTCATCTCAAGACACACTACCCGTGCGCCCGCCTTTGCCACCCGAACCTGCTCGCGAAAGGCCTGGGCCACATCCGGCACATTGCGCATCATGAAGAGCGATGTTACCGCATCGAAGGTTTCATCCCGAAACGGCAACGTCAGACCATCTCCGGCGACAAGGGGTACAGCATCCATCCCAGCCTTCCGTCTGGCCCGTCGGAGCATCGCCAGTGTGATGTCCGTGCCAACGACCCTCGGCGCAGGGCTCCAATGCTGTGCCAGCAGGGGCAGATCCCCCGTGCCCGTCGCGACGTCCAGCAATCGATCCCCTTCCTCGAGCGCGGCTGCCGCCAACACCATACGTCGCCATCGCTGATCTTGACCCAGGGAAAGGAGACGGTTGATCGTGTCATAGTGGTCGGCAATCCGCGAGAACAGCGCACGAATCCGTCGCTTCTGATCTTCAGCTTCAACCAGAGACACCCACACTACCTTTCAGCCCACCACCCAATATGAAGAGTCGGACGAGATCCATGGCATAGGCATTATAGTACCGCCGTATCGCCTCCCGTAGTGGGAAGTGTCACTTCCGGCGACGCGGACTCTCACCTGCGGGGTAAGAAGCCCTGAGGAGCCCCCTCACGGAGGTGTGCAGCCCCGTCCTCAATTGTGGGACAGCCTTTCCAGGCTGTCCTGCGCCCCTGGCAGGGCCAGGCTAGAA
>CAZHBB010000033.1:0-17165 GCA_964530185.1 uncultured Anaerolineales bacterium
CCAACGACATGCAGTCGCCCCGCATCTGGTCAGGCATGATCAGCAAGATGTTGGGTGATGTCTGTGTGCCTGTCATTTTCTTGTCTTCCTCCGTAGTCGCTGCCATAGTGTGAGTGTAGCCAGAGTCAGATGCTACGATCGCCTGCGGATGTGTCAACAGAGAGTCGGGCTGACCTTCTTGACGAATTCAGGGATCTGTGTATAATGTTAATCGCGATGCGGGGTGGAGCAGTGGCAGCTCGTCGGGCTCATAACCCGAAGGTCGGTGGTTCGAATCCACCCCCCGCTACTCTTGGGGCGAGGTAGCTCAATGGCAGAGCAGGGGACTCATAAGCCCTTGGTTGTTGGTTCGAATCCAATCCTCGCCATCGTCTAGGGGGAATTCTATCCCCACCAATAATAACGCACTCTTGGCTTGAGAGTGCGTTTTTTCGTTGGCTCGGTCCGAGTAGTGCCATCGCCCACCCTGGATGCCTGGTGTTCGTCGATCTGCATAGTCCCCGAGACAACCCGACGCGGATGAGGGCGCCTCCGTGATTGTAGGATGGACCTGCTATCTGGATGTGGGATCCCGGGCGTGTCTCACTCGTAGCGAAGCGCGTCGATGGGGTTGAGACTCGCTGCCCGCTGTGCGGGATAGATACCGAAGAAGAGCCCCACTGCGGCTGAGAAAAGGGTCGCCAGCAGCACGGCGGACACCGTGATGACGGCAAAGAAATCTTGATCGCGTAGGAAGTATGAGATGGCTGCGGCGCCACCGGCGCCCATCAGAATGCCGATGCTGCCGCCGAAGGTGGACAGCATGATCGCTTCTATCAGAAACTGGGCCAGGATGTCTCGGCGTTTTGCCCCTACGGCCTTGCGTAGCCCGATCTCACGTGTCCGTTCGGTCACCGAGACCAGCATGATGTTCATGATGCCAATGCCGCCAACAAGGAGGCTGATGCCCGCGATGGCACCCAGGAAGACAGTCAACACGCTGGTAATCTGCTGGAAAGTTCCGATCAGATCCGACTGGCTGATGGTCGTGAAGTCGTCGGGCTCACCTGGCGCGATCCGGTGCCGCAGCCGTAAGACCTGCGCCACCTCCTCGATGGCGGCGCCCATTCGATCCTCCGATACGGCTTGAACGTAGATGAACGAAACCCGTGGCTCTCCCTGTGGGGTGCGACGAGGAAAGATTCGACTGAGTGTGGTCGACAAGGGGATCATTACCACGTCATCCTCATTGCGGAAGCTGCTACCTCCTCGTTCCTCAAGGACACCCACCACTCGGAACGGCGCCCCGTCAATGCGGATTACCTCTCCAACCGGATTGGGGATCTCGGGGAAGAAATAGCTGGCAGCCACTGAGCCCAGCACCGCCACTCGACTGCGAGCTTGTTCATCGGCACGTCCGATGAAGCGCCCTGTCTTGACGTCCCAGTTGCGGGCCAGTGTGTACTCAGGTGTTACGCCACTGACCTCCATCCGCCGTTCCCTGCCAGGTGTTGTGACCAGTGCAGTGCCCTGCACGATTGGGGCGACACGTAGCACATCGGGGACATCAATGGGATCCCTCAGCGCCTCAGCGTCCTTCAGCGTTAAGTATGCCGGACGTTTCAACTCACGCTCGAAAGAGCCTGGGATGACAAAGAAGAGGTTTGTGCCGATGGATTCGAACTGATTTGTGATGTAGGATTGGACCCCTTCTCCCACCGACATCAGAGTGATGACGGCACCGACGCCGATGATGATGCCCAGCATGGTAAGGGCCGATCGCAGTTTGTTGGCCGTCAGCGCACGCAGCGCAAGCCGAACAGCCTCCGCTAAGCTCATGCTGTCCCCTTTGCCTCAAGTTGGGCTGCGGCATCGATGGGCGACTCTACAAGCTCCTCGCGCAGAATCTTGCCATCGAAGAGGTGAATCACGCGCCCCGCGTGATGGCCGATGATCGGATCGTGGGTCACCAGCACGACCGTGATCCCCATATCGCGGTTCAGGCGCTGAAGGATCGCCATGACCTCGCGGCCAGACTTGCTGTCCAGGTTGCCGGTAGGCTCGTCGGCCAGGATGATGGAGGGGTTGTTGACCAGGGCTCTGGCGATGGCAACTCGCTGCTGTTGCCCGCCGGAGAGCTCGTTAGGCGTGTGGTCCATGCGGTCACCTAGCCCCACAGCCTCCAGAACCTGCTCGGCACGCCGCCTGCGCTCCCGCCCTGGGATCCCACCGTAGACCAGCGGCAGCATTACATTCTCCAGCGCCGTCGTGCGAGGCAGCAGGTTGAAGTTCTGGAAGACAAAACCCACCTGCTTGTTGCGCACGGCCGCCAGCTCATCATCGTCCATCTTGCTGACATCCCGGCCGTCGAGCACATAAAGCCCCCAGGTGGGTTGATCCAGACATCCCAGGATGTTCATGAGCGTGGACTTCCCAGAGCCAGAGGGGCCCATGATAGCAACGATTTCGCCCCTGCGCACGCTCAAAGAGATGCCGCGCAATGCGTGGATCTCATTCTGGCCCAAACGGTAGATCTTGTGAAGATCTTCGGCCCAGATGATAATGCTGTCTCCGCGCACGCCAGCCTCGCTCATGTGTTCTCTCTCATCGGCCCGATGGCGGCCCATGGAATTCCAGCAGCTTGGTGGCTTCCGACACCAGAGCTACCGTATCACCTTCCTCCAGACCAGCACGTACCTCGCTCCAAGTCTCGTTGAAGAGGCCGATCTGCAGTGTCACACGCTCGGGTATTCCGTCTCTAAGCCGGTAGGTGTAGACTTCGCCCGAGGCCTGATCAGTGCGCACGGCCCAACTTGGGATCAACAGCAGGTCGGGTACCTCCTGGACGGTGACGACCGCGTTGACTGTCATGCCCTGGCGGATCGCGGCTAATGTCGGTTCCATCAGACGCACCCGCACACCGTAGTTCACCACACCGCTGCGCTGGCGAGGCAGGATGCCGATCTGATCGATAGCGCCCTGCAAGGCGATATCCGGATAGGCATCTAGTGTCAGTGTGACGGGCTGTCCCACCTGGAGTTTCCCGATGTCGATCTCGTCTACGGTAAGCTCGGCGATCAGGCTCTTTTCATCTAACAACGTGATGACCGGTTGGCCTGCGATCACTGTATCCCCTATTTCGATGTCGCTGGAGGTGATGACACCGTCCATGGGCGCCCGCAGTTCCGCTGCTTCCAGATCGGCGCGACGCTGCTCCAGGTTCAATTTCGCGCTTGCTACCTGAAGTTCGGCCAGGCGGATCTGATAGGTATCAGTGCCAGACTCGAGTTTCGACAGATCCCGCTGGGCCTGCACATACCGTTGGTAAGCTGAGGCCCACTGGCTCTTTGCCTGTTGGATGGCGTAATCACCTTTAAGCTGTGTGATACCGACGTTGCCTTCGGCCTCCATGTACACGGCTGTGATCCCAGCGGCGAGCCCCTCCGGCAGTCCGTAACGATCCAGCATCTCGAGATAGTCCTGGTAGGCGCGTGCCGCGTCTTCAGCCAACTCCCGAGCTCGGTCGACGTCGTTGGCTGCCCTGGCTTCCGCAACAGCGCGGCTGAGCTCTGCTACCTTCATCGCCTGGGAGGCCTCCTGCATTCGCAGTTTCGCAAGTTCGAGGTCGGCTGAGTCGGCAGGCTTGCGCAGTGTCTGCAGATTGAGTTCTGCCTGAGCCAGCGAGAGCTCGGCCTCGCGGAGGGCATCCTCAAGCGAGGTGGTATCTAGTCTGGCCAGAGTGTCGCCCTGCCGGACCATGTCGCCCACCGCGACATTGATCTCCGTAATCGAACCCGCGGTGTCGAACGCCAGTTGGGCCTCGCGCAGGGCCTGTACGTTGCCACCAGCATTGACCGTCACGTCCAGAGTGCCGCGTCTGACCGTTCCAGTGCGTAAGACTGCGATGTCCGGGCGTGGCCGGAGGTTCGGTCCGAACAGCCACCATGACAGACCCGCGAGTACTGCAAGCAGCAATACTCCTATCGAGACGCGTCGCAGCCATTTTTTCATCCGGCCACCCTCAGATCATGCATGGTGTATGAGTGTATTCTGGGATCATCGTCCTGCTGGGCCAATGGTCCGCTCCTCGACGATGGATACTACAAGGTCACCTTCCTTCAGGCCGTCAAGGATCTGGGCGTATGTGTCATCACGTTCGCCTACCACGATGGGTGTGCGCTGGACTTGCTGCCCCTCATAACGGTAGGTGTAGATCTCCCCGGTCGTCTGGTCTGTGCGGATGGCCCAGAGGGGGCACAGAAGCACGTCGTGCAATGTCTCTGTTTGGATCACGACAGAGGCCGTCATCCCATCCAAGATGCGGAGCGTCTCATGCGGTTCGAGCTGCAGCCGTACCTGATAGGCAGCAAGACCGCTTACGCCACTCACGTCAGCCATCGCGGGTGCCACACTGGCGACAGTGGCGGTGAAAGGGGCTTGCGGATAGGCATCGAGTGTGACCTGTGCCTGCTGGCCCACCGAGATTCTCCCGATGTCGATCTCGTCAATGGTCACGTCCAGAAACACCGCACTGTCATCAACGATCACGAATGCGAGATCGCGGGGCCGTACGTGGGAGCCGGGGCTCACGTAAACTTCACCGATTACCCCATCATAGGGTGCTCGAATGATGGTGTCGCTCAGGGCGCGGCGGGCGCGGTCCAGGCGAAGCTCTGCCAGTGCCACCTGCAGTTCCTGCTGCTGAACCTTCTCGGCAGACACGCCGGCCTGTAGCTGCTCCAGACTGCGTTGGGCTTGCTGATACGCAGTATAGGCTGAGCGCCAAGTGGCCTCCGCCTGTTCCTGCATCTGCTCAGCGTTCAGGTGCGCGATATGCTCGGCCGCAAGCGCATCCTCGTACTGCTGTTGGGCGCGTTCCTTGGCCCTGCCATCAGCCGCGTCGCGGTACTTGATGAAAGCCTGCTCCCGTTGTCGCTGAGCCTGAATGACCATCGCCTGGGCGTCGACGCGGGCGGTCTGGCGCCCCAGACGAGCGAGCTCCAGGGCTTGTGCGGCTGCATCAAGGGCTGCTTCTGCTGCGGTGATGTCTGCCGGGTCAGCGGGGCGCTGCAGTTGATCGAGTGTCGTCTGCGCCTGGGCACGTGCGATCTCCGCCTGAGTCACGGCGCGTTCCAGGTTGTCAGCGCTCAGTCGGGCCAGGGCATCTCCAGCATGTACGCGTTCTCCGATGTCTACGAGTACTGCTTCGACCTCGCCTGAGTTCTGGAAAGTGAGGGGTACAACCCTTCGCATAGCGATGTTGCCACTGGCGTTGACAACCAGCGTCAGGTCTCCTCGTGTGATCTCAGCCTCGCGCAGGATCTCTGGGTGGCCTTCGCTCAACCTGTGCTGTCGTAGCCAGAGGGCACCAATCACAGCCCCCACGGCAAGCATGAGTATGACCACGATCCGCCACAGTTTACGCATCGTCAGCATCTATGTTGTGTATTGGTCGCCACTCGGCCATCAGAATACTCTACTCTTCATGGCTGTTCTGGCAAGTCCAAATAGCAAGCTGGAGGTGGATATGGATTGCCACGTGCCTGAGGGGATAGCGTGTGCCAAGGACAGGATGAACAGTTACGGTGGGCTTTAGAGTTCTGGTAGCGTGCGCCGCAAATAAGGGATCAGCGCATGACTTTTGCCAGCCCCGACCGCCACACAAGCCATAGGGGCATCGGCGATATACACTGGTACCCCCATCTCTTTAGTGAGCAGTTGGTCGAGGTTGCGAAGTAGCGCTCCTCCACCAATGAGGGTCATACCGCGGTCGATGATGTCAGAAGCTAGTTCGGGTGGCGTGCGCTCAAGGACGGAGCGTACCATGTTCATCACCAACTCAATTTGCTCCGCCAGCGCCTCGACCACATCGTCCGTGGTGATCTCAACGCTTCGGGGCAGACCCGTAACCTGATCACGTCCCTGAACCTCCATGCGTAATGGCTCTTCAAGAGGCATGGCGGCGCCCACTCGGATCTTGGCTTCCTCGGCAGTGGGTTGTCCAATGATGAGGTTGTACTTCCGGCGGACATAGCTGGCGATAGCCTCATCCATGCGGACCCCCCCATCTCGAATGGCGGCAGAAGAGACGATGCCATATACCGAGAGCACCGCAGCCTGGCTTGCCCCTCCACCTAGGTCGATGACCATATGACCTCCCGGTGTGTGGATAGGCAAGCCTGCCCCGATAGCACCGGCCAGAGGTTCTGGGATTAGGTGCACGCGGCTTGCTCCAGCCTCGAGAGCGGCTTCCCGCACGGCACGGCGCTCCACCTGGGTGGCGCCGAAAGGTACTGTGATGCAGACGCGCGGCTTGAAAAACCGTCCGCGGCCGATGGCGCGATTGATGAAGTAGAAAAGCATCTGCTGTGTGACACGGTAGTCGGCAATAACGCCTGCACGAAGTGGCCGCCGGACAAAGATAGTCTCAGGTGCGCGCCCCATCATGCTGCGGGCTTCTTCTCCAACGGCTACAACATCGCCTGTCTCCATCTCCTGGGCCACCACCGATGGTTCCTGCAGTACGATCCCACGTCCACGGACATAGACGAGGATATTGACCGTGCCCAGGTCGATCCCTAGCTCCTCAACGATCGCCATAATCTGTTATGCTCTCCATGATGGACGAAAATGCGAGATCCATCCTCAGTCTGTCGAATGTCATGATCATACCTGAATTTGCTTGGTTGTCCAACTTTGTGGCCGGGCCGGTAGCTCACCGTTGGGTAAGAAAAAGCTGTGAACCGTTCTCGAAGTCCGATGTGCTTGCTCCCATAGGTCCTCCTGGTATACTTGAAGCCCGCATATTACCTGCTGTGCCGAGCATTGAGGGCATGGGGCCTCGTGGCAAGTGAGAGATGGCTGTGCGTTGCCGACAAAACGCACGCCTGATGGAGGACGTAGCGTTGGCTGGTGAGGGTGTTGTCTCTCGTGTCGTAGGTGTGGTCGTGGACGCGTCCTTTGCGTCCGGCGACCTTCCCAGTATTCATAATGCACTGCGAGTGCACCGTCCCGACGGCACTGAGCTTATCCTTGAGGTCCAGGAGCACGTGGACACTCACACAGTGCGAGCCATCGCAATGGGAAGCACCGATGGGTTGAGACGAGGACTTTCCGTGACCGATGTTGGTGCCCCTATCTCTGTGCCGGTAGGGCCGTCGACGTTGGGCAGGATGTTCAACGTGCTGGGGGAGCCCATCGACGGTGGCCCCGCGATTACCGCCGCGCGGCGTTCAATTCACAAGAAATCCCCTCCGTTGCGTGACCAGGAGGTGGTCAGGCGTCCTTTTGTTACCGGCATCAAGGCGATTGATCTCCTGACGCCCTACCCGGTCGGTGGAAAGATCGGGTTATTCGGTGGCGCAGGTGTGGGGAAGACCCTCCTGATGATCGAACTGATGGGCAACACGATCCGCGAGCACTCAGGGATTGCGCTATTTGCGGGCGTCGGCGAGCGCAGTCGTGAGGGTAATGAGCTGTGGTTGGAACTGCAGCGCACTGGGGTGCTAGAGAATACCGTGTTGGTTTTCGGGCAGATGAACGAGCCACCAGGGGCCAGACTTCGCGTGCCATTTACGGCTCTGACAATGGCCGAGTATTTCCGGGATACGGAACGGCGCCAGGTGTTGCTCTTCATCGACAATGTTTTCCGTTATATTCAGGCCGGCTCAGAGGTCAGCGCACTGCTAGGAAGGCTTCCCAGTGAGGTAGGATACCAGCCGACCCTCCAGACCGAGATGGGACAATTACAGGAACGGATCACGACTACGACGCGGGGCAGTGTGACGTCAATCCAAGCTGTCTACATTCCGGCGGATGACCTGACTGATCCGGCCGTGGTGGCAACTTTCGCGCACTTGGATGCGACAACCGTGCTCTCTCGGATACAGGTCAGTCGGGGGCTTTACCCTGCTGTCGATCCGTTGGCGTCCCGAAGTACGTTGTTGACGCCTGAGTGGGTTGGACAAGAGCATTACGATATCGCCATGGCAGTGCGTCAGATTCTGGCGCGTTATGAGGAGCTGCAGGATGTCATCGCGATCCTGGGAATCGATGAGTTAAGTGAGGAAGATCGGTTGGCGGTCCATCGGGCTCGACGCGTCCAACGCTTCCTGACCCAGCCGTTGACTGCAGCAGAGGCTTTCACAGGTCACCCAGGGGTATTTGTCCCTCTAGAGGAGACTTTGCGAGGCTTCCGTGAGATTCTGGCTGGGTATCACGATCAGTTGCCAGAGCAGGCGTTCTACATGGTAGGCACCATCGACGAGGCTGTGGCCAAGGCCCGACGTATAGATGGGGAAGGAGGGGCAGGTGGCGCGACATCTGAGGCTGAGCGTGCTGACGCCAGAGCGAGCGTTGCTTGAGGTGCCTAACGCTGTCAAGGTGCGGCTCCGGTTGGCTGACGGTGGGTGGCTCAGTATTTACCCTGGGCACGCGGCGTTGATTGCGGAGACTGAGGCTGGACCGCTATATTACGAGACTGAGGTCGAGGCTGGTGAGGTGTTGCTGGACGCTGGCGTTCTTCAGATCACAGGTACAGATCAGGTCGTTGTGCTGGCGATGGGTCTCGAGGGAAAGCCGGAAGGCGGGGGCGATGAGGATGGGATGCGCCTTGCGTACGGCAGGCTTGCAGCGCACTTGATGGACAGTTTGCGTGCAGCCTCGCACTCTGGTGGAGTTGACGACCTCGATCAGTGAGGCGAGAGGGACATGGAGTCAACGATCCTGTTGTGGCCAGTGCTGGGTGGTCTCGTTGGTCTCATCCATGCGGCCTCTGTGGTGCGGTCTGTGTACCGGTTGCGGCCTGCGAACCGAAAGTACAGCATTCGGCGTGCCATGGTGGGGTACGCAGGGAGATTCATGCTGGTTGGGCTGACATTAGCGGCCGCTGCCCGGCTGGGCGGAGGAGGGGGAGCGATGGGGGCCTTCGCCGGCCTGTGGATCACTCGTTGGATTGTGGTGGGCCTCTGGTTGCGTATGTGGCAGCGGCCATCAGCGGCCTGATGCTGGGGAGTTAGGACTAGCGAGGAGCGACGTCTTTCTTATGGAAGAAGTGATTCCGCACACAATCATGATCTTGGGTATGCCCGTGCACGACACGGTGGTTGCGACCTGGGTGACGATGGCGCTCATCGTCGCGCTGGTTTGGCTTCTGCGCAAGACGTTACCAACCTCGTTGGAGATGTTCATCGAATTCATGCGGGACCTGATCTCGAGCGTTTTGGACGGTTTACCTGCTGATCCGTACTTGCCCTTCATTGGCACGCTGGCCGTCTTCCTGATTGTCGCCAACAATGTCAGTGTGGTGCCGGTGTTGGTCTCTCCGACCCGGGATATCAACACGCCGCTAGCGCTCGCGATTACGGTCTTCTTTGCCGTGCACTATTTCGGGATACGGCGCAAGGGTCTTTGGGGTTATCTTAAGAAGCAGTTGTCACCACTTATTATTCTCGATATCGTCGGTCAGGTAAGTCGGACTATGTCGCTTTCCGTGCGGCTCTTCGGCAATATGATTGCGGGTGAGATCATCGTGGCCGTGATCTATCGACTGGTGAAACCTATCGCCCCTCTACCGTTGATCGCCTTGGGCTTGATTACGGGCGTCTTGCAGGCGTATGTGTTTGTGATGCTGGCTACTAGCGCAATTGCCGCTGCTGTGCGGGATGACTGACGCGAGGCGGACTCTGCGTCGTCGGCGTGAGGTGTTGTCTGACTTTCAAGAGGTAGGACAAGATTGGTTCAAGGAGATAGGTATGGAGCAAATGGATTCTGGGACACTGGTCACTATCGTAACCATCGTGGCTGCCGCTATTGGGATGGTGCTGGGGGCGATCACTCCTGCTGTGGTCGAGGGCCGAGCCGTGTTGCATGCCTTGGACGGTATGGTGCGGCAGCCTGAGTCATCCAATGATCTGCGTAATACGTTGATTGTCTCTATGGCTCTGCTGGAGACCACGGCTATTTATGTGTTGCTCGTGGTGCTGATCTTGTTGTTTGCCAACCCGTTGCTAGATCGGTTCTTCCCGGTCGGTTGAACAGGGGATAAGATCTAATGCTTGAACTCGATCTTGCGACGGTCGTCTGGCAGATCTTCAACTTCCTGGTGTTGATGGCCGCCCTCTACTTTGTGTTGTTTCGACCTGTCACTGCTTCGATCAGACGTCGGGCGGAGGAGAAGCAACGTGAGATGCAGGCCCTTCAAGAGGAGCGTGAGAGGGTGGAGAAGCTCCGTCGCGAGCTGGAGGCCCGGCTGGGTGCCGCTGAGGAAGAGGTGGCAGCCATCATTCGGCGTGCCCGTGAAGAGGCAGATGCCGAACGCGCGGCTTTGCTGGAAGAGGCTCGCAAGGAGGTTGAACGGATCCTGGCTGAAGCGCAGATGGATGCCTATCAGCTTAAGCGTCAGGCAATTGCCGAGTTCCACGATGAACTTGTCTCTGCTGTGCTGGAAGTGAGCGCATTGGTTCTGGGACGGGTCGCCCCAGATGAGGTTCAGGAAGCCATGGTGAAGGAGCTCTGTGACCGCGTCTGGGAATTAGGACAGCGGGACATGCAGCGCGTTGAGTTGTTGCGGCAGTCCCTGGGGGATCGCACTCCGACCGTGCGCGTGCGTTCGGCTCGGGCGCTGCGTCCTGAGCAACAGGGGTTGGTCGTGAGGACTCTTTCAGCGCTGGCTGATCGCAACGTGAACCTGGACGTACAGGTAGAACCGTCGCTAGGGCTTGGATTGGAGGTTCGGTTGGGCGATCTGGTGGTGGATAACACCATCGCGGGTCAGCTTGAGGAACTTCGCGAGAGCGTCATTGCTGCGCTGGAGGAACGTGTCACACATGAATGAGCGGCGAGAGCCAGCACCTGACGTGCGGACTCTGCTTCGTCTACTGAGGGAGAAAGCGGCGCAAGCCTCAGAGGGCCCGGAGATGCACGAGGTGCGCGGCACCGATCTGGTTCGCCAGATCAGCCGACAGGCCGCTGCCGCCGCCGGTGTCGATCATCTCCGCCCTGATGTTTCTTCGCTTTTTGAGGTGCTTCGCCATCAGGTGATCACAGGCGGTCGCACGGGTGTACGGTTTCAGGAAGTTGGCACCGTGCAGCATGTGGGCAGTGGCGTGGTAACCCTTTCTGGCCTGCCCCAGGTAGGCACCAATGAGTTGGTCGCTTTCTCCACTGGGGTGCAGGGCGTGGTCTTGAATCTGGAGCGCCGATCGCTCGATGTGATCCTTCTAGGCACCAGTGAGGGGATCCAGGGGGGCGACCTGGTGAGAGCCACTGGTCAGCGACTCCAAATCCCGGTGGGGCGCGGGGTGCTGGGTCGAGTGCTCGATCCACTGGCGCGTCCCCTGGACGACCGGGCGCCAATTGAGGGGACGGAGATGTGGCACCTGGAGAGGCCTGCGCCCGGAATCGTCGAGCGTGCCCCAGTGAGTCAACCGCTCCTGACTGGTTGGAAGGTCATCGACGCCCTTATCCCCATCGGACGTGGGCAGCGCGAGTTGATCCTTGGTGATCGTCAGACGGGCAAGACCACCTTGGTGGTGGACACGATCCTGAATCAAAAAGACCAGGGTGTTCTGTGCTTCTACGTGGCGATCGGACAGAAGAAGTCAACCACCCTCGCGGTGATCGAGACACTGCAGCGTTATGGCGCAATGAACTATACGACAGTTGTCGTGGCAGGCGCTGACGACCCACCTGCGTTGCGCTATCTGGCACCCTACGCGGGGTGTTCTATGGCTGAGTTCTTCGTGCGCGATGGACGTGATGTCCTGATCATCTATGATGACTTGACGAAACACGCTGAAGCCTATCGGGAAGTGAGCTTGCTGCTGCGACGCCCACCAGGGCGGGAAGCGTACCCCGGGGATATTTTCTATCTGCATTCGCGGTTGCTGGAACGCGCATGCAAGCTCAACGAGGATGCTGGGGGAGGATCGTTGACCGCTCTACCGATCGCGGAGACCCAGCAAGGCAACGTATCGGCCTACATTCCCACGAATCTGATCTCCATTACCGATGGACAGATTATCCTGGATACGGATCTGTTCAACCAAGGCCTCAAGCCTGCGGTCGATGTGGGCCGCTCGGTGTCGCGGGTCGGAGGTGCTGCCCAGGTTGCCGGCATGCGCAAAGTGGCTGCTAACCTGCGTCTGGAACTCTCCCAGTATGAGGAGGTACGACGTTTTGCTCAGTTTGGGACTGATGTCGATGAAGCCACGCGGCAACAGATTCGTCGGGGCGAGCGTTGGCAGCGTGTACTTATGCAACCGCCACACCAACCATTGTCGTTGGCGCAGGAGTTATTAGTGTTGCGGGCGGCCAGTGAGGGGTATCTGGATGACATTCCTACGCAGGACATTGCCACCTTCGAAAGGGCCTTCCTAGACTATGTGATGACGACGAATCAACCGTTGATCCTGCGGGTCGATCGGGGTGAAGATATCTTCGAGACCCTCGATGAACCGTTCAGGGCGGCTATCGAGGCCTTCCGTGAGGTCTGGCTCAGCAGGGGAGGGAGGACATGAACAGGAAGATGGTAATGGCGGTTGTCTCTCGGGATCAGGCTGACCAGGTTCTAGAGGCTCTCGTGTCGGCGGGGTTTGGCGCAACGTTCACAGAGAGCCGCGGTGGTGTGCTGCGGCAGTCGCAGCTCATGCTCTTTGTGGCTGCAGATGCGGACAAAGTCGAGAGCGTCCTGCATCTCATTCGAGATCACTGCCATACGGACGTCGCGGTCAGCGAGCAACAGGCGTTGGCGGGGACTGGACTGGATGTGCCTCTGACGGCCACCACCACGACCGAAGTGGGCTACGCTGTAGTGTTTGTCTGGGACCTCGAGCAATTTCATACCTTCTAACGTGAAGAGGCAGTAGAGGATCCGGCGCTATGTCCTACGAGCTCCAGAAGGCCACCAGCAGACTTGAGAATATCCGTTCAGTGAAGCCTATCCTGGCTGCACTTCGGACGATCTCCCTGGGGAGCTGGCAGATGGCACGGAATCGGCGACGGAGCATCCTGGCATTCAGCCACCGGCTGCTGGGACTCCTTCCTATCCTGGTGCCTCATCTGGTACAACGAGGGATGAGCAAGGCCCGCCGTTGGGCCCGGGGCGATCCCCAGTCAGCGCGGGCCTCGGGCCGAGCGATCTTGTTGGTCGTCGGTAGTGAGCGGGGTCTGGTCGGGGGATACAATCGGGCCTTGTTGGAGTCAGTCTGGGCTTTCCTGGAAAAGAGGGAGTTCGGTGAGATCGAGCTCATGGCGTTGGGTTCGCGCATGGTGCGGATTCTCACTCAGGGGGGGATGGTCCCTTCCTGGTCACGGGCTCTGTCTCTGACCAGGCTACCTGAATATGCCCTGGCCTACGGTTTGGTTCAGAAGTGGCTCGAGCGGTATGAGGCCTACGATATCGATTCAGTGCATATCATCTACAACGCAGATCGTGGGGCTGGACGGTACATGAGTACGTCTCATCGGCTCTTGCCCCCAGTCCTTCCAGAGCACAGCCTCTCGACCGCCGGGCGTATGGATCCCCGCTTTCATGAGGTGATCGTAGAGACCGATCCTGTTAGTCTCTACGCCACGGTGGTCCAACAGTGGACCGCGACTTCGCTTTACGGAACTTTGATCGAAGCAGCCCTTACTGAGCATGCGGCTCGTTATCAACTGATGGAGTCCGCAACACAGAATGCCGATGATCTCATCGAGGCGCTCATGCTGATCGTGCAATCCGCGCGGCGTCAGGCGATTACACGCGAAATGCAGGAGTTGGCAGTGAGTGCGGGATTGCTGACAGGTGAGGGACGCTGACCAAGAAAGGAAAGTCTATGAGACAGCTTTGGGCACCGTGGCGTATGCCTTACCTGCGTAGCCAACATGAACCTTCTTCTGGATGCGTCTTCTGTCTCAAGCCGCACCTGGCTGATGAAGAGGCACATATCCTTTACCGGGGTAAGACCTGCTACGTTGCCCTTAACCGCTATCCCTACGCCAACGGACATCTGCTCATCATTCCTTACGCACACGTGAACTCAGTGCAAGATCTCGACGAAGCCACATGCCTGGAGATGGGACGTCTCGTCAAGCTCTCGGAGCGCATTCTCATGGAGACGCAACGTCCTCAGGGCTTCAATATCGGGATCAATGAGGGTATGGCAGCCGGCGCAGGGATCGCCGAGCACCTCCATCTGCACATCGTCCCGCGGTGGGTTGGCGATGTGAACTACCTGACGGTGATCGGAGAGACGCGGGTGATTCCAGAGATGTTGGATGATACCTATGCTCAGCTCCGACCGCTCTTTGAGCAGGCGCATGAGGAGCGAGCGCGTGGAACCGATGATGGGAAGCAATAGCGATCTTCCGCTGCCTGTCTATGTTTATGCCACGGCGGCCCGAGGGAGGGATGATCAATCTCGCTGAGCGTGAACGACCCATACGGATTTGGGTAGGCCATACTCGGCCATGATTTCTTTCTTGAATGTGCTATGTTGCCAGCCTCGTGTGAACAACCTCGATAGATCGTAGCGGTCGAAAAACCGTTTAGGCTCCCCGTTCACGTTGTAATAATGGTATTCGATCTCCGGATAGCCCGACGCTCCGTAGTGGAGGTCATCCGTGGCATTGACCCGCATCAAGAGGTGTCCATCCGGCTTAAGGCGGGAGCGGATCTCATCTAGGATCCATACGGTGTGTTCCCACGGGAAATAGTGTAGCACCAGGCTGGCGATGATGACGCCGAAGGCACTAGGGCGAAAGGGCAAGCCCTGTCGGATATCGAAGGTGACGAGAGGAACAGTGGGCGCGACTTGCCGAGTGAGGGTCAGGGCCTCCCACGAGAAGTCGGCGGCGATTACGTCCAGCCCAAGTTTGCACAGGTACTGCGTGTCCCGTCCATCGCCACACCCCAGATCAAGCACAGGGGCTACTACGGCGCTGGAGCGGAGGCATGATTCCCAGGGAGCAAGCCACCGCGCGTGGTTCGCTGGAGAAGCCGAGGCTTCTCTACGTCTCCGGAGGGCGGCGAAGCGTCGCTCCCATAGTGCCTTCGGGTCTTGCGAGCGGTCAGTGCCGGACATCGATCACGGTTTGGTGACACTGTTCCCTCTGGACACGAGTGAACGCGTGCTAGAGAAGTGTGCGTCCCAGCGCGTCGTAGGCCTTTATGGCAGCCTGGGAAGCAGGTGTGTGCGGATACTCGTCGGCAAGGAGGGTCCAGATCATTGCATCCATCCACTCTTCTGCCGCGCGCTCGATATTCTGGCGTAATGTGGCCTCGTGGATGAAGCCCAGCTTGCGGGGCACGGCGGCACTTCGTTCGTTGGTGGTCAGGCAGCGGATCACGACCTTCCGGACATGATCCACCTCGAACGCGACTTTAGTCAGTGCTGCGGCGGCTTCGGTGGCGTAGCCGCGGTTGATGTGGTGCACGTGAACCCAATAACCGATCTCGCGCACCCCCGGTCCCTGACGGGTATGCAGCCCGGTGCTGCCCAGCACCGAGCGCCCATCGGCGTCAAAGATCCCGTAGACGTAGTCCTGATCCAGGTCGAACTGGGCCCTCCAGCGCCTGGTCAGGGCGAGGGTGTCCTCGAGTGGGGGCGGTTCCCCTTGGGCAAATGGCATCCAGGGCATGAGATGTGACCAGCTTGCGATCAGGGCCGCGTTGAGGGCAGGAGCGTCTGAGGGCTCCCAGCAGCGGAGCACCAGCCGCCTGGTGACGATGCGGTAGGCAGGGCGTGTCCCTCGATCAGAGTTCATGCAGCATCTCCTGAGGTTCCTCTGCCAGCCGACGGAGGTAAGCACAGTAGCTGTTCTGCTGAGAGTGATTCGCGATCTCTAGGAGTTGCTCACGGCTGATGTAGCCTTTGCGGTAGGCGATCTCTTCGATGCAGCCGACCTTAAGCCCCTGGCGGTGCTCAATGGTCTGGACGAAATCGCTGGCCTCCAGGAGGCTCTCGTGGGTTCCGGTGTCTAACCAGGCAAATCCGCGCCCCAGGACCTGCACCTTGAGCTGCCCACGTTTAAGATATTCGTTGTTGAGATCGGTGATCTCGAGTTCGCCGCGGGCGGATGGTTTTAGTGCCTTCGCGTATTCCACAACGTGATGATCGTAGAAATAAAGACCTGTGACCGCGTAGTTTGATCTGGGACGCGCGGGTTTCTCCTCAATGCTGATGGCCCGCCGCTGTTCATCGAACTCAACCACGCCGTAGCGTTCCGGATCTTGAACCCAGTAGGCAAAGACCAGCCCCCCCTGCGTCAGCTTCCCCGCCTCCTCCATGATGCCTGACAGGCCATGGCCGTAGAGGAAGTTGTCACCGAGCATCAGAGCGCATGGCTCGCCATTGACAAACTCCTCCCCGATCAGGAACGCCTGGGCGATCCCTTCCGGACGCGGTTGGACTGCGTATGCAATGCGGACCCCGAGCCGTGACCCGTCGCCGAATAGTGAGCGGTAGAGATCGATGTGTTCGGGCGTAGAGATGATCAGGAAGTCCCGGATGTTGGCGAGCATGAGCACGGAAAGAGGGTAGTAGATCATAGGCTTGTCGAAGATGGGCAGGATCTGCTTTGAAAGCGAGATTGTGAGAGGGTAGAGCCGTGTGCCTTTGCCCCCAGAAAGAAGAATGCCTTTCATCGTTGTCATCTCCTCTATCGGTTGTGAGTTCAATCACAGAGTGGCGCGGTCTTGGTGAAGCTTAAAGTTATTTCCTCTGCGCCGAGGCTGCCTGAGAACTTGTATGTCTGCTTGTCCTCTGGCGTATACCCGGAGAAGTTGGATGCTGCTGGTACCAGTCTGACTGAGTCCCCATCGCGGACCAGGTCCAGAATAGTATGATCACCGGGGGGAATTTCCACGTCCCCTAGCTTCAGCGTCTCATCGCACTGATTGACGACGTCCAACACCCCACCATTACAGTTGTTGGGCTCGATTGTGAGACACGCTATGGTGGGAGTGATCTCCACGTCGGTGATGATGGTCTTGCCGGAACACCCCCCGATGGGAGCCAGACCAAGGTATTTCACACAGCCGGGGGCCGGGCTGTCCTTCACCCGAAGGCAGCCGGTCGAAAGGCCGATTATCATCACCAGGATAACCCATGTCCGCTGCATACGGTTCATCGTTTCACTCTCGATTCTTCACAGTCTGTGCTCTTCCCGGACTAAGTCAATGCTTTGGGAATTATACATCGGAT
>CAZHBB010000033.1:17265-31261 GCA_964530185.1 uncultured Anaerolineales bacterium
CACAGTCTGTGCTCTTCCCGGACTAAGTCAATGCTTTGGGAATTATACATCGGATTAGCCCTCAGAGGGCCTCATCGATCTCGCTAAGCGCAGGGGCTTGCGTGAGCTCAGCCAAGCGGTAGAAGAAAGCACGCTTATGGCCTGTATTGAGTGACCAGTTCACCGGCACCGTCTGGAAGCCACTGAGGTCCTCGTAGCGCGACTCGCGTGGGTGCCGTGTCCACTCGTAACGTCCGTGATCCCAACCTCCGCATCCATAACCCTGAGCGTAGAAGCCCCAAGAGGCATAGACATCAACGGCTGCCTCAAGGTTTGTCAGGTGAATGGAGTCCTCATTGACCACGATGGGACGAGGGCGGGCACGATAAGCCTCAGTATCCCGCAGCCGCTGGATGGCCCTTCTCAGTCCGGGTCCCCACATATCGTTCCCGTGAGGCAGGAAAAGATCGACCCTGGCCTGCCACGGACCTGGAGCACAGGTTGCTCTCGGCAGGGTGCTGCTGCCCACCAGCAGGCGCCGTCCGTTGAGGGTTGTCTCCTGCACGATCTCGATCAGTTCGTGAATGCGCCCCGACTGAGTCAGCTCACCGCCAGCGTCGAATTCATTGTAGACGTCCACAATGATGTTGCGGTGCCCTGACCTTAACAGCCAGTCGGTGGCTGTCTCAACCGCTGTAATGATCGCCGATTCTCCTGCAAGGCGAGCTATCTGTCGCCAGTAGAAATAGTTGACGATTACCACGATGCCAGCCCTGTCCGCTGCGTCCAGGACGCGGGCCAGGCGATCGCAGTACGCGGGTTTCATCGTGCCGTCAGGCGCGAACGCTGAGTTGATGTAGTAGGGGTAAACGTCTGACGTGTAGATGGCGCCGCCTCCCTGCAGGCCAACTGTGACGGCCAGCAGACCGTAGCGCCGGTAGACGGGCAGCATAGCGCAGAACTCTTGGGTGTTGCGCTCGGGATCCCAGGCCCCAGTGTCCGGATAGCGCCAGTGGACGGCGGTCGCTGGATTCTCGTCGTCGAAGATGGCCTGCACCATTCGACTGTTGAAGAGGAGCCCTTGAATCTGACGGCCTTGATGGTCGATGCCCTCGTAGGTCGGGCGACCATTTACCAGGAACTGTGTGCCCTCAATAGCGACTTCGGCGCTCATGTTCACTCCCACTTAGGGTTCGAGGTAGACGCCGTTGGCCTCAAGAGCGGCACGCAGGCGGGGGTAGGGGAGATCGCGTGTACTTCTATCCCCCAAGGCGCAGAGCGCGGCTGCTGTACCGGCGGCTTGCCCCTGTCCCATGCACGCGACTGTATTCCGGGTGGACATATGAGCATCGTGATCTGAGGTGATTAGCATGCCGGCCGCTAACAGGTTGTCGAGACCTGTCACTCGAAGGGCCCGGTAGGGGATGCCGTAAGTGCCGCCGTCTTTGACCTGCAGGCGTGGCGCGGAGTCGTGAAAGCCGTAGACCATCACATCGTCTTCGAAGTGTCGTCCTTCAAGCACATCCTCGCGGCTGATGTCATAGTCGCAGACAATGCTGCGGGCACGACGGATGCAGAGCGAGGGGCTGGTACGCGCAATGAAGGCCTTCTCACACCCCGGTACGTGTTTGCGGAACAGCTCGACCGCCCGGAACTGGCGCCGTCGCAGCTCGACTTCGGCACGAGACGCTGTATCTCGATCCGTGGGGCTGATCGGGAGTTTGAGATTGATCTTGATGAACATGAAGTACTTGTCGTGGACCGTCGTGGTGACGATCGACATGCCTATTTCCTGCGCCGCTTCGTGGAACGCAGGTGGAAGCGCAACGCTCCGCCCGTCGAGCCGCACAATGGCGTACGGCTCGCCATCACGCCAGCCGTACGCGAGCTGAGAGAGTGCGTCATGCGATTTCAGGAAATCGTAGTACCCTTCTATGTCTACATTGGCGATCCCAATACTGTTAACCACCGCATAGTCATTGGGCTCAACATACTTCGCGCCGGCGCGCGCAGCCAGATCGCCGTATCCCGTGCAGTCTACGAAGGCGCGTGCACGGATGACTTCAGCGCCCTGGTGGCTTTCGGTCACCACTCCCACGATGTGTGAGCCGTCCACCAGGGCATCCGTCACCATCGTATTGAGGTGAAGCGTGACACCTGCCTCCTCCAGCATGGTGAGAGTCACCAGCTTGTAGAGCTCCGTGTCGATCGCGGTGCATACCGAGTCATAGTCGTAACCGACGGTCATCTCGGCATGTCCTGACGTTCCCCCTACCTCAGTCAACCGGTCGATGATCTCCTGCGGGATCCCACGCACGACTTGGCGCTTCTCGACGCCTGGGAAGGCCTTCCAGAGGTTGTAGAAGCTGTGCAGAGCAGTGCCGCCCTCCACGGCGGTCCCGCCGGTGTATCCCTTCATCTCGATGAGCGCCGCTTGTGCACCCTGGCGCGCTGCAGCAAGGGCGGCCACCACGCCCGCGGTGCCGCCACCGGCAACGACGACGTCATATTCGCTGCTGCGGACAGTCCGCGAAGGAAGTACAACCTGTGACAATGGTCCCTCCTACGTTGGTTGATGCCACCCCATCAGTGTAGGCACTGTTGGGATGGCTGACAAGCCTCAGGCTGTACTGCACGATGGCATTCGCCCGTTCGAGCGCTCGCAGCCGCACAGGCTATTCTTCGTCAGCTTTCTCGTCCTGATGGGCGAGTTCGCTCGCGACCTCAAGCTCCAATCGTTGTTCCCGCTCCCTCTGGTAGCGTTCGTAATCGGGCACCACCCGTACGTAGTCCGAGTGCATGAGGGGTGATGAGAACATGAAGTCGGCAGAGGCCCGGTTGGTAGCGACTGGGATGTTCCATAAGACTGCCATGCGCAGCAGGGCTTTAACATCGGGGTCATGGGGTTGAGCTTCCAGCGGATCCCAGAAGAAAACCATGAAATCTATGACGCCTTGGGCGATGAGAGCACCGATCTGGACGTCGCCGCCCAGGGGACCGCTCTGCATCCGATGGACAGGGATCCCTAACTCCTGCTCCAACAGCCACCCTGTGGTGCCAGTAGCGTACAGTTCGTGCTGGGCCAGCGATCCTCGATTGAAGCGAGCCCAGGCCAACAGATCGTCCTTCTGACTGTCATGCGCGATCAGTGCGATGTGCTTCTTGGCTCCCATAGGAAGCGACTTGAGGTGCATGTCTATACCTCCGGACAGCAGTCACGGTTACACCGCGGAGTCATCCGCGGCCCCCGATTTCGGCTTCGCCCATCGTAGTCCCGGTACCCGTTCTGCCGCTGCGTAGTCTGATCTCTGGTGAGAATAGATAAGTACGGTGGATCCATCCCTCGTGTCGCCCTGATCGGACATGATACCAGGCCCCTCGTGTCCCCAGCACCACGAGAGGCGAGCCTTGGTATACGGTCGCTACCCGGACGCCCAAAAAAGAAGGTTTGAGCATCAGACTCGCTACAGCACGTGACACCAGCGGCAGAGCATGGGTCCGAGGGAAACTCGCGTACACGGACGCGAGCCACAAATACCGCTTTCTCCAGTACTCGTCAGTTAAGAGCGCGGCCCGCCTCTCCATGTCGAGCGCCGACAACTGAGCTGCATACGCAATATTTGAGAGGTCGGTGGAGTAGCCTGGCCCTCCTACCTCATCCGGCGTGTAACGCTGAATCAATCGGGACGCTGCGCGGTTGCCTGCCACGTGTGAGATGACCTGAAGCTCGTGGGGAGAAGGCAGAGTGCGCTCGGCTGCACGTACCTGCCACGCGACTACTCTCGGATCGCCGGGTTGCCTCGCCTGTATTGGCACATAGCGTTCTCCTTCAGCGGGCTTGAGCTGAGAGGAATTACGTCTCGTTCGGCGGATTCGCTCTGACATATTTCCGCTCCTTATTTTCCACTGATTCCTATCGATGATAATCATAGGTCTGAGGCCACACAAGGCAAATCACCCCGTGGGCCGCAGTGATCGGTCCCGGTCGTGCGGCTTGCAGAGTACCAACCCTTGGGAGTATGATCGGACTGACATGATGTGGGGAGGCGAAGGGCCATGGAGCAAATACTGGTCACAGGTGCTGCGGGATTCCTGGGACGCTATGTTCTCGCGGCACTGGCCGAGGCAGGGGCTCGAGTGCGGGCGTTTGATGTCCGCATGCCTCGGGCTGTGCCCCGAGATGTGGAGTGGCTTCAGGGAGACGTGCGAGACAGGCAGGCGGTGCGTGATGCATGTGAAGGAGCCACCAGGGTCATTCATCTGGCGGGTCTGATCCCACAGAAATCACCGGGTGACGCCACCATGTGGGCAGTCAACGTAGATGGCACACGACATGTGCTGGATGGTGCGCGCGTCGCAGGTGTCAAGCGGGTAGTCTATGTCTCGAGTGCCGAGGTGTATGGCATCCCGGCGGTGGTTCCCTGTCCCGAGGATGCGCCGCTGGCTCCGCAGGGTGTCTATGGAAGAAGTAAGGTTGCCGCTGAAAAACTGTGTCGCAGCATGCAATCAGCCGGGGTCGAGGTGGTGATCCTTCGTCCCCCAACGATTATCGGTCCTGGCCTTGATGAGCCCTTCATTGTGTCACTGTTGGATGCAGTGGCTCAAGGAGACCGGGTTCCTCTACTTGGCCGAGGGTCTAACCGATTTCAGATGGTCCATGGCGACGATATGGCCGAGGCCTGTCTGTTGGCAGCGACATTGGATGGCATCGCTGGTCGCGTCTACAATATCGGGGCTACCGACGTGCCGCCGTTGCGCCAGGTTGCCGAGACCCTCATCGAGCGTGTCGGGTCGCGTGCGCGGGTGATCTCAGTCCCACTTCCCCTGGTCCGTGTGGCGATGGCGATATTGTGGCCGCTGGGCAAGGCGCCGTTGACGTCTGAGCATCTGGCCATTGCCACCCACGACTATGTCTTCGACACGTCGCGGGCGCATCGTGAGCTAGGCTGGTACCCCCGGTATGGCGTGGTGGATGCGGTGCTGGACACCTACCGCGCTCGCCACACGGAGGCTTGACCCTGAAACTTGACATGCTGGGGGATTTATCGAGACTCGAAACCAGGGATATCGCAGACCACAGCAGGAGCTGAGAGCATATGAGCCTTCCGCATGACTATGCCGAGCGTGTCTATGCCGGTGTGTTGGGTAAGATCATCGGTGTCTATCTTGGGCGCCCCTTCGAAGGGTGGTTACATGAGCAGATCCTGAGAGAGCTGGGTGAGATCTGGTACTACGTCCATGACCGGCTGGGGAAACCCCTCATCGTGACTGACGACGATATCTCGGGCACTTTTACCTTTCTGCGAGCTTTGCCCGATCATGGATATCGGCAGGACATCACTCCCGCTGAGATTGGGCACACCTGGCTCAACTACTTGATTGAGAAGCGCACGATCCTCTGGTGGGGGGGATTGGGGAACTCAACGGAGCACACGGCCTATCTCAGGCTCAAGCATGGCATCGAGGCACCTGCGAGTGGCTCGATGGCGGTGAATGGGAAGGTGGTGTCGGAGCAGATCGGCGCTCAGATCTTCATCGACGGGTGGGCGATGGTCGCGCCCGGTGATCCGGCGCGGGCGGCTGACCTTGCCAGGCGGGCAGCCAGTGTGAGCCACGATGGTGAGGCGATCTACGGAGCTCAGGTCCTGGCAGCGATGGAGGCACAGGCCTTTGTCGAGCGGGATATTGACGCTCTGCTTGACGTCGGGGTGTCGTTCATTCCACAGGATTCTGTGATCTATCGTATGATCGCTGACCTTCGGACCTGGCGTCAGGAGACGGCGGACTGGCGGGAGGCCTTCCAGCGTCTTGCCGCGAGCTATGGCTATGACCGGTATGGTGGCAACTGTCACATAGTGCCAAACCATGGGTTGATCGTCTTGAGCCTCCTCTATGGCGAGGATGACTTCCAGCGGACACTGATGATTGTCAATACCTGTGGGTGGGACACGGACTGCAATTCAGGCAACGTTGGCTGTCTGATGGGGATCAAGAACGGGCTGGCGGGCATCGATGCCGGGCCGGATTGGCGCGGGCCAGTCGCCGATCGATTATATCTCCCCACGGCTGATGGTGGCCGCGCGGTCACTGACGCGGTTACTGAAGCGTGTCACATCATCAATGTGGCTCGTCGTTGGGCTGGCGAGCCACCCCTGGCGCCCAAGGACGGGGCGCGCTTTCACTTCGAGTTTCCCGGTGCTGTACAAGGCTTCCGACCCGAGGACCCCAACCTGACCCGAGTTGAGAACGTCACTGGGCACAGTACTGGTGGGCGACGTAGTCTGGCCATCCGTTACCGTCATCTGGCGGAGGGCCGAGCAGCACGGGTCACGACGGCGACCTTTGTCCCGCCCGAAGCCATCCAGATGCCGGGCTATGGCCTGATCGCTTCCCCTACACTCTATCCCGGTCAGACAGTGCGCGCGTCGGTGATGGCTGATGAAGGGAACTCGTGCCCGGTGGTCTGTGCACTGACCCTCGGGCACTACGGGGCGCACGACTGCCTGGTGTGGCGCGATGGTCCAGAGGTTACTCTGGCGCCCGGGGCCGCAACCACGCTCACCTGGCGTGTCCCAGAGCTGCACGGTTACCCCACGGCGACTGTAGGGGTAGTGGTGCGCGGTGCGCGAGGCGCCAGCGGTGTGCTCTATCTGGACTACCTGACGTGGGACGGAACGCCCGACGTGGCGCTCACATGTCCGGAGGCAGGTGGCAGGCTGTGGCGGCAGGCCTGGGTCAATGGCGTGGACCATTTCCTGTCGCTGCCCTCGGAGCCTTACCGATTGATCCAGGATGAGGGCACTGGTCTGCTGATTCAGGGCACGCGTGAGTGGCGGGACTACAGTGTAGAGGCAGATGTGACGCCGCACATGGCGGAGGCGGCCGGTATTGCGGCATGCGTCCAGGGGATGCGTCGCTACTATGCCCTGTTGCTGCGCAAGGGCAGCGGCGTGGAACTGGTCAAGACGGTGCACACGCCCAGGGTGCTGGCGAGGACGCCGCTGAGCTGGGAACTCGGCGCGACCCACCATCTGAAGCTGGAGGTGCACGGCGCCCGACTCAGAGGGTGGATCGATGGCGATCTGCTGTTCGATCAGGTGGACGGGGATCAACCTTTGCTCACGGGGGCAGTTGCCCTGGTGATCCAGGAGGGACGAACCGCGACACGCTGTGTGCGGGTCCGCCCACTCTGAGCGCGTAGTGCGCTGGCACCGCATACCTGTGCAGATGGCTACATCCCATGCAGAGGGATTGAGCACACAGAGAGAGGGAGACACGACATGGCAGGAGGATGGATGGACGGCCTTAAAGGCCGGATGATCCGTCAGGTGCTACGTGGTCTGGGCAGCGAGGAGGCGTTGAACCTGGCGGCGGAGTTTGGCCGTGAGTGGATCACGCGTCTCCCACCACAGGAGAGGGCAGCCTTTTTGAGCAGGCTGGTGGAGGAGAATCTCAATGCTGCCCTGGAGGGGCTGGACCGAGAGCAACGGGCATTGCTGATGAACCAACTGTTGCCGGTGCTGATGCGCCATTTTCCGTTGGCGGACCTCAATATCCTGGAGGCCCTGTCTCAGTTCTCAGCGACCTCGGAGGACGAGGAGCGGCCTTGAGCGGACGACCGAGGAGATCGGATGAGCAGAACGTGAGGAGTCTGTGCATTCTATGAGGATGTGCCCAGGCTGTGTGGGCAGGGGGCCATGGATCTGAGAGAAAGGGGACTGTGATGGAGAGACAATCATTCAATCAGGCGTGGCATTTCTATCTGGGTGATCCATTTAGCATGGGGCGAAAGATAGTCCCACTGTCAGAGTGGCGTGTTCTTGATCTGCCTCACGACTGGAGTATTGAGCTGGATCGCACACCGGACAGTCCAAGCGGGGTCTCCAATGGTTGGTTCCCCATGGGGCGGGGTTGGTATGCCAAATCGTTCATGGCTCCTGAGTTCTGGCGGGGTAAGAAGGTCTTGATTGAGTTTGAAGGCGTTTACATGAATGCTGAGGTGTGGCTCAACCGAAACTTCCTGGGTCGGCATCCGTACGGCTACACGACCTTCGTCATGGACCTGACGCCATATCTGCGGATCGGGGAAGAGAACAACCTGTTGGTCAAGGTCGAGAACAGCGCCCAGACGAACAGTCGGTGGTATTCAGGTTCGGGGATCTATCGCCCGGTGTGGCTCTATGTGGCTGGGCCTATCCATGTAGCGCATTGGGGTATCGGGATCACCACGCCCGAGGTGTCGCAGGAACGTGCCTTGATTCGGGCTGAGGTGCATCTTGAAAACGACAGCGAGACAATGTGCACAGTGGTGCTCGAGACGTCAGTGTTGGATCCGGGCGGCCTGGTGGTTGCGAAAGGTACGCGCGAGGTGACGATCGAGCCTGGCCGTACCGATGCGGTGGTCGAGGAGTTCGTGGTGGCGAATCCTCAGCGATGGTCTCTTGATACACCGGATCTGTATCAGTTCCAGGCCGTCGTGCGCCAAGGGGAACAGGTGGTTGATGTGGAGAGTGAGCAGTTTGGTATTCGGAGCCTGCGCTGGTCGGCGGAGCGGGGCTTCTTGCTCAATGATGAGCCTATCCTGCTGCGAGGGGGCTGTGTTCACCACGACAACGGCGTACTTGGGGCAGCCTCTTATCCGCAGTCTGAAGCTCGCAAGGTGGCGCAACTCAAGGCAAGTGGGTTCAATGCCGTGCGTTGTGCGCATAACCCACCGGCTCCGGCATTCCTTGATGCCTGTGACCGCCTGGGGATGCTGGTGATCGACGAGGCGTTTGACTGTTGGCGTGAGGGTAAGACACCGTTTGACTATCACATGGTTTTCGATGACTGGTGGTCACGCGACATTGAGAGCATGGTATTGCGTGACCGCAATCACCCCAGCATCGTGATGTGGAGCATCGGAAATGAGGTAATCGAGCGCGATGGGCGGTCTGGAGGGGCCCAGATCGCCCGGATGCTGGCTGATGCCGTGCGCAAGCTTGACCCTTCGCGTCCTATCACCTCTGCCATCTGCGGTGTGTGGGACGAGCTGAGGACCTGGGAGGATACCGATGTCGTCTTCGCCGCGCTGGATATCGGGGGCTACAACTACCAGTGGGAGCGCTACGAGTCGGATCACGCGCGGCACCCCGAGCGTCTGATGGTTGGTACCGAGTCCTTCCCGTTGGAGGCTTTGGAGAACTGGATGCAGGTGGAACAACATTCCTGGGTCATCGGCGACTTCGTGTGGACCGCTCTGGACTACCTGGGTGAATCAGGCATCGGGCGTCAGCACACGGAGGGAGAGAAGGGCGACTTTCTGGGAGAGTTTCCATGGCATCAGGCCTATTGTGGTGATCTGGACCTGTGCTATTTCAAGCGTCCTCAGTCGTACTTCCGTGATCAGGTGTGGGGCGTCGGAGACCCGCTCTACATCGCGGTGCACTATCCAGTGCCCGAAGGTAAGACACCGACAGTCACGCGCTGGGGATGGCCAGACGTCGATGCCAGTTGGACGTGGCCGGGTCATGAAGGCGAGACGTTCAAGGTGGATGTTTACTCGCGCTGTGAACGCGTGGAGTTGTTCCTGAATGAGCGGTCCCTTGGCGTCAAGCCCACGACCCGTGCGGAGAAGCTGACGGCCTCCTTCGAGGTGCCCTATGAACCAGGCACCCTGCGGGCCGTGGGGTACGTCGATGACAAAGTCGTGGCGGAGAAGACGTTGGAAACGACGGGATCCCCGTATGGTGTCCGCTTGACCCTGGAGCAACCAGCTCTTTCGACAGTACCGGCTGACCTCTGGTTTGTGCAGGTGGAGGTGGTAGATGCCGGGGGGCACATGGTGCCCTATGCGGACGATGAGGTCTTCTTCACCGTGAAGGGTCCGGGCACTATCGCGGCCGTTGGGAGTGCGAACCCCGCTACGCTGGAACGGTACCGGGGGAATCAGCGTCGGGTGTTCCGAGGGCGGTGCTTGGTGGTCGTCAAGTCGAGTGGGGACGCTGGCGAGATCACCCTACGGGCTCAGGCAGACGGATTGGAGGATGCGACGCTGGTGATTCCGGTGGGATGACTGCTGGGTAGCCGCGTGGTGTAGCATCGGGCCTGTCACGCGGTATAATCTTCGTGTATGGAACGCAAACCAACGGTCGTTCTGCTGGCTGGGCTGCTGCTGTGCATCGTAGGTGCACTGGGAGCAGCCCAGTGGCATGCTCGCCTCCTTTATCTGACACGTGGTTGGGAGAGTGACTTTCCCGATCCAGTGTACGACACCCCCGGTGCGGCCGGCATGACCATGCCACGGGCCTGTGTCAACGCTCCCTTGCTTTTCTATGACGCTGAGGATCTGGTCTGGGCTCTTGACACGATCGAGGCCGCAGGCTTCGGCTGGGTGCGCCTGGACATCCCATGGGCGATGGTTGAACCTGCGCCTGGGCAGTGGGAGTGGGCGGTAGTGGACCGAGCCGTGCAGGCGGCGCATGCCAGAGGGCTGCGTCTGTTGGCGGTGCTGGCACATCCGCCGGACTGGTCCCCCCTGCCGCCTGACCCGCAGACTTATGCGCAGTATGCCTCAGCGGTTGCCATGCGGTATGGGGACGCGATTGCTGCCTATCAGATCTGGCACAATCCCAATCTGGCTGCAAGCTGGGGGGGGCAGGCTAACGCCTTCGAGTACACAGCCCTGCTGGCGCAGGCCGCTCAAGCCATTCGGGCCGTCGATCCTGATGCTCGTATCGTGTTGGGGAGTCTGGCGCCAACGGTTGAGCAGGGGGACCGCAACTACGCCGAAGATCTCTTCCTGGAGATGCTGTACGCGGCTGGCGCGGCTCCCTACTTCGACGTGGTCGGTGCACAGCCCTATGGCTTTGCCACCGGCCCTGATGACCGCCGCATCTCCGGCGACGTGCTGAACTTCTCGCGTGTCATCCGGCTGCGCGAAGTGATGACGGCACATGGAGAGAAGGCCAAGGCGATCTGGGCGGTCAATCTAGGGTGGAACAGTAAGCCCGACGACTGGCCCGGGCCGGAGTCAATCTGGGGCGAAGTGGACCCTGAGACACAGGCTGTCTACACCGTGGACGCACTGGCTCGCATAACCCGTGAGTGGCCCTGGATGGGGGTAACCTGCGTTACAGCGCTGCAGCCACGTCCAGAGGGCGTGTTGGGGTCGGAGGGTGAGGTGCCTGATGCCGAGGAACATTGGGGTTTTGCCCTGATCGGTCCCGATGGCATCCCCAGACCCGTCTACCATGCACTGCAGGCATGGCTTCACCGTCCGCCTGTAGCTGCGCCTGGTGTCTATCGGGCCGACACTGACTTGGCAACGTTTGAGGGCACCTGGACGTTAGGTCCCCAAGGTGCCGATATCGGCGAACATGGTGAGCACCACGTGCGTCTGCCGTTTGAGGGGACTGGGGTGGCACTTACGGTGCGCCGAGGGCCCTATCGCGCGTTCCTTTATGTTACCGTGGATGGTGAACCAGCACCGGCTCTGCCGAGAGATCCTTCGGGGCGTGCCTACGTCGTGCTGTATGATCCGCTGGCTGCCATCGCGACTGTTCCACTGGCAAGAGGACTACCGCCGGGGCGTCACGTGGTCGAGGTCGAAGCTGATCGAGGATGGGGACAATGGGCTCTGGCAGATTGGCGCGTTGTCTGGGAACCGCCATGGGGGCATATCGCATGGGTGGGGTATCTCGCCTTTGGCGCAATGGGAGCCGTGGGGTTGATCCTGGCATTTCGAGCAGCCCCTCGTGTGTCCTGGGGACGCCTCGGGTCTTGCCTCAGACGCTGGCTGGAGCGCCTCGGAAGCTGGGGACAGGTTGTGTTGACCTGTGTGGCTGTGGGGGTCACGCTCTTGGCAGCCTGGCAGACCCTGATCGGGGAAAGCGCCTTTCGGCGGCTGGGGGAGCGAGGGACCGTGGCCGCCCTGGTGTTGAGCGCTTTTGGATTCTACCTCTCCCCATGGTTCGCCCTGGCGCTGGCTTCGGGCGCGGTGATGTCGGTCCTGGTAGTACTGCGTCCAGACCTGGGCCTCGTGTTAACAATTGTCTCTGCGCCGTTCTATCTGCATCCTCTTTCGCTCTTCGGTAAGTCGTTCGCGCTTTCCGAACTGGTCCTGTTGCCCACGCTGATGGGCTGGGCTTTACAGTGGCTGTCACAGGCTGTTCAGGCGCGGCGGCCCCCCTGGAGGTTGCTGACACCGCGACAACGTCAGTTGGCTGTGCCCCTGTTCTATCTGGTGGCAGTGGGGGTGGTTTCTACACTCCGGGCTGAGCATCTGCGTGAGGCTCTCCGTGAGTTGCGGCTTGTGATATTGGAACCCACGTTGTTCTTCCTGGCGCTGGTTACCCTGCCGCTGAGCAGGGACCAGCGGTGGCGTTTGCTCGATGCGCTGGTGCTCTGTGCGGTGATTGTGGCGTTCATAGGATTGGTGCAGTATGCACGGGGCGATGTCATCACCGCCGAGGGAGGGATAGCTCGTCTGCGAAGTGTGTACGGCTCACCTAACAACGTGGGATTGTTGATGGGCCGCGTACTGCCGCTGGCGCTAGCGGTGGGGTTGTGGACCGGTGGGGGAGGGCAAGCCTTGAACGTGTCGAAGTGGTGGTATGACGTGCGCCACAGCCCCCGCCGTGTGCTCTATCTTGCCGCGCTTCTACCCATCGGTGGGGCCCTGGTACTGAGTCTGTCGCGAGGGGCGTTGATCCTGGGTGTGCCGGCTGCCTTGATCACGTTGGGCCTGCTCGCCGGCAAACAGTGGCGACAGGTTACCCTGATCGTGCTCGGCGTGGGAGCACTGGCCCTCGTGCCGTTGCTGCGTACCCCCAGATTTGCAGGGCTCTTCGATCCGACGCAAGGTACAGGCCGTTTCAGGGTGGCGCTATGGCGCAGCACTCTCATGATGGTTGCCGACCATCCTTTGTTGGGTGTGGGACCAGATAACTTCCTGTATGCGTATCGGACGCGGTATGTCCTGCCGACAGCCTGGGAGGAGTTTAACCTTTCTCATCCCCACAACGTATTCCTGGACTATGCTGCCCGCCTGGGCTTGTTGGGCCTGGCCGGGTTCCTCTGGACACAGTTCGCGTTCTGGCGGCAGGCGCTTCCATTGTTCCGTACCGATGATCCCGCTCGACGGGCTCTGGTATTGGGTATTGTGGCAGCCATGGTAGACGTTCTCGCGCATGGATTGGTGGATATGGCTGTGCTCAACGTTGATCTGGCTCTGATCTATGCGCTTCTGTTGGGTCTAATGGTGCGGGTGGAAGAAGACTGGAGGGAGGATCCTCCAGGTGGGGATAAGGGGGGTGTGCGGTGAGTTGGGTGATGCCCCGGTGGTGTCTGATGTTGGCTGTCGTCGTTGCTGTCGCTGGGTGCGGCGGTCAGGTCGTTGACGGAACCCTCACTCCGACAGCGGACGTGACTGTACCCAGGCCCACGGTCACGGCTGCAGTGACACCTACCAGTTCGACGCCGTCCATTGCGACGGTGGGGTTGATACCTGATCCAGGCTGTACGGCCGAAGGGGGTGTGGTCGGGGTGGCGGTGACGGTAACGCATGTTTCTGATCTGTACGGCGTGGAGTTGCATCTGGCGTTTGATGCGTCGCGGCTTCAGGTGGTCGATGCTGACCCGGCGACGCCAGGTGTTCAGATCGAGGACGGGACGTTGCTGAAAGTGGGGTTCACTCCGGTGAACCAGGCCGACAACAAGGCCGGCAAAATAGACTATGCAGTGGCTCAGATGCCACCCACCGCGCCAGCAACCGGAGACGGCGTGCTGGCGCAAATCCGGTTCAAAACTCTCACAAGTGGCGCAGCAGCGGTGACGCTGGAGAGCGCTCTGTTCGCGGCCTCGGATGGGCACGCGTTGCCAATCAGATCAGAACCGATGACGGTGACGGTGCTGATACCCTGAGCCCGTCAACCGCCCACGTTGAGATTGATCTGTCCTATACCGGCCCGTACGGTGATATTTAGTGTCGTGCCAACTTCGGTGTAGGCGGCGTTGACCCATACGCCGCCGCCTTGGT
>CAZHBB010000034.1:0-27454 GCA_964530185.1 uncultured Anaerolineales bacterium
GACTCTGTGGCAAAACAGACACCATGTTTGAAATGGTCATCAGGTGCGGAGGTGGAGTACCGGGAGGCCGTGTGAGGAGCCGTTGGCCTGACCGACCGCCGCAGCCAACCATCCGCTCGAGAGGCGAGAGAGCGAAGGGAAACTGGCCCACCGGAAGGCGGTGCCTGGTGGTGGACCGGGCCGACCACTGCCGGGCGCCAGAGGATGAGCCGGCGGAGCCATCACGACAACGATGAACGGCTCCACCTGGCCCTGAGTTGCCCGCGGTTGGCAACCCACCCCAAAGTGTCAGGCAGGCAGATGTCGGCCTACATCAAGCTTGCGAGGTGCTGTGACCTGTGCGGCCGGCTGTCCCTGTTCGACGATGGGAGTGACGCGGATGTCCTTGTTTGCTTTGCGAGGATCCGTTCCTTCCAGCATATCGCCCACCTCTTGAGTGCCCACGCTGAGACTGGGGCATAGATCTCCCGTAATCGAACCCTGCGATACGTCGACGTTGCAGCGGCGCGCCGATCAGGGCTTCAATCTGGCGGACCAGGGGCTCATCCTTCGGTTCGATGAAGGTCAGGGCCTCACCCGTGTGATGGGCCCGTCCAGTGCGTCCTACACGATGGGTATAAGCATCGACCGTATCAGGCATATCGAAATTGATCACGTGGGAGATCCCCTCGACGTCGATGCCTCGAGAGGCCACATCGGTGGCGACCAGGATATCGAACTTGCCACTGCGGAATCCGTTGATGGCCTGTTGCCTGCGGTTTTGCGACATATCACCCTGCAGTGCTGCGGCGCGATATTTGCGCCGCTCCAGGTCACGGGCCAGGTTCCGCGCCCGGTACTTCGTGCGCGTGAAGATCAAGACCCGACCAGTGGCCGTCTGCTCCAATGTCTCGAAGAGGAGCGCCTTTTTGAGGTGCCGCGAAACGGGGTAGAGGGCATGGGATACCGTCTCCACAGGGGCGATCATGCCGATCTGCACGGTGACGGGATCCTTGAGGATGGTGTTAGCCAAGTCACGGATCTCCTTGGGCATGGTCGCGGAGAAGAACAACGTCTGACGCCGTGCCGGGAGCCGCGCCAGGATGCGACGGATATCGGGCAGGAAGCCCATGTCGCACATACGGTCGGCCTCGTCCAGTACCAGCACGTCAACGTGGGAGAGGTCGATGCTGTGATCACTGAGGAGGTCCAAGAGGCGACCAGGGCAGGCCACCACGATCTGGACGCCACGGCGCAACAGAGCGACCTGACGATTACGGCTGACGCCACCATAGACGGTCATACTGCGGACCTGCGTCTTGTGTCCCAACTCATGAATAGCTTCGTGGATTTGCTCGGCCAACTCGCGGGTTGGGGCAAGGATGAGGGCCCGGACGTGGCGACGTGAGGCCTCCCTAAGTCGGTGTAACATGGGCAAAACATAGGCGGCGGTCTTGCCGGTGCCCGTTTGGGCGACACCCAGGACATCACGTCCTTTGAGAATGTGGGGAATGGTCTGTTCCTGAATGGGGGTGGGGTCGCGAAACCCCGCCGCTTGAACGCCCGCGCGGATGCGCGGGTCAAGAGAAAATCGATTGAACGTCACTTAAGCACTCCTTGGCTGAATTGGCCAAGTCGCACTCTTGACCTGCGGATTCCGTGAGGATGGCGTTAGCCAATCTCTCACATCCATCCATGGATTATACCATGTTTTGCGAAATTTCGCCAATCGCGCAAAAATGCGATGATTTCCCCAGGGGATAAAGGGGTCGAACGTGTCTGAAGGTGCTTGGTTGCCCCCTGCTCCTTGTCGCATCGGTCTCGCTGCCCAAATCCTCGGATGTTGAGGCAGCCCCATCCTGATGGAGGACAGTGGCGGCGCGCCGGACTGGTGCAGCGCGGAGATATCCAGCCCGACTCTGCTACACCGTGAGGCCAGCTACAATTGGAGGTCTTAGAAGCCGCCCTGGTGCACCATGGTGTAGAGACGGGGGACCTGATACGCCAGGACCTCTGGGATAGTCAACGCACCGAATATCTTACCCACGCCCCCGTATTCGAAGGCCACGATCTCCGGTAAGCGCCATTGCCCGCGCCTGATCCGCTCCATGGCCCAGGCGAAGAAGCGCCAGTCCTGAGGGGTCATCGGCAGATGGTCAATCCATTGGTCTGCAACGCGTGTGACCGAGGCCACGGAGACCTGAGCATCCTGGAGCCGAGCCACCCACTGGGGCCCAAACCGCTGGATCCCGGTGACATGGATCTCTCGGATGCGGTCGGTCGGCAACGATGAGACGTAAGCGTATGGATCGAGGCCAAGGTCATGGGCTGCAAGCCTGGCGTGCGAGAGATCCAGGAGCAGGCCGCACCCAGTCTCCTCTAACACCCGACCGAGCACCTCAGGAAAGACCGCCGGTCGGAGATGTCCCCCGAAATACTCGAAGATGTTCTCACCTACGACACGGTGCTCCCCGAACCGGGCAACGAGGGGTTCGAGATCGCGGATCAGGGCGTCGGTGATCCGCGCCACCTGGGTATGCCTGTCGTATCCCGCCAGCTCAGGGTGATCCTCCGGGCGGGGGCCCAGGTGCACGTTCACCCATGGCGTCGCAGTCTCTGCCATCAACGCCTCGATGATGCCCCAGTCCGGTGGACCCTGGGTCTCGGTATTGATGGGGTGCCCCTGACCGGTCCCCACCAGGAGAGGAAAATGTACGTAAACAGCACCGTCCTCCTGCGCCGAGCTGATGAGATCCGGCCAGGCAGGACACTTGAAGCGGTCGAGAGGGATCTGCCCGGCCCTGTAGAGCCGGGCAGCCTCACGTGAGTAGTTCACGGCAAACTGAATGGGATTCACCATAATATCGCTGCTTTCATGTCACCGCCTATCTGCTCCGGGCCTCAGAGCTAGAGTCGTGGAATGGTGAGGCCTCCGTCGATCATAATCACCTGACCGGTAGAGTATGGGAAGTCTCCGCGGACGAGCGCTGCGACAGCTCTACCTACATCCTCGGGGTAGCCCCAGCGGGGCTGTAACGTCAGTCCCTCAGCGATCAAGCGATCGTATTTCTCCTTGACTGTGCTGGTCATATCGGTCTGGATGATGCCTGGCCGGATCTCATAGACATGGATGCCAAATTCGGCCAATCTGACGGCCCAGAGGCGGGTGGCCATGCTCACACCGGCCTTGGAGATGCAGTATTCACCCCGGCTTGGGGAGGCAACCGTAGCTGAGATCGAGGAGATATTGACAATGCATCCCTCAAAGGCTTCGTCCTCACGCTTTTGGGCGATCATCCAGTTGGCCACAGCCTGGGTCAGAAAGTAAGGACCTTTGAGGTTGACCTCCATAACCCTGTCATAACTTTCTTCCGACGCCTCCAGGATGTCTGCACGTACTCTGGGGGCGATGCCGGCGTTGTTCACCAATACGTTGAGCTTTCCAAATCGGTTCTGTATAGCCGCGAGGGCCTCGGCCCGGGCATCCCGATCGGTGACGTCAGCGCGGCAGTACAGCACCTCCGCCCCCAGGGTGCGTAACTCGCTTAGGGCCGGCAGCACGACCTCCTCGGGGTGGATGTCCATGACAACGATATCGCAATCTTCAGCCGCCAGGGTCAGGGCTATCCCTAACCCAATCCCGCGGCCGGCGCCTGTGATCAGTGCCACTTTTCTGCTCTTGCTCATCTCTCTCCTCCTTCTCCGGGAAAGGATGTCTCTGGCCCCCGCTGGCTTACTGGCGCAAGACCCTGACCTCATACTTCGCCAGGGCCGTGGGGCCGGTGATCTCCTCCCCCGTCAGCAGGTCAGTGTAGACGACATTCCCAAGGTCGACCGTGGTTGTCTCGGTGTTGAAGTTCATCACGAAGATGTACTTATGCTTGCCATCCGTTCGGAGCTGGGCGCTGACACCGTACGGCAGCTCGGCATTCAGGCTTCGTAGGAGCTCCAGTTCGCGCGCCAGGGCGCCGTAGAAATCGCGGAGGAAGCGGTCATCGTTGTTGGATGCTATGGTGTATGCTTTGCCCTGCCCAAAGGTATTCACGGTCAGCGCGGGACGTCCTGCGTAGAAGTCCTCCTTGTACTGCGCCAGCACCGTCGCTCCCTCGGTGTGGATGAGGTCACAGTAGTCACGGGCCTCGTATTCTCCGATCAACCCGAGGGCATTGCCGGGCAACATGACGATGGCGTTGCGGTCCTCGGGATAGAGGGCATCAATCTCCTCGGCCCAGATGCCCAGGAGCTGGCGCAGTTGTCCACCAGGCCACCCGCCCAGGAAGCACAGATCGTTTTCGTCGACGATGCCGCTCCAGTAGGTCGTCACAAAGGTGCCTCCATGTCGCACAAATGTGGCGATCCGTTCATCGACACCGGGCCGAATCATGTACAGCATGGGGGCTATAAGGAGCCGATAGGGCGAGAAGTCCTGGTCCATGTCAATGACGTCGACGGGGATGCCCTGTCGCCAAAAGGCGTGGTAGTGACGTTGGCAGGCCTCAAGATACCCTTTTTCGCCCCGTCGGGGCCCCTGCGCATCATCGAGAGCCCATTTGTTCTCCCAGTCGTAGATGATGGCGACATCAGGTCGCACCGTGGTGCCGATGATCTCACTGAGCCGTTCAAGCTTTCGACCCACATCCGCCACATCCTTGAAGACGCGCGTATGTTCATGGCCCACGTGGTCCACCACGGCACCGTGAAACTTCTCGGCAGAGCCGCGACTCTTGCGCCACTGGAAGTACTGAACGGTGTCAGATCCGTGGGCCACGGCCTGCAGGGAGGATAGGGCATGCATGCCTGGCCGCTTGAGCTTGGCGGCGGGTACCCAGTTGGTGGCGCTGGGGACGCTCTCCATGAGCATGAAGGGTTTGCCGGCCTTCAAGCTACGATTGATGTCGTGGACGAAGGCCACCTCTGAGGCCAGGCGCACATCATCCCCGCTGTGCCAGCGCGGATAGCTATCCCAGGAGATGACGTCCAGATGGGGGGCCATCTTCCAGTAGTTGAGACCAGGGTATGTGCCCATGAAGTTGGTCGTCACTGGTACATCGGGCGTATATGCTCTGAGTGGTTCGATCTCGTTCAACATGAACGAGGTGGTCTGATCGGTCACAAAGCGTTTCCAATCCAGATTGAGCCCGTGGATAGACATCTCACCGATCTCACTCGGTGGGTCGATCTGCTCCCAGTCCGTATAGGTATGGCTCCAGAACGCAGTCCACCAGGCCTGGTTCAAGGCACTCAGAGAGCCGTATTTATCCCGGAGCCACTCACGGAACGCCGCTCGGCAGAGGTCACAGTGGCACGCTCCACCGTACTCGTTGGAGACATGCCAGACAAGGAGCGCGGGGTGATCCTTGTAGCGTTCCGCCAGCTTGGCGTTGATGAGCCGCGTCTTCTCTCGGTAGATTGGCGAGGTGAGGCAATGATTGTGGCGCCTGCCAAAGAGATTGCGGTGACGGTCTGGGCGCACCCGCAGCACCTCGGGATATTTCTGTGCCAGCCAGGCCGGTCGAGCCCCACTGGGCGTCGCCAGCACCGCGTATGCCCCGTTCTCAGCGAGCATGTCCATCACGCGGTCGAGCCAATCGAAGTTGAACTGGCCTTCCGCCGGTTCCAGGGCCGCCCATGCAAAGATGCCCACTGACATGGCGTTGCAGTGCGCCAGTTTCATCAGACGCATATCCTCTTCCCACACATCTGGCGTCCATTGATCGGGATTGTAGTCACCCCCGTGCAGGAACACTGGGGCTTTGGGGTTGATGGGGGGATACTTCATCCTCATGGGATCTCCTTGTACTCGAACCAATCGAAGTCGGCGTAGTTGGTGCTAGGGCATCCATTGCTGGAGGCGTACATGCCAATATAGGCACCTACAAAGCCGCCAGCGACAGGGGTGCTGAGCAGTCTGCCGTCCACATGTTCGGCGACAGGCTGCCACGCCTCCACCTGGGTCGTCGCATAGAAACTGTAGTCCTGACCACGGGCCTCTACTTTTAGATAGAGGCGCCCATTGGGTACTTCCAACGCACCCAGCAAAGTCTCAACGCTTTGCATGCGTTTGGTCAGCCGAACTAGCCGGGCGGTTCCATCCCCGTAGGTGCATTCCAGGCGCAGGTGGTAGTCGCTGTTCTGCAGGAGGACCAGCCCGGCTGTCTCATGCTCGGCTTGTGGATTGAAGTCCATGGCGACCCGCACCGCAAAGTCCCTGTGTTGTTGCCGGCGCCCGACGAAACTGGGGTTGACCCATTCGGAGAGGCGTTCAGGACGCAGATAGAGTCGTAGGTAACCTGGGTGTTCCTCAAGACTCCAGAAGGGCTCGCGCGGCGTGCGCAGGAAGTTCCATTGGGGTGCCAATGTGGGGGATTCGAAGGAATCGCACGCTGGCTGAGTGGGCCAGGGGTGAGGTAAAAGGTTAGGGGCCGGGTACTCGCGCTCGATCCGCCCGCTGCCGGGGCTGACAATGGGCCAGCCATCCTCCCAGCGCACGGGAATCAGGAAGGTCTCACGCCCGAGGTTGTAGAAATAGCCATCATAGGGTCGCATGGCAAGCGCGACCATCCACCATTCCCCATATTGCGTCTCCACCAGATCTGCATGCCCGGTGCCCACGATGGGGTAGTCCTGCCCGAGATGGCGATGAGTCAGGATAGGGTTACGCGGGTTGGGATGGTAAGGGCCAGTGATGCTGTCGCTGCGTGCGATCGTCACAGCGTGGTCGTGACCGGTGCCGCCCTCGGCGATCATCAGATAGTAATGATCGTTTACCCGATAGAGATGGGGGCCCTCGGCGTAGACGGCTCCCTTGAGCGCTCCGTCCCAAAGCAGATAGCGCTCACCAACTAGCGTCATTTTCTCCAGATCTAACTCCTGCAGCCAGATCTCACAGTGGCCCGGATAATGGTTCTCGAAAGCATGACGGTTTCCTACGTACCACACCCGTCCATCCTCGTCGAAGAAGAGAGAGGGGTCGATTCCCGGGGCATCGTCCAGCCACACCGGCTCAGACCAGGGACCGGCCGGGTCCGTCGCAGTGACGATGAAATTGCCCTTGGGGCCAGGTCCGTCAACCAGGGTATTGGTCACGTAGAAAGTGCCCGCGTGGTAGCGGATGGTGGGCGCATAAAGGCCGCCGGATGGCCGCACGCCGTCGAGATTAAGCTGCTCTGGCCGATCCAGGACATGCCCAATCTGTCGCCAGTGGACAAGGTCCCGGCTGTGAAAGATGGGGAGGCCGGGAAAGTATTCGAAGCTGGAGTTGACGAGGTAATAGTCATCGCCGACACGGCAGATCGACGGGTCGGGGTAAAACCCGCTGAGAATCGGATTCCGAAAGGTCTGTGGCATGGTTACCTTTCTCCGTGACCTAACGTCCTGTTGCGCCTCCGAGCGCCGAAGTTACTTTCCCAGGGCTTTCAGGTTCTGCAGACAGCGCCGCACGGACTCCAGTGGGGGATAGGGATAGCGTTCCTGTTCGACGATGTACCACTCGGTGGCTCCCTGGCCCTCCACAATCTCGAAGATCTCGGGCCAGTTGACATCCCCCTCACCAACCAGGACATCCTCGCGGTCAGCCGCGTAGTCCTTGAGGTGGAGGGTCTTAGCCCGGCCTGGATAGCGCCGGAGGTAGGTGATGGGATCTCCCCCACCGTGGAGACAATTGCCCACATCGAGCTGCATCACCACCTCAGGTCGGGTGTTGCTGAACAGGACGTCCCACGGCGTCATGCCATCCTCGTAGGGCTGGAACTCCACATGATGGTTATGGTACCCCGTGAACATGCCCTCTGGTTCAAGCTTCGCTGCGATCTCGTTGAAGAGGTCAGCCGTGCGAAGCCATGCGTCACGTGAACTGCGGTATTCCTCTGGGATCCACGGCACGATCAGGTATTTGTTGCCCAGGATGTGGTGGAACTCGATGGTCTTGGCAAGCTCATCTCCCATAAGTGTATCAAGGCCGGTGTGGCACCCGGCAACGACCAATCCGAGGTCGTCGAGCATCCGCCGGATCTCCTGGGCCCCGTAACCATAATAACCCGCGAAATCCACCCCCTCATACCCCATCTCGGCAATAGCCTTAAGGGTGCCTGGGAAGTCCTCCTGACAGGCCTCCCGAACCGAATAAAGCTGCAAAGCGATAGGTATACGTGACATCTCATGACCTCCTGACTCTGTTAGGCACATAGTGCAACCTACAATCATTGTGAAAATCCAGGGGGAGAGGCGCCACCCGAGGCAACCTCACCCCCATATGGGCGTAGTCTACGCCAGCTTACCAGGCACGAAAAGCGGCTGCGATCCCGGATCGCATTATCGAATTTGAAGGTGACCAGTCCAGGTCCAGGAACAACCGAGGAACAGGCAGCGAATCGGATGCGGTTACGCACGGGGTAATCCGGGCGGGAAGCTTAGCCCGTGCATCGAAGCCAGGATGAGCCCCGATGTACATGGGCCTTGCCACCGCGTTGCAGATCAACCCGACGCGCCTGTTGCCATGTCACGGTCCAGATCACGCCCCAACCTGGCGACATGCATCCTCAAATAGCTTGACGTCCTCCTCCAGCATCTTGAGGTTGTCCTTGGTAAAGACCCCCACGCACACGGCATCGCCAGGGCGAAGATGACGCGCCACAAACGCAAAGGCTTCCTCTGGTCTCTTCCGTCCAGCCGCAAGTACCTTGTAATGGATCACCGGCCTGTGTAGCCCCTGAATGACAGCCATCATAGCGTCCCGGTCTTTGTCTGAGAACACCTCCTGTGCGCCAGGGACATGTTCCGCGTTTTGATCACGCGGGGTGGGATTGTAATAGGAGCACATGTGGAAGTCGATATCCAGGTTCTCATCGGCCCAGAGATGGACAGCAGGATTATGGCCGGCAATGCCCACAGGTATACCAGCGTCCCGTACCTGCTTGATGAAATCTTCAACGAGGGCTGTCTGTCCCTGGGCGAACAGATAATCCATCTGCCCGCCATGTAAATATACTCCGGCAGCCCCTGTGGCAATGGCCTGAGCCACATTGGCCCTCAGGCTGGAAAACTCCGGCGCAGTCTGGGCAAGCCACTGGATCTCGCCGCCTTCGTCCCAGTACTCCAGCAGAAGCCTGCGAATGTGTCGGTCAGCTCGTCCGAGGAAGGCAGTAATACCCAGTGATTCCGCCTGGCGAAGTGTCTCTTTGATCCGCCGGGTGGTGTACCACCGCACCATCTCACGATCCCTCTCAGGCGTCTGATGGGAGAAGCCGCTGAAGGGGTTCCCGCCCAGAATCAGCCTGCTGACCGTGATGGTGCCCAGATGCACGTATTCCATGGTTGCCTCCTCAGGTTGCCGGAGTGGCGTCGGCTTTCTCCCGAGGCCCGACGAACCTGGGGCCTGGGGCGCCCAACGCCCATTGTAGAACACCCCCAACGAACCAGCAAACGGGGTAAAGCTCGGCCCTACCAGCGGACAGCTTAGAGGACCAGGGATGGGGACAGACAAGGGAAAACCATGAACACTTACCTTTTCCTGAAGGCCAGGACGTACGCATCTCGATTCGTGAGTCTCACAGGTGTGGGTGAGCCCCCGGGCGGGGCTCCGCGCCCTGTCCGAGTTGAACGGACGCGCCTTCTCAGGTGCCAAAGCCTGTCCCACATCGCTCTCCATTCGGATGTGTACGCCCTGACCCAATCAAAGGCTTGCCGGTCAGCGAGACTCCGCTAGAATCGACATGCATATTGCGACAGGAAAACGTTATGGTCAGAGAACCCCTTTCATCACAGGCGCCGACGCAATATCGTGCCGTGCACTTGATCGTGTACGGGATGGTCCAGGGTGTTGGATTTCGCTACTTTACGCGCACTCAGGCTGTACGGTTAGGCATTGCGGGTTGGGTGCGCAACAGGCCTGATGGCACAGTGGAGATCTGGGCCGAGGGGCCACCTGACCGACTTGAGACATTGATTAAGGCTGTGCGTCGAGGGCCATCATACAGCCGTGTGGATCGCGTTGAGGCGACCTGGTCCTCGCCAAAGGGTCATCGCGGTTTCTATATCCGCAGTTAGGACCACAAGAGGATGATGTTCCGTAAGATCGAAAATCTGGCGTGGTTTGTGCTTGTCGCCTCCTTCCTGACATGTATCGCCCTCGCCGTGGGGATACCTACAGGTATTCACTGGTACGTTCTCAACAGCACACGTCCGATGGTCACCATGCTGGAGCCAAGGGGCGGCACGATCACCTACCAGGCAGCGGGCGATGATGCGACAGTCATTGTCGAGGACGTGACCGAGCTCAAGCCCAAAGCGCGGATCCAGCTAGCCGACGATGCCGACGCCCTGTTGCTGTACTACCACCCTGACGACCTCAACACGCCAGTGGGGACGCTACAACTCTACGGGACCACGGACCTTCTTCTGGGTGATGCACGCACGCCGCGTTTCAGCACCAGTCCTTTGCCCCATCGCATGCGATTGCGTGTGGTACATGCGGTTAACATGCGGATCACGGTCGCCGGCAACGGGCGTAATGCAGAGTTCGAGCTGGACACCCCTCAGGAATCCGTGCTGTTGCAGCCCGGTTCGTTTGCTCTCACCGTGGGCAAGGATCAGACTGAGCTCGCCGTAAGCGTGGGACGGGCCGTTGTGACCGATCCCGCCAGTGGTGACAAGTTAGCCCTCGTGCCGCTGCAGCGCATGCGCATCACAGAGACCGGGATAGATGAGATCTATGTTGGCGAACGGGACCTCATGCGTAACCGCAATGGAGGGTTCGAGGAGCCTTTGGAGGACTTCTGGACCGTCTACGCCGACGCAGCTTTTGCGGAGGAGGACAAAGGCGAGGTACGTCGTGCCCAGATCGGTGACGATCAGCATCTTGTCTTTTTCACGCGCGTGGGCCAGGGACATGCTGAAACCGGGATACGCCAGGTACTGAACCAGGACATCCGCGAGGTCAGGTCACTGCGGGTGCGCGCACGCATCCGAATCGATGCGCAAACCCTCCCTGTCTGCGGCTCGTTAGGAACGGAATGTCCTATCATGATCCGGATGCACTATCTCGATCAGGAGAGCAACACCGTACGAGAGTGGCTGCAGGGTTTCTATGTCCTGGAGGGGGAGAACCGCCCGTTCTGCCAGAGCTGTGAATGGAAGGCCCAACACATCAAGGTGCCCGGCTTCGATGTGTGGTATGACTACGAATCGCCGGACCTGCTTCCACTATTAGCGGCCCAAGGCTTCACGCCCGCCGCCATCGTCTCTGTCGAGGTGTACGCTTCTGGCTGGACCTACGGTTCGGCCATCGATGAGATCGCGATCCTGGTTGCGGAGTAACAAGCCAGGGTATTCAGGAGAGAGATGACAACGGACCATCCCCACTACAAGCCCTATTACCCACTGGGAAAGCTCCCCCAGTCCGAGTTAATGACCCTGCTGCGGCGCTTCTCGAGCCAGCTCGATGTCCGGGTAGTGCTGGGCCCGGGCCTGGGCCATGATGCTGCCGTGATTGACTTCGGTGATCGTTACCTGGTAACCAAGACGGACCCCATCACTTTCGCCACAGACCAGATCGGGTGGTACGTGGTGCACATCAATGCCAACGATGTGGCGTGCGTGGGGGCACGTCCCCGTTGGTTTATCGTCACGTTGCTCCTCCCCGAGAAAAGAGCTGATCGTTCGCTGGTGCTTTCCATCTTCGACCAAGTGGAGGCAGCCGCACAGGAGTTGGGGGTGAGCGTCGTGGGGGGACATACAGAAGTGACCTCCGGCCTCGATCGGCCCATTGCGATTGGCTCGATGTTCGGCGAGATCGAGCCAGCCCGCCTGGTCCGCTCAGACGGGGCCCGACCTGGCGACATGCTGATCCTGACAAAGGGGATCGCCGTCGAAGGGACAGCCATCCTGGCGCGGGAGCTGGCTGGATTTCTGGCATCGAAAGTGGACACCCGACTGATCGAGCGGGCCTCTGCATTCTTGACCGATCCGGGCCTGAGCGTGGTCAAGGATGCCATGATCGCCACGTCGGCTGGAGAGGTTCACGCGATGCATGACCCGACCGAGGGTGGAGTCGCCACCGGGATCCGCGAGATGGTCGAGGCGGCGGATCTCGGTGCTACGATCGACGCCCAGGCATTGCCATATTTCCCAGAGACCCTGGCACTGTGTAGGACCCTGGCATTGGATCCTCTGGGCCTGATCGCCTCAGGCGCGCTGTTGCTGGCTGTGGCTCCACGGGACGCCAACACCATCATCCAGGCGCTTGGCGAAGCTGGCATAAGGGCTGCGGTTATCGGGCAGGTCCGCGCTGAGCCGGGCGTCGATCTGCAGATCGACGGGGAGTTACATCCTTTCCCTGCCTTTCGGCGCGACGAAATTGCAAGGCTCTTTGAATCCCTGGGCGAGGGCACGAGAGCCCCAAAACACGATGACGATTCCCCCCTCACTTGACGTTATCCCACCCGACCGCGAGGACGGTCGGAGCTCGTGGGTGCACCGGGCGCTGATCCTCAGTGGCAGGCTGGGTGCCATATCCCCCCACTACCTGCTTCCGCTTTGGCTGCTCTCCGTGGTCCTGATAGGTTGGCCGTGGGGCCCTCTGCGTTGGGTCCTCACTGGGATAGCATCCATCTATCTGATCGGCGATTGGGTTATGCTGGCCGCCCTACGCCTGAAACGTCGATCATGGGGACCGGTGACGCCACCCCTTCTTAGCCTGCTGGCCTTACGTTGGATCGTTTTCCTGGGAGGATGTCTGGTGGGTCCAGATGTCCCAGCAGCCCTTGCAACGGGCCTCGTCAATCTGGGGATCACGGGGGCTGCCGTATACGCCACATGGATTGAACCATTTCGGGTAACCGTGACCCCTCAGTCCTATAGCTGTGCTCACGGCCGAGATCGTTCCCCCATCCGGATAGCTCATGTCTCGGACATCCATTTTGAGGGGTTCTCTCCCCGCGAGGAGCGGCTTTTGGCTCTCCTACAGTCGCTACAGCCTGACGTGATTCTCCTGACGGGGGACTACCTCAATCTCTCCTCGGTCTATGACCCTGAGGCACAGGCTGGTGTACGGTCCCTGTTGCAGAGGATAGCGATCAATGCGCCGAGGGTCTACGCCGTGACGGGCAGTCCTGTGGTAGACCGCCCCGGCATTGTGCCCGAGATCTTTCAGGGGCTCCCCATTCGTTGGCTGGATGATGAGATGGAGAGGCTGGAGATCGATGGGGCAGTGGTATGGTTACTGGGCGTCCGCAACACCTATAACTTTGAACGAGATGCTGAGGCGCTTCGATCCCTGACGGAGGCCACGCCAGCGGGGGCCTGCCGTATTCTACTCTATCATACGCCGGATCTGATGCCTGTGGCAGCTCAACTGGACATCGATCTGTACCTGTGTGGGCACACACACGGCGGGCAGATCTGTCTGCCCTTCTACGGTGCTGTGGCTACGAGCTCGCGCTGGGGTAAGCGCTATGAGCGAGGGCGATACATCGAAGGGCGGACGACGCTCTATGTCTCTCGTGGATTAGGGATGGAGGGCCTGGGTGCGCCGCGAGCACGCTTCCTGGCACCGCCGGAGATTGTGATGTGGAAGCTGGAACTGCCCATCGCCAGCTCCGAGGACGGAGCATAAGAGTGCAAAACACCATTGGGTTATAGGGTGGCGGCTGCCTTGATGTTGTGTCTTTCGGCGGAGTGAGGCTGATAAGCGTCTGATGGCTTGTGGTCCTGGGGACTTTTTCGTCTCCCCCTCCAACGATGAACGGTTTCAGCCGGAAGCCGGAAAAAAGCTTGACAATTGGCGGACTCTGTGTTATAAAGAAGATACTAAAGGCTGTGATCGGGAAGAGTAGGTACCGAAGCGGGATCACAGAGAGCCGGAGAGAGGTGAGAACCGGTATCAGCGCAGGTACTGAATGGGCCTGGGAGCCGCTCGCCGAAAGCATGCAAGTGGGCATGTGAGTAGTCCGAGACGGAAGCGCTACCGTTATCAAAGCGCAGGGCATTGCTCGATGTATGGGCTGTGTCCGACGAGAGTGAGGCTGGCTGATTGTAGGTGCGCCTTCACGGCGCGCTTTTTCTTTGGTCAGTAGCCTAAGTAAGGGTGGCACCGCGGGCTTATTACGCTCGTCCCTTCAGCGGACGAGCGTTTTTTGTTGTGAATGCTGCAATAGCAGGCGACAGGGAAACAGGAGTCAGTAAGTCCCATAGAGGAGGTCTCGATGAACCAAACCAGAAAACGGATATTGACCGGTGATCGCCCAACGGGCAAACTGCACTTGGGGCACTATGTCGGGAGCCTCAAAAATCGCGTGGCGCTCCAGGAGGAGTATGAGTGCTACTTCATCATCGCCGATCTCCACACTCTGACGACGCGCTCGGAGAAGCGCTACCTGGATGAGCTGGATCAGAACATCTACGATGTCATCCTCGACTACCTGGCGGTGGGTATCGACCCAGAGAAGAGCGTGATCTTCCTTCAGTCGGCCATCCCCGAAGAGTATGAGTTGAATCTAATCCTCGGCAATCTCGTAACCCTGCCACGCCTCACACGGTTGCCCAGCATCAAGGATATGGCGCGTGCAGCCCATATGGACGACGAAAGCGTGCCGTTTGGCCTGATTGGGTATCCCGTACTTCAAGCGGCGGACATTCTCCTGCCACGGGCGCACCTGGTGCCCGTGGGAAAGGACAACGAAGCCCACGTGGAAATCACACGTGAGCTCGCCCGGCGGTTCAACCGTCTCTATGAGCGGGAGGTGTTTCCGCTGCCGCAGGTCATGATTGGAGAGGTGCCGACCCTGGTCGGCACGGACGGCCAGGCAAAGATGAGCAAATCCCTCGGGAACGCGATCTTGCTTTCGGACGACCGGGAGACGGTGGAGCGCAAAGTGCGTGGGATGTACACAGATCCCAATCGGATTCGAGCCGATATCCCAGGAAGGGTGGAGGGCAACCCTGTCTTTATCTACCATGATATCTTCAATCCGGATGTCGACGAGGTCAATGATCTGAAAGAACGATATCGGCAGGGGAAGGTCGGCGATGTCGAGGTGAAACGCAAGCTGGCGCGTGCGCTGAACAATTTCCTGGATCCCATCCGCGAGCGTCGCGCGGCCTATGCGGCCAAGCCGGGACTCGTCGAAGAAATCCTGGTCGAGGGCACACGTCGCATGCAGGAGCGGGCTCGAGAGACCATGGAGATGGTGTATGAAGCGATGGGACTGGCAGGCCCGCGACTGCGGGAGGTGATACAGGGTAGAGCGCGTGAATTCCGACTTAGAAAGTTGTATGACTAGACGGAGTGACCCCGACCAGCTCAGGGTTGAGCATATCAGACAGGTATAGAGAGAGCATACAGTGTATATCGAAGCCGTGGAATTTCGGAGGGAGTACTTCCCTACGGATCGTTACTATCCATTCAACATCCCTGTGTTGCGGCGGACTGCGCGGGTGGTCTTCCGTCATCCTGTGACTTTTTTTGTGGGAAAGAATGGCTCGGGGAAGTCCACACTGCTGGAGGCTCTCGCTCGAGGCGCGGGTGTCCACCTTTGGGACATGCCACGGCGTCATCAGGCCAGCGAGAACCCCTATGAGACTCACCTGGCTGACTTTCTGAAGCTGACCTGGGCTCACCGTCCTTCTAGCATCTCGCTTCTGCGGGCAGAGACGTTTCGGGAACTGAGCGATTTCCTGGACGATCTGGCGATCTGTGATCCAGGTCGCCTGCAGTATCACGGAGGCCATCTCCTCAGCCAACTCTCCCATGGTCAGGGTATCTTGACCTACATCCGTGGCCGATGTCAATCTGGTGGTCTGTTTCTCTTCGACGAGCCGGAGGCTGCATTATCGCCAGCAAGCCAGGTGGGGTTGCTACGGTTTCTGTATGATCGTGTGCGACAGGGCGAGACCCAATATGTGATTGTCACCCACTCCCCTATTCTTCTCTCGCTCCCAGGTGCACAGATTCTCAGTTTCGATGGTCCGTCCATTCAGGAGGTCAGGTACGAGGAGACAGAACACTATCGAATCTATCGCCAGTTGTTCGAGGACCCCAAAGGAATGTTGCAGGATGCGTGGCTGTCCAGTGAGAAAGCCATCAGCGACGAGCAAGCGGCAGAGACGCAACCGGCAGTTGGGGTATTGAGTAGTGCAGTGTCCGTCCCTTAAGGGGGAGGGGGGCTAGATCTCCCGATTCATATCTGAGGTACCGGTTACCTCATATCCATTCAAACAGGAAAGGAGCGTTGCGATGAAACAGACTAAGTATTTCCTACCAGAGAGTGAGATGCCAACCCATTGGTACAATATCGTGGCTGATATGAAGAATCCACCACCACCATACCTCCACCCCGCTACCCTTCAAGTGATGACCGCAGAGGATCTGGCGCCAGTGTTCCCTGCAGGCTGCATCGAGCAGGAGGGAAGCCGTGAGCGATGGATCGAGATCCCGGATGAGGTGCGGGAAGTGCTTAAGATGTGGCGCCCCTCCCCTCTCTACCGTGCCCATCGCTGGGAGAAAGCGTTGGACACGCCGGCGAAGATCTACTACAAGTGGGAGGGGGTCAGCCCTGCCGGGAGCCACAAACCCAACACGGCCGTCGCCCAGGCGTACTATGCCAAGCAGGAAGGGCTGGAGGGCTTCGCCACCGAGACCGGGGCAGGGCAATGGGGCAGCGCTTTGAGCCTGGCGGGGCTTCTCTTCGGGCTGAAGATCAAGGTCTTCATGGTGGCCGTGAGCTACCGCCAGAAGCCCTACCGTCGCATCATGATGGAGACCTGGGGAGGAGAAGTGGTCCCCAGTCCCAGCACAGAGACGCACGCGGGGCAGGCGATCCTGGCCCAGGACCCCGAGTCGCCAGGCAGTCTGGGGATCGCCATCAGCGAGGCCATCGAGTATGCGATGACCCACGACGGGTACAAGTACTCCCTGGGTAGCGTGGTGAATTTCGTCCTGTTGCACCAGACGGTGATCGGGCTTGAGTCGCTCAAGCAGATGGAGATGGCCGGTGATTATCCCGATATCCTCATTGGATGTGCAGGCGGCGGGAGCAACGCGGCTGGCCTGATTTTCCCCTTCCTGAGGGACAAGCTCACCGGACAGCGTCCTGACATGCGAGCGATCTTCGTCGAATCCACCGCCTGCCCAAGCATGACGCGGGGGAAGTATGCGTATGACTGGGGGGACACCGCCAAGACGGGTCCGGTAACCAAGATGCACACTGTGGGACACAGCTTCATCCCCGCTCCCGTTCACGCGGGTGGTCTACGTTACCATGGCATGGCGCCGTTAGTCTCCGCCCTGCTAAAACAGGGATACGTGGAGGCACGTGCCTATCATCAAAATGAGGTCTTCGAGGCCGCGCACAGCTTCAGTGCCGCGGAGGGGATCATCGTCGCACCGGAGACGGCTCATGCAATCCGTGCCGTGCTCGATGAAGCTCTGGCCTGTCGAGAGTCGGGCGAGAGCAAGGTGATCCTCTTCAACGCCAGTGGGCATGGGCACTTTGACCTGTCGGCCTACGATGCATATCATCGACAGCAGCTTGAAGATTACCGTTTGGAGGAGGAGAAACTCCGGGCGGCGCTGGCGGAGTTGCCTCAGGTTGAGGGCTAAGGTTGACGCGCCCTTTTAGGTGCCTGTTGCTGAACTGTGCAGAATCAGCGAACGCCCCTTCCATGTGAAGGGGCGTTCGGTTATCCAGGCTGATTAGGAAACGGGTTCAAGCACCGACTTCGGCCAAACGTCGGGTCTGCTCGTCGAGGGCAAGAGCCTCAATGAACTCATCGATCTCACCTTCCATAACGGCAGGGAGATTATAAGACGTCATGCCGATGCGATGGTCAGTGACCCTGTTCTGGGGGAAGTTGTAGGTCCTGATCTTCTCACTTCGTTCACCTGTCCCGACCTGCGAACGTCGTGTGGCCTCGATTTCCGATTGTTGCTTCTCACGCTCTATCTCATAGAGGCGCGCGCGCAGAACCCGCATCGCACGCAGCTTGTTCTGCGTCAGAGAACGCTCACTCTCGCAGGTGACCACGATACCCGATGGCTTGTGGACGATGCGCACAGCCGTGTCATTTTTCTGCATGTGCTGACCGCCCGGACCGGAGGAGCCATACGTGGTGATCTCCAGGTCTCCAGGATTGATCTTGACCTCGACATCATCCACCTCGGGCAACACAGCCACTGTCACCGTGGAAGTATGAATGCGCCCGCTGGACTCGGTGACGGGGACACGTTGGACACGGTGGACCCCGCTCTCGTACTTGAGACGTGAAAAGGCTCCCTTGCCTTGGATCGAAAAGATGACCTCTTTGAACCCTCCGACCCCGGTGCGATTCTCGCTGATGATTTGGGTCTTCCAGCCCTGTCGCTCAGCGTACCGAGTGTAGAGGCGGAACAATTCGGCTGCGAAGAGGGTCGCTTCGTCGCCACCGGCACCGGCACGGATCTCCATGATAACATCCTTATCATCCCGCGGGTCCTTCGGGACCAGCAAACGGCGCAGTTTCCCTTCCAATACTTGACGCCGCTCCTCCAGTTGTTGCAGTTCCTCTCTCGCCATCTCCTGGATGTCGGGGTCCTCATCATCCAACATCTCTTTGGCGTTGGCGATTTCCTCCAGAGTGGCGCGGTAGTCGCGATAAGCGGTGACGATCTCCTCCAGCTCGGCCCGTTCCTTCGAGTATTCAACGACTTTCTCGTAATCCTGGGCCACGGTTGGGTCTGCCATCAACCGTGTCAGCTCCTGGAAACGCCTCTCCAGGGCCTCGAGTCTTTCGAGCACCTTCTGAGTGTCCATTGATCTCTTTCCTACCTGCATGCGCGACAAACGGCCCGTTCACAGCGGGCCGTCGTACTTGAGTTGGATTCTTTGATCAGGTCCGCCAGCACTTGACTCTGGAACGGATCGACCCCGAGGATCCAGTCTGATTTATCAATATTATAGCGGACAGTGAAGCATAGACAAGGAGACACTTGGGCCTTAGACTACATTCCCCTTCGATGATGTCCTTTCCTGCCCCATCAATTCCCCCTCTGTGCCCTCCCCGACCCGTGGCGTCAGTCCTGCCGGGTCGAGATGCCGAGGAGGCTATAGAGGGCGCAATAGCCGGTCAAGCCGGTACCCAGCAGGATCAGGCCGACGACGGCCACCACGATTCCCGGCACCGCAATCTGGAGCCCGTTCATTGGCCACAGCCCTACGCCGATCAATATCACCCCGAGGACCACCCTGATGATGCGATCCACTGTGCCTTCATTGCGCTTCATGATAAGTCTTTCCTAGGCAAATTTCCACCCCACATCCACAACGTTCCAACCATCGACAGCAGCCCCATCCCACCCCAGAAGAACAGCACCAGCGGCAATAGAGGGTGGGCCTTTCGATAGAGCCGAGCGTATTCGGGACCAGCGCGGCCCATGGTGTAGAATTCAGCGAAGAGCTCCCAGCCCGCCAACCAGGTCGTCAGGCCGATGAGCAGCCGCAGCGTCCAGGGTGTATCCTGGCGCCGCCGCCCAGTCAGCCAAAGGGCCAGCCCATGCAGCAGCGCCAGAGGCAAGGTCTCCAAATGGCCCAGCTCGTGCCAATAGGTCAACTGATCCCGAGCCTGACGCGGAAGCCCACGACGCAGGTGGAGGTCCACCAGACCAGGGTGAAGCAGAGGCACACCTCCAGCTTTGACCCAGTGCCACACCCGTCCAACGCTGATCTCGGCAGGCAATCCATACCAGGCACGTACCCGAAAGGGCAATGTTTCTGCTGCTTCTGGTTCACCCATGGCTTCCCCCCTGGCTCTCATTGATTCCGCCATTTAGAGATCCATGCGCCGCAGGAGCTGAGCATTGACGGCCACGACCACAGTGCTGAGCGACATCAACACAGCCCCTATGGCGGGTGAGAGGATGAACCCCACTGGCGCTAACACACCCGCCGCCAGCGGCAGGGCAACGGCGTTATAGCCGGTAGCCCAGATCAAGTTCTGAATCATCTTCCTATAGGTAGCGCGGCTCAGGGCGAAGATCTTGACCACATCGCGCGGGTCACTGCGCACCAGGATGATACCTGCCGACTCGATAGCGACATCGGTGCCGCTGCCAATCGCGATTCCCACGTCAGCACGGGTCAGAGCCGGGGCATCGTTGACCCCATCTCCGACCATCGCCACGCGCTTCCCCTGCTTCTGCAGCTCAAGCACCTTCTGATCCTTGTGCTCCGGCAGTACCTCAGCGAAGACGGTTTGGATGCCTAGCTCGTCAGCCACAGCCTCAGCGACAGATTGGCTGTCCCCCGTGAGCATGGCGACCTCGATGCCCATCTCACGCAAGCGATTCACCGCCTGGTGACTCTCTGGCCGGACAACGTCAGCCAGCGCGAAGGCGGCCACCGGCTGTCCCCCCACCACCAGGTAGACGACCGATTGGCCTTTCCGCCCCGCACTCTCTGCAAAACGGGCCAACTCGTCGGGCAGGCTGAGGTCTAACATCTCCAACAATCGAGGCCCTCCCACATAGACCGTACGTCCCTCGTACGTAGCGCGGATGCCCCGCCCTTTGATGGCTTCGAAGTCGTTCACCGTCGGCAGCGCCAGTCCCTGCTCCTCCGCCCTGCCGCGAACCGCGCGGGCAATCAGGTGCTCCGAATCCCCTTCCACCGCCGCCGCCAAGGCAAGGGCTCGGGCGTCGTCCCAGTCACCCACCGTCGCCACAGCCACCACGCCGAATTCCCCTTTGGTGAGGGTACCGGTCTTGTCAAAGATGACCACATCGATCTCGCGGGCCTCCTCCAACGCCAACCGATCCCGCACCAGGATGCCATTGCTGGCGCCCATCGAGGTGCTGATGGCGACCACCAGGGGGACCGCCAGCCCCAGCGCGTGGGGGCAGGCGATGACCAGCACCGTCACAACCCGCTCCAATACCGTCAGATTGAAGCCAACCGCCATCGTCCAGGCCACTGCCGTGATCGCAGCCACTGCCAGAGCGATATAGAAGAGCCAACCAGCGGCACGATCTGCCAACAATTGCGTCTTGGACTTGGACTGCTGCGCCTGGGCAACCAGCCGCATGATGCCTGCCAGAGCCGTCGCGTCTCCGGTGGCCGTGACTCGCACTCGCAGGCTGCCGTCACCGTTGATGGTACCGGCGATTACCTCGTCACCCGGCCCTTTGGAGACCGGCCTGGATTCACCGGTGAGCATCGCCTGATTGACGTCAGACTTCCCTTCGACCACTACGCCGTCGGCGGGGATACTGGCCCCGGGGCGGACCAGCACCAAATCGCCCTCCCGAAGCATGCTGGAGGGTACTGTCTCGGTCGTGCCGTCGGGCAAGATCCGCTCGGCGGTGTCAGGCATCAGCTTGGCCAACTCGTTCAGCGCGCCTGAGGCCTGGCGTACGCTGCGCATCTCAATCCAGTGGCCCAATAACATGATGACGATCAGCGTCGCCATCTCCCAGAAAAAGCCGCTCCCTGGCGCCACAGCAATGGCGAAGAAACTGTAGACAAAGGCCACCGAGATAGCCAGGGAGATCAGGGTCATCATCCCCGGTTTGCGGTTGCGCAGCTCAGGAATTGCCATTTTGATGAAGGGCACGCCACCGTACAGAAAGATGATCAGCGCGAAGATAGGGCCAATCCAGCGACTCCCGGGAAACTCCGGCATGCTGAACCCCAGCCACTTCTGGAGCATTGGGCTAAAGAGGAGCACTGGAATGGTGAGCACCAGGCTGACCCAGAACCGCTTGCGGAACATCTCCTCATGGCCAGTGTGATCCACGTGGGCCCCATGCTCCCCATGCCCCACATGGGCTGCCTCAGGGCCAGCATGCTCCGCATGCGGAGTTGAGGCAGCGTGCTCTTCATGCCCCTCATGGCCGGCGTGTATTACGTGAGCATCAGAGGTGCCATGTCCTGAATGCCCTTCATGCTCCGCGTGCCCTATGTGGGCTGTGGGAACGCCGTGACCTTCATGCGCCCCCTGTATCTTCCCCATCTCATGGGTCCGATGTACGTGCTGCTCCTTCTCTTTCATCCTTCGGTTCCTCTCTCTCACCACGGCCAACTTTTCATCTACCTCTATATAACATACTCTATCTTCACTATATGTCCTGCGCCAGCCAGGCCAAGGACCTCACTCAATCTGCAACCAGCCCTGTAGCTCCCTATCCCTTTCTATCCCACGTTATGCTCCCGCTGGCCCGTGGGCCAGCGGGAGCACATTACGACGACGTTGTAAATCTTCCCAGCCTCTCTCAGGCCAGCTCCTCTCAGGAGCGAAGTCGCTCTCGCAACTCCTCAAACTCGGTGGGAGTGATCTCTCCTGCCGCCAGCCGTCGCCGGGCCACATCTAATGGGTCAACCCCTGCCGCCGCGCTCGGCGCCCCGCGTCCCAACCGCCGTACCAACCACAGGGCCCCGCCACCCAGCACGACCAACACCCCCACAAAGAGCACCAGGTTCAGGATCAGGCCAACCAGCCCGAGCCCTCCCCACATTCCCCAACTCAACCCACGACAGCACCATCCTATTCCCATCTCTACATCCCTTCTCTTTATGCTCTATCGGTCCAACATGGCGCGGATGGCCTCGTACTCCTCACGGCTGATCTCCCCGCGGGCCAGACGCTCGTCCAGCAGTTTACGGGGCCCTCGACCGGTGGATCCTCCGGTAGTAAGCAAATTGGACACCTGGCGTGCCAGGTCAGTACCACCACCACGCAGGGCCATCAACACCCCGCCAAACAGCAACAGCAAAATCAACCCAAATCCTATGATCATCATCTCTCTCCCTCCATCACTGTACTATCTCCATTGTACTGATCCCCACAGCCCCCATAAGGCCCGTCCGGCCTGTTTTCCACCCCGCCGTTTGGCGGGGAACGGCGCCGCAAAAGAAAAAAGCCCACCCTCGGTCATGTCCACCGGGGTGGGCCTTGCCACAACACGAATTAGTGTCTGTGGTGCGTATGACAGCACCTATGGGTGTCCCCAGACTCCCCCAGATACCGCTCAGGGTTCTGCTCAAAAGCCGCCTTGCAGCCTGGAGCGCAGAAATAGTAGGTTTCTCCCTTGTACTCTGCCTTAGCAGGTGCCCCCTCCGCATCCACCATCATCCCACAAACTGGATCCTTCACCATCTCGTCCACCTCCCTTTACTGATCAACTTCTCATCCCCAACGCGCTCTCTCTGTGACAGCGTTTGACTCTCCACCGTGCACCCACCTGCTCCCAGAGCCACCCTTCATCGCGCCCTCAGGCCCCGGCAGCCGGGAGCGCCCTGCGCTGCTCTGCCTGAAGGCCTATCACGCCGACGGTAACGAAGTACATACCGTACGCCAGCACTTCCAGCAGCGAGGGGTCACCGTTGTAGCCAAATAACGTTTTGAGCAGGCTTCCTACTCCACCCCCTTCATCCAAAATCGGATTCGTATTCCATACAGGTTCAACCAAGGCGGGTAACAATGTCGCTTCCTGCAGTTCGTGTACCCCTCGGGCCACCAGGCCAGCGGCGAAGAGGAGAAGCAGGACGCCAGTAACCCGAAAGAAGAGACGCACGTTGAGCCGCCGACCGACGGCAAAGGTCAGCCAGCCCAGACCAACGGCCAATGCCAGTCCCAACACACCACCTAGCAACACCTCGACACGAGTGGCGGTGAAGGCGGCGGCCGTGAGGAAAAGAACCGTCTCGATCCCTTCACGCGCCACGGCGACAAAGGCCAGGCTGAACAACGCACCCGCGTTGTCGGTAACGGCAGCCTGCTGCACCTCCTGCACCACCCCCGCCTGGATCTGTCGCTTCCTCCGGTACATCCAAAAGAGCATCCAGGTCAGCACTGCAGCAGCCAGGAGCATGGTAGCACCTTCGAAAACCTCCTCGTTCTGGCCCTCAAAGGCCACTCCCAATCGATTGATCGCCACTCCGATGATCACACTCACCCCAACGGCTACAGCCACGCCAGCCCAGACCAACCGGACCCGGTCGGCATAGCCCAGCCGCCGTAGCACACTCAGGACGATGCCCACGATCAACGCGGCCTCCAGCCCCTCTCGTAGCGTTATCAGTCCAGAAGCGAGCATTTCCCCTCACTCTATCTCTCACACCGCTGAGGACGCAGAGTTCTTCCCTCTATCTTCACCCTTCGCGTCCGCCACCAACACTTCTTCCAAACCACGATTCCCAGATCGCCGTCCCTGATCCACACATAGAGCGGGGCAACGCACCCTGAGGTGCACCGCACCTACGCTGATCCAGATACTACGGACGGGCCACCACCTGGACCGACCGATTCGCGGGCAAAGACGATGGGGATGGCCGCCGGGCATACTCTGGCCGAATCTCCACCTGCCGCAGCGTGTTGGCGTTGGTGACCACAGTGATCGAGGACGTCGCCATCGCGATCTCCGCCAACGCCGGGTGCATCCATCCGACGATGGCCAGCGGAATCATCACCACGTTGTAGAAAAAGGCCCAGAAGAGATTCTGCTTGATCTTACGGAAGGTGGCCCGGCTCAGATTGATGGCCTCCACCACACCGGTCAGCTCCCCGCGCACCAGAGTGACGTCGCTGGCCTCGATAGCGATATCGGTACCCGTGCCGATAGCGATCCCCACATTGGCCTGCGTCAGCGCAGGGGCATCGTTGATACCATCGCCCACGAAAGCCACCAACCCAAACCGCTCCTGCATGCGCTGCACCTCAGCGACCTTCCCATCGGGCAACACCTCGGCCAGCACATGATCGATTCCCACCCGGTGAGCAATGGCCTCAGCGGTGCGCCGGTTGTCGCCGGTGATCATCGCCGTCTCCAGTCCCATCCGGTGCAGTTCCTGGATGGCTGCGGCGGAGTCCTCCTTGAGAGTATCTGCTACGGCGACAGCGCCGATCAACTCCCCGTCCACCGCCACCAGCATCGCCGTTTTGGCCTCTTCCTCCAGTCGACGCAAGGTCCCCTCCAACGGAGTGGGGTCAATGCCATGTTCTGCCATCAGTCGCCGGGAGCCCACCAACACGTGCCGTCCATCCACGGTCGCCGTTACACCCTTACCGCGAGTGGCCCGGAACGCCTGTGGCTCCGCCAGTGCCAGCCCCTCCGCTCGCGCCCGCTGGACGATAGCCTGACCTAGAGGATGCTCGGAGCCCTGTTCGGCGGACGCCGCCCAACGCAGGAGGGCTTTGGATTGGAGCGGCAATGATCCGGAAGCCACGATATCCGTGACCTCTGGCTTACCCTTGGTGATCGTCCCTGTCTTGTCGAAGATAACCACGCGCACATCCTTCAAGGTCTGGATCGCCTCACCGGAGCGGATCAGGATCCCATGCTCGGCTCCCATGCCACTGCCCACCATCAACGCGGTGGGGGTCGCCAGGCCCAGGGCACAGGGACAGGCGATGACCAACACCGCCACCATGGAGACGATGGCCAGGGTGCCCACACTCAGGTTAGGATTGACCCAGGGCAGGAAAGAACCGGTTTGGACCAGGAGGCGCATCGCATCCGGGAGGACCAGCCAGGCCAACAGGGTCACCAGGGCGACGGTGATCACCACCGGTACGAAAACCCCGGTTACCCGATCGGCAAATTCCTGGATGGGCACTTTGGAGCCCTGGGCCTCCTCCACCAACTTGATGACCTGAGCCAGGAAGGTATCGCGACCCACCCGCGTGGCCTGCACCTTGAGGAGCCCTTCCTGGTTGACGGTAGCCCCGATCACCTCGTCGCCCGCCCGTTTGTTAACTGGCATGGACTCACCGGTGGCCATCGACTCATCCACTGCGCTCTCCCCCTCTATCACGACACCATCGGTGGGGATCTTCTCCCCGGGGCGGACAACCATCAGGTCGCCGATTTGCACCTCCTCGATGGGGACCTCCATCTCCTGCCCATCCCGCACGACCCGTGCGGTCTTGGCCCCCAGCTCCAGCAGTTTACGGATCGCCTGGGAAGCCCTGCCCTTTGCCGATTCCTCAATGTACCGGCCGGTCAGATGGAAGGCCATGATCATAGCCGAGACCCCGGCGTAGTTGGCGACTGGGAAGAAGAAGGAGGCTGGCCCGGTGAGCAATGAGGCCCCTGTGCCCAAAGTGATAAGGGTGTCCATGTTAGCGTACCCATGCAGCACTGCCGTCAAACCGCTGCGATAGGTGCGGCGGCCCACCCAGAAGAGGACCGGCAGCGCCAGAAGGATCATCCCCAGGTTGAAGATCGTCTCATTGGGCCAGGTGACGCCAAAGACCATCTCGGCCAACATCCAGAGGATGATGGGAGCGGTGAAGAGCCAGGCGACCCGCATCCGGAAACGGGCCTGGCGCATTTTCCGTTCCGCCTCATCCTCACCCTCTTCCACCAATAAAGCCCCTTCCTCAGGGGCTTCCAACACCTCATACCCTGCATCGGCCACTGCCTGCTTGAGGTCTACAAGCCCGCTCACGCCGGGGATAAAGGTGACGGTAGCCCTCTCGGTGGCCAGGTTGACGTGGGCCTCGAGCACGCCAGGGGTCTTGCTCAGGGCCTTTTCCACATGGGCGACACAGGAAGCGCACGTCATCCCGCCGATGGGGAGCGTGATCGTCTCTGTAGGGACCTCGTAGCCGGTCTCCTGGACTGCTGCAACCAGGTTATCCAGCGAGGTGTGGTCCAGTCGAAACGCCACGACCGCCTTTTCTGTCGCCAGGTTGACATGGACCTCTTCCACACCCTCTACTTTCTCCAGGGCTCTCTCCACATGGACAACACAAGAAGCACAGGTCATCCCACGTACTGGTAATGCAATCTTCTGTTCACTCATCTTTACCTCTCCACCTCAGCGGCAGCACCGCTGGATCAGTTCGTAGCCCGCCGACTCCCAGGCCCGCATACCACCATCCACCTCCAGGACGTTGGAATAGCCCAGGGAGACCAATGTTTTGGCCGCTGACGTGCTCATCGCTCCACTTCGGCAATAGAGGACGATCGTCGCATCTTTGTCCGGCAGCTCATCCGTATACGCCGCGATCTCGTCATAGGGGATAAACAGGCCAGTCTGGGGAATTTCCCCTGCGTAGGGGATGTGGACGTTGACCAGCGTCACGTCTTTCCCCTTCACCAACTTGACCAGTTGCTGGACGGTGATGTCGACATAACCATCGGCGTTATTCGTCAGCGTCGCCTTCTCCACCCCTGGTGTAGCAGGAGCCCTGGCACAGGCCGCCAGCGCCAAGGACAAGACTAACACTGTCAGCCCCGCTATCAGCCATATCTTGCTCTGTCTGTTCATTTCTCTTTTCGCTTCTATACCATCGGGCCAGGACACCTTGTCAGCCTCGCAGTCAACTCCTCGGGCCATACGGCTCTATGGTTACGCTCATTGCTATTGTCCCGGCGCCTCCATCCTTCTATAAGGCCCGTCCGGCCTATTCTCCACCCCGCCGTTTGGCGTATAGCCCTGCCCCTTGCCTTTGCCACAAGCCAGCAGAGCGTCCGTTAAAGACGCTCTGCTCCAGTCTACCAGGTGCT
>CAZHBB010000034.1:27554-31026 GCA_964530185.1 uncultured Anaerolineales bacterium
TTACCCAACAGCGAAATGGGATCTACCGCCGATACTACGCTGCCGTTCCCATCCTCGTAGACAACAACGTTGCAGGGCAGGAGTAACCCGACCTCCAGATTGGCCTGTAAAGCCCGATAGGACAACTGGGGATTGCAGGCGCCCAAGATGACATACTGGCGGAAGTCAACCCTCAGCTTCCTCTTGAGGGTAGCCTGAACATCGATCTGGGTGAGGATACCGAATCCCTCTCTCTTCAGCTCTGCGGTCACCCGCTCAACAGCCTGCTCGTAGGGCAGATCCACCCAGGTTTGCAGCGCATGCTCCGTGATCTTTGTTATCATCGTAATCTCCTTAACTATGTCGTACACTTAGTATAGGAGATAGGCTGTTGCTGCGTCAGGGGCATCTGGCCCTCTTGTGACCCCGCCAGGCAGCGGGGTCATGCCCGCTTGGTACCCAGCGATATGAATCGTGGTACCCGGCGCACGTTCTCCACGGCTCATCCTGATCCCCGCCCTCCCCTGCCCTTTGGGCTATACTATCTTCGGCGCGAGTCGACCGCCGCGAGCTCTGTGCCAATGTAGATCCCAAAGTGGGGCAACACCTGGCGGTGGACCAGCAGGATCACCGCTGCCACGCCAAAGGCGACGCCGAAGACGATCAACGAGGTGCTCACCTTGTTCATCAACGCCGGGTTGATCATCATCACGGCTGCCAGGGCCAACATCAGTGTCCCACCGATGAGCTTGAGGATGCGCCCGTGTTTCTCCTCCAGTCGGTTGGACTTCAGGGTGAAGACAGAGATCAGGAAGATCGCCATCTCATCGACCTGGTAGATGATCATGTAAAGCAGCAGAAGGAGCACAAACGAGAGCGGGCTCACGGCCTGAGCCGCCAGCAGGTTGGTCCACAGGACTGGAAGCCCCGCCGTGCAGGAGAACTCGACCGAGGACACGCCGATCGACAGCAGCACCGTCGCGCCGACCATCGCCCACAGCGAGTCGCCAGCGTTAATCACCTGCCGGATACGCCGGTAGATACCCGGCTTCCTCTCGTCGGCGATGGTGAAGGAGAGGCCTTCTTTGTACCAGAAGTAGTCTTTGATATTCACCGCCCCAAAACAGAGCGCCATCAGGGCCACCACGATCTGGGCCCAGCCCAGGAAGCTGATGAGGGTGAACATTGTGAACAGTCCGGCGATGAAGAGGACGTAGATCAATGACGTGACGGTGAGGAAAGTGAGACCGACAATCAGGATCTTCCTGCGGGAGCCGGTCCGAAGCGTCAGAGCAATGAGGATCGAGAGCACCCACAGGGAACAGGGGTTGAATCCATCGACGAAGCCGATGATGGCCGTGCTCACCACCAGCGATTGAGCCCCCAGATCCACTGCCCCGATCAGCGGCAGGTTGATGATATCCTTTGGGCGTTCGTCTGGGTCGCGTGTCGCGTCCACGTCTGTCTGCGCGGCTGGCGCTGTGACCCCGGGGATGATGCCGGCACCGGCGTCCGGGCAGCCGGTACTGCTACAGAGTGCCACCTGCGCTTCAATCTCCTGGGCGACCGTGTCGTTGAAACCTACCCAGTACCGATCGCCGATGATGGTGATCGGCACACCACGGGGCTCGAACCCCATCGCGTTGACCATCCTCTGCAGGAGTTTCTGGTTGTCGGTGTTGTACCAGACCTCGTAGGCGCGCACATCCACGTTGGGGATGCGACGGCTCAGGTCTTCCAGAAAGGGCTCCTCCTCCGCGCAGTGTGGACAACCGTCCCCCCAGAAGAAGTAGATGACCACCGGTTCTTCGGCCTGTGGGGGCCTCGCCGCACTGGCGGTAGAGGCCACAGACAGAGCCGAGAGGAGGAGGACGGAAAGAAGGGCAAGAGCCCTGAGGAACCTATGCGACCGGGTAACACGCTCTCTCACTTTGCCTCCTTGTATCCCAACAGACGTAGCCCGTTAGCGACCACCAGCAAGGTGCTTCCCTCGTGGAGCAGGATCGCCAGTCCGATCCCCGCCAGGCCAAACAATCCCCCGGGGATCAGCAGGGCGATGACGCCCAGCGAGATGACCAGGTTCTGGCGGATGATGCGGTGGGCCTGCCGACTCAGTCCCACGGCGAAGGGCAGGCGTGAGAGGTCATCGGCCATCAGAGCGACATCGGCTGTCTCGAGGGCCACGTCGCTGCCAGCGCCGCCCATGGCAATGCCCACGGTGGCCGTCGCCAGTGCCGGGGCGTCGTTTACGCCGTCCCCGACCATCGCCACCCGGCCGTATTCCTGCAAGAGCGCCTGCACGGCCGCCACCTTGTCCTCTGGGAGCAGATTGGCCCTGAAGTCGGTCAGCCCGACGGCCTTGGCGATGGCCGCCGCCACCCGTTCATTGTCACCGGTGAGCATCACCAGCGCCCGGATGCCCAGGGCCCGCAGCCGCTCGAGCGCTGCCGGGGCCTCCTCGCGGGGCCGGTCGGCCAGGCCGATGATGCCCAGGAAACGCTGTCCATCGTGTACGAGCATCGTGGTCTGCCCCTCCGCTTCCAGGCGCTCCACCTGAGCGACCAGGGTTTGGGGAACCCTCAGTCCCTCCTCTTCGAAGAGCCGGAGGTTGCCGATGCGCACGGTGTGGCCGTCCAGCGTGGCCCGCACGCCGCGTCCGGTCACGGCCTCCAGATTCGCGGGCGGTGGCGGGTCGTCTAATCCCATCTCCCGCGCCTTGTGCAGGACAGCCCGCGCTAATGGGTGCCTGGAATGACCTTCCACCGCCGCTGCCACCCGCAGGAGGTCCCTTTCGGAGGTGGAGGTCAAGGGATTGGGGATCAACGCGGTCACCTCAGGCCTCCCGCGCGTCAGGGTGCCGGTCTTGTCCAATGCGATGGCGTCCAGGGCACCCAGGTTCTCCAGGTGGACGCCGCCTTTGATCAGCACGCCGTTGCGTGCCGCCTGGCCGATGCCAGAGAGGACCGCCGCGGGCGTGGCGATGGCCAGGGCGCATGGCGATGCGGCGACCAGGATCGTCAGCCCGCGCAGGATGCTCTCCTGCCAGGGCAGCCAGCCGAGCAGGGGAGGCGCGATGATCACCAGCAACACTCCCATGAGGACCAATGGCACGAAGACCTGCTCAAAGCGGTCGGTGAACTGTTGCGTGGGCGATTTCTGCGCCTGAGCCTCCTCGACCATCTGGATGACGCGTGCCAGGGTGGTGTCCTGGGCCAGCTTCGTCACCTCGATCTCCAGTGAGCCTTCGCCGTTGATGGTGCCGGCGAAGACCCCATCATTTGGCCCCTTTTCCACAGGTACGCTCTCGCCCGTAATGGGGCTCTGGTCCACGGCTGAGCGACCGCTGATGACCCGTCCATCGATGGGGATGCGCTCGCCCGGTCGGACAATGACGACGTCCCCGCGCATCAGCTCCTCGACTGCCACCTCGGTCTCACAGCCGTTCCTGCGCACCCGGGCGATCTTGGGCCTGATGTCGCCCAGGGCGTGGATG
>CAZHBB010000035.1:0-1997 GCA_964530185.1 uncultured Anaerolineales bacterium
CTTCCCTCCACCCAAAATGAAACGGTCACGTGTTAATGAAGGTCTTGACATTTCAAATGATCGTGCTATGATATAAGCATGGTGACATTGTCAGGACCAGTGCTGATCAAGGTGATGTGCTGCATGTCCCCTATATGGTCCTGGGTCGGTCTATGATAGAGTGCCTTCCTGACGGGTAGTACGATCCTGGCGCGCCAGTGCTGGGGTCGTTGCTATAGTGGCAGCCCCTGGTGGGAAGCCGCAGTTGAGTGTTCTTGACGGTCAGTTAAGTCATATCAAGTTTTTTTGAGGAGGCGGATCATGTCACGTAAGCAGTTGAAGTTGAGTCGGCGGCAGTTCCTTTACGCGTCGGCGATGGCAGCCGCAGGTGTTGTGCTGAGCTCCTGTGCGGGCAAGGAGACGGCTGAAGCTCCTACGGCAGAGCCAACGAAGGCGCAAGCAGTTGAAGCTACTCCTACCCCAATCCCTGTCGAGAAGGCGACCGCGACGCCCAAGCCGACCCCGAAGCCTGTGAGCAAGTTCAATGAGGCCCCGCAGTTCGCTGAGATGGTCAAGAACGGTGAGCTTCCTCCGGTCGACGAGCGGCTCCCTGCTAATCCGTTGGTACTCAGTCCTCTAAACGAGATCGGTACCTACGGGGGCACTGTGCGCACCTTCTACCACTGGGAAGGCCTGTGGGCAGAGTGCCAGTACGGGCATTCGGCAGTGCGCTGGATCGACGATGGTCTGGACATTGCTCAAGGCACGTGTGAGAGTTGGGACACCAACGAGGACAACAGCGAGTGGACTCTCTACTTCCGCAAGGGCCTTAAGTGGTCCGATGGCGAGCCAGTCACCGTTGACGACGTTCTCTTCTGGTGGAACGACATGGTGTTGAATCCCGACCATTCAGACGCGCCCCCTGACTTTGGCACCTCAGCCGCGGGCACCCTGGTGGAGTTCGTCAAGGTCGATGATTACACTCTCAAGCTCAAGTACGATACGCCCGCTCCTTTGACACTCAAGCGGCTGGCCATGTGGACTAATGCGGGCATCGGGCCACGCTGGATCGTACCGGCGCACTACGCCAAGCAGTTCCACCCCGAATACAACTCCGACTATACGGACTATGAGGAGTTCGATCAGAAGATCAACATAAGGACGAACCCCGAGTGCCCGACGCTCAACCCGTGGATGGTCACGTCCTACGAGCCCTCCCTGCGCCAGGTGTGGGAGCGCAACCCCTACTACTACGCGGTGGACACCGAGGGCAACCAGCTCCCGTACATCGACAAGATCGACGCGGAGTTCGTCGAGGATGCCGAGGTCCAGAAGCTGAAGATCATGCAGGGCGACGTGGACTGGGTCCACTTCCACAAGATCACGCTGGCCGACGTCGGCACCCTGAAGGACAACGAGGATGCCGGAAACTACGAGGTCCGATTCTGGGACAGCGGCTCTGGCACCGGGATGATGTACTTCTGGAACCACGACCATCCTGATGAAAAGCGCCGCGAGTTGTATCGCAATCCCAAGTTCAAGCAGGCCATGTCCTTTGCACTAGACCGCCCGCGCATCAAGAAGGTCGTCTACTACGAGACCGGCATGATGACCACGGGCACCATGAGCCCCAAGGCCATCGAGTTCAACTTCAATGCCGAGGCACAGGCGCTGTATCAGAAGGCCCGTGATGCCTATGTGGCCTATGATCCTGACAAGGCCAAGGCGTTGTTGGACGAGATCGGCGTGGTGGACAGTGATGGCGATGGCTGGCGTGAGTACCCCGATGGCAGTCCGCTGGAGGTGGTCATTGACGTGCAGGCCGATGCCGGCGATGAGTGCATGCGCACGTTGGAGATCGCGACCGAGAACTGGAAGGATATCGGCCTCAACATCGTGATCAACCAGATGCCGCCCTCGGACTTCGGTGTGCAGTGGAGGGCTGGTCAGCTCAGCATCCACACCAACTGGGAGGTTGGTGATGGACCTGACCACCTGCTCTACCCGAGCTGGATCGT
>CAZHBB010000035.1:2097-5138 GCA_964530185.1 uncultured Anaerolineales bacterium
TCAATGTGCCCTATCGCGAAGATCTGAAGTTGGGTGGTTTCGTGAATCCGTGGATCATCCCCTATCCGGCTGTTACGAACCCTGAGACCTACGCTTTCAAGAAGTAAGGCTTGGGGGTGGGTAACACCGAAGAGCGGATTTTAGGGGCAGGGGGGGAAGACACTCGTTCTTTCCCCCCTGCGTTTTCAGGGATCTGAGCGCCAGGAGGAAACAAGATGACGGCATATTTCATACGCCGCTTGGGGTATATGCTGGTAACCCTGATCTTTGTGACCATTGTGGGTTTCTTGGTGATCGAGTTGCCCCCCGGGTCATATCTGGAGTTCTACATCGATAGTTTGCGGCAGCAGGGTGGCAACGTGACACAGGACCAGATCACAGCCCTGGAAAGGCGTTATGGTCTCAATGACCCAATCTATGTGAAGTTTTGGAAGTGGATCTCTGGCTTCCCCAAGGGTGACTTCGGAGAATCTTTCCAACACCATCGGCCGGTCAATGAGTTGATCTGGGATCGTTTGGGCTACACAGTGTTGATCTCATTCACGACGCTGATTGTGAGCTGGTCGTTAGCCATATTAGTAGGGGTGTACTCCGCAACTCACCGCTATACCATTCCTGATTATATCATCACCGCCATTCAGTTTGTGGCTATGGCGATCCCCAATTTCCTCCTGGCTCTGATCCTGATGATTTTCCTCCAGCAGACATTTGGTCTGAAGGTGGGGACGTTGTACTCACCGCAGTATCGGGACGCGCCGATGTCGCTGGCTAAATTCCTGGACTTGTTAGGCCACATCTGGTTGCCGGTGGTGGTTTTGGGATTTGCAGGCACTGCTTGGACGAGCCGCGTGATGCGGGCCAATCTACTGGATGTGCTCAACATGCAGTACGTCCAGACGGCGCGTGCCAAGGGGGCACCAGAACGTACGGTGATTTGGAAGCACGCTGTGCGGAACGCCCTTCATCCGCTGGTCATGACACTGGGCATGAGTCTGCCGGGTCTTTTCTCGGGTGAGACCGTGGTATCGACCGTGCTCAATCTTCCTACCAGCGGTCCTGTCTACTTCCAGGCTCTGATCCAGCAGGATATGTATCTCGCCGGGACGTTCCTGTTCTTCTTTGCGGTTGCATTGCTAGTAGGCAACTTATTGGCTGACATCTTACTGGCCTGGCTTGATCCCAGGATTCAGTATAGCTGAGGATGAGACCCATGGTAAAGCTCGTAGACAAATCCGCAGTTGTGGGGGTTGATGCGCAGGAAGTCAGCGAGGTCGGTGAGCTCTCTCAAGGCCGACTGACCTGGTTGCGGTTTAAACGTAACAAGCTGGCGCTGATCGGTGGTATTGGTCTGATTGTCCTATATATTCTGGTGGCGCTAGGCCCTTTCCTGGCGGGCAATGACTATCAGTTCCAGAATCAGGATTATCTGTATGGTCCCCCGACACCGATCACCTTCATCGGTCCTGATGGGAAGTTCAGCCTGCGTCCCTATACGTTCGAAGTTAGCACCCGGTTGGACACGGAAGCGTTCAAGTTTGTGTTCGACATCAATCGAGAGCATCGCCTCGCACTTCATTTCTTCGTTCCGGGGGACCAGTATAAGCTGCTGGGGCTCTTTCCCAGCAGGGTGCATCTGATCGGTGTAGAGGGAGGGCAACGGTTTTATCCGCTGGGGGCAGATGCGCTAGGTCGGGACGTATTTGCTCGCCTACTGATAGGTGGGCAGATCTCGTTGACGGTGGGGCTGGTAGGCGTGGCGCTCACCATCGTTTTCGGTTCGATCATGGGGGCGCTCTCTGGCTACGTCGGCGGATTGGCTGACGATATCATCCAGCGGATCATCGAGTTGATCATGTCGTTCCCCACAGTGCCATTGTGGGCTGCGTTGGCGGCTGCTTTGCCCCCCATCTCGGCCGACTTCACCACGCTGGATCGCTACTTCCTGATCACCGTGATTCTGTCGTTGGTGAACTGGACCGGATTGGCGCGGCAACTGCGGGCCAAGGTGATGGCCTATCGGGAATCGGACTTCGTCATGGCGGCGTTAGCTGCTGGGGCCTCAGACCGTCGCATCATCTTTGTGCATATGCTGCCGAACGCAGCGAGCCACATTATCGTGGTGGCGGCACTTTCGATCCCTGGTATGATCCTGGGCGAGACCGCGTTGAGCTTCCTGGGTCTAGGGATTTTGCCTCCCGCCGTGAGCTGGGGCTCGATGCTGACCGATGCGCAGCATGTACCCGTGGTGATTGAGCATCCGTGGCTGATGACGCCTGGGGTCGCGGTGATCCTGGCAGTGCTCTTCTATGCTTTCCTCGGAGATGCATTGCGTGACGCCGCTGATCCATACTCCATCTAGTAGTAGGGAAGGGAACTGCCATGTCCGAACAACCAAGCGTACAAGCAGTGGCCCCCGGGCCGCAGGCAGAGACGCAGGTAGCCACGCAGTCAGATAAGATCTTGGATGTGAGGGACCTGCATACTTATTTCTTCACTGACCTGGGGATAGCGCGTGCACTGAATGGCGTGACTTACAGCATTCCTCGCGAGAAAGTGCTGGGTGTGGTGGGAGAGAGTGGGTGCGGCAAAAGTGTGACGGCGTTGTCTATCATGCAACTGGTGCAGCCGCCAGGTCGCATCGTCAGTGGTGAGATCGTTCTCCATCGGCAAACCGGAAAAGGGGAGGAGGATGTGGTCATCACCGACCTTAACCGTCACAGCGCGGAGATGCGCCGTATCCGGGGTGCCGAGATCGCCATGATCTTCCAGGAACCTATGACATCCCTGAACCCCGTATACACCATCGGGGCTCAGATCATGGAGGCGGTGCTGCTACACCATGATGTGGATAAGGCAGAAGCGCGGGCACGAGCTATCCGCATGTTGGATCGAGTGGGAATGCCGTCGCCAGAGATCGTGGTGGATCAGTACCCGCACCAGATCAGTGGTGGCATGCGACAGCGTGCCATGATCGCACTGGCACTCTCCTGTTCGCCCTCGCTGTTGATCGCGGATGAGCCGACCACTGCGCTGGATGTCAC
>CAZHBB010000035.1:5238-8112 GCA_964530185.1 uncultured Anaerolineales bacterium
TACGGTGCGTTGTTTCCTGTACTCCGATAGGGTGGAAGAGAATAATGAGCAGCCAAGCTAATTTCATTGATCGGGATAGCGAAGATCTGCTGCTGGATGTACGCGGGCTGAAGAAGTATTTCCCTATCCGTCGTGGTCTCTTTCAACGAGTGGTAGGCCACGTGAAGGCGGTGGATGGGGTGAATCTCTTTATCCGTGAAGGTGAGACTCTGGGCTTAGTGGGGGAGAGTGGCTGTGGGAAGACCACAACCGGACGTACCATTCTACATCTGCTGGAGCCGACGGCAGGCAGTGTGATGTTCAAGGATCCGGATATCGGATGGGTGGACATCGCCAAGATGTCGCGCCGAGAACTGCAGCCGATTCGCCCCCACATGCAGATTATCTTTCAGGACCCGTTCATGTCACTGAACCCCCGCATGACGGTCATGCGCATTGTCGCCGAGCCACTGGTGATCAATGGAGTGGCCGAGGGTGAGGAGCTACGGGATCGGGTCGCGGAGATGCTGGAGGTGGTGGGGTTGCGGCCGGAGTACATGAGCCGATATCCTCATGCGTTCAGTGGCGGCCAGCGCCAGCGGATCGGTATCGCTCGCGCGCTGATCCTGCGTCCTAAGCTGATCATCTGTGATGAGCCTGTCTCGGCACTGGATGTGTCCATTCAAGCGCAGGTGTTGAACCTGTTGGAAGATCTGCAGTCGCAGTTCGATCTCACCTATCTGTTTATCGCTCATGATTTGTCGGTGGTGCAGCATATCTGCAACCGGGTGGCGGTCATGTACGTGGGGAAACTGGTGGAACTGGCATCCACGGAGGCGCTCTACTTTAACCCCAAACATCCGTACACCGAGGCGTTGATGGCTGCGGTGCCTATCGCGGATCCCATGCGACGCGGTCGCCCGGTTCGCTTGCCGGGTGATGTGGCGAACCCGGCGGATCCACCAAGTGGGTGCTACTTCCATCCGCGCTGCAGCTATGCTCAGCCTATCTGCTCGCAAGAGGAGCCACCACTGCGGGAGATCGAGAAGGACCACTTCGTGGCGTGTCACTTTGCGGACAAGCTGCATCTGAAGGGAGTGCTGGAGGCTCATGCCGGAGCGTGACGACAGAGTGAAGCTTGGCTTCAAGGAGATTGCCGGTTACCTAGTGCTGTGGATTGTGTCCACAGCACTAATTCTGGTGGACATGGCATTGGCGCGCAACGCCTGCATGGAGCTGCTGGCGTGGTATGCCAAGGTCCGCAACATCGCTGATACGGCGGCGCGGTTCAGCTTTGGCTTCGTGGTTGACGCGGTGGATCGGGGCCTGCTGTTGATGATGGCCGTCGCTGGGCTGGGCGCGGCCATAGGGTTGGAGGCACTCTATCGTCATCTTGCAGAGCATCGTAGGCTGCTACGGGATGGGTGGAAGGTGCCTGCGATCCTGGTAGGGCTGGCTCTGATTAGCCTGTTGATCCGCTTTGCTCTCTAGGTCTGAGTCTCGAGTGGGCCATTGTGGGTGTGGAGGGGTTCCACAAATGCCAGCTCCCACTCGAGCTCCTGCACTCTGGCACGGCGTCGGACCAAAGCGCGCTTGAGTTGGAAGCGACGTAGTCGCCAGCGGGGGTGGCGAAACAGGCGCGTAAAGATGCTTGGTCGCGATTGAGACAGCCGCTTTCCAAGGTCCTGATATTCCTGATCTGCCGTCTGGCAGACCATCAGTTGGGTCCAATACTCAACCTCGGTTTTCGAGACCATCATATGGCGAGCGAGGATCCGAGTCACCTCGGCCATGATCTCGATCCCCACCTCGCGATGAGGCGATGGCAGCTTGTTACGAAACGCGGCCTGCAGACCCGTGTACGCCTGCAGATAAGCACGCAGGGCGTCCTTGGCAGGTGGCGAGAGCTGATCGGGCCGTCGACGGGCGTCGAGGAGATCTGGTGTCCCATTTGTCAGGGCCCAGAGATAGGCTTCTTGGGCACGCATGACAATCTCCTGGGCCTCCAAGTTAACCAGTTGGTTGCAGTGCGGGCAGTTGACCGCAGCAGGCACAAAATCGGAGGCAGCCTCCAGCGGCTGGCCGCAATGCGGACATGTGAATCCAACTTTCCGGAGATCGTTCTCCATACGATTAGAGGATCTCGGCCGTCATCATCGCGTTGTAGAACATCCCCTCCCAATAGGCGAACTCCTCTTCAGTCGCCCCCTGGGCGATCAAGATGAGCTGGCCTTCGGCCCAGAAGATGTTCCGCACCCACCGCTTGCGTCGGATTCCATCCTCGAGGAAGGTGAATCGCGCCTCAAAGACCTTGAGCGTCGAGGTGATCGTCTCGTCTGTGGACTCGATCTCCACTCCAGGAAGCGCCTTCAGACCGTCATAGAAACCCTCCCGCAACACGGGGATATCCTCCTCTGTGACGGGGTATTCCAGGACGCGCTTCTCGGCTGCAAAGCTGGTGTCGATCCGATCGGGATAGGGGGTGAAGATGACACCATGATGCCCTTCGGTCATGGGGATCTCGCGCCAGTCCGAGGGGAGCCACAGGGCAAAACCTCCCTCAACGTCCAAGTATTTGTGCATGCCGTAATAGCGGGGGCGCTCTCTAGTCACGATATTGACCTCCTGGGATCTGGTATACCCGTCTGGACTGCGTATGAAGAATGTGTGGAGACCCCTGTGTTAGGTAGTCTACCTTAACTAACTTTAATATTTTAACATGGTAGGCACCTTCGTCAAGCGGTGACGTGCAGAGAATCAGCGGGAAGTCAGGGTGTATGGGTTTTAGATCCTGTGCTTTTGGGATCGAGGTGCTCTGGCGTCTCCCGCGAGACAGGCTCTCTTTACTTACAACTGGCCGAATAACAACCGGCAGAGCTGTTCGATGACCGTCTC
>CAZHBB010000035.1:8212-16658 GCA_964530185.1 uncultured Anaerolineales bacterium
ATCTCCTGTCCCCAGTGTTCATAACCCTCTTTTTGCATGGCATCTCGCAAGCTCTCGGCTCTCTGGGGAATTCGATTGCGCTGTGCGCAGAGCCCGCAATACAAGCCGCAATATGTCACAAGCCTTAGATCTGACATTACATCCTCCCTTATTTGGTAGGTGTGGCCCAAGAGCGATTTAGACCGAAGGCCACTCTTTTCAGATACGATAGCAGTCAAACCCGAAAGAGATCTCCTAGCCGGGCAGGCTGGTGACCTTCACAGTTTTCTCGTACCAGCGTCACAAGGTAACTTATGGCGCTCTGCACTTTCTGGGAGTCGCCCAAGCCAAACTTACATAGCGCATACAAAACCAACGGGGCATCGCACAGCATCCACGCCCACTGATCCTCACCTGTCCCACCGTATTTGGGATTGATGTTCGCCAACACCTGAAATGGGCCCTCCTGTGACCGGTGCGCCTGGATGCGCTGGATCATCTGCGAGATGCCGGGGTTGCCCGCGCGAAAGCCCAGGTCGGCCACGAAGACCAATTTGTGGAGCACATGGCCCGCCGACTTGTGCGACTTGAGGATGGGACTGGGCCACATCCGCACCTCTGTGAGCAGCGTTTTGACCCTGGGGTGTCGGCATATCGTCTCCCGGGCCCGCCGGACTTCAAGGGCCTCCTCCGATTTCCTGAGTAGATCCACCCGGGTGCGCTACGCCACCCACGGTGGGCCGTTCAATAGCCAGTCCAGCGGTAGGTCCATTGCAGGCTCCTTGTGGTGAGAACCATTGGCCGCCTGGTAGCGTGCCAAGCGGAAGACACCAGGGACGTATATCAGTATCGAGGTGTACGCTGTCTGTATTCTTGGTAGACGGTGCCCAGGCGCAACACCGTCTCCTGCTCCTCAACGGCGAACCGCGAATTGGGCTACATGTTTCCCATGGCGTCCGGTGGTGTGTGAGTGAAGCGACATCTACGTCCCAGGGTACTCTTGTTTGAGGAGGGGAAAAGTCTACACGGCAGCAAGGGCATCAGATGGCGAAGCTTTGCGGCGCAGCACTGTGAATGGTAACCTCATCCAAAGTCTAGGGCAAAGGACGTTCACTTCATTCGCCAACACCCCGTCGGCCCGCGCCAGTGCCCGCTTTTACCGAATCCGCAGCGTTGCGACGTCGACGGCGTTGTCCGGCGCACATGGCCCGGCGGGGGTGCAGGGCAGGCGGGTACCGTCAGGGCCGTAGAGCCCCACGCGCACCCGATAGCTTCCCGGCAGCAGTCCTGGCAGTGGGTGCGCATCCAGCACCACCTCGCCCGGCACCCAGGTAGTTGTGGGCCGGGCACCCCGGGCCGGCCCACAGTCATCCTGAGCGGCGAGGGGCGATGGGGCATCGAGCGGTGCAATGTGCACGAAAACGGTGTAGTGTGTGTCGGTGATGCGCCCAGCCTCCCAGGCCAGTGTAACTGTGAAGGGTGTCCCGGCCTCCAGGGTGGGGGGGAAGACCGGTCGGTGGTCTCCGGCCTGTTCGACGCGCACGCCGATTAGCCGCGCCAGACCACTGCCAAACTCTGCCTCCAGAGGTGCCATATCGGCAGGTGGCGTGAACGTGCGCCGGACAGAGACTGAGACGGGCGGCCCCTTCCACTCTGCCATGGGCAGGGTCATATCCTGGTCGGACAGTACGATCCGGAGCGGACCGGTATAGGCGCGTGCCCGGCAGTCAATCAGCAATGTGGCCTGCATCAGGAACCGATCTCCTGGCTGCATTTGCTCCAGGTCGGTGGGCCAGGGCAGGGTCACACGTGCTTCGTCCAGCTCCAGGCGGGCATTTGTCCCTCCCATGGGGACAGTCATGACTTCCCAGAAGAGCGCCACTGGCAGGCTCTCGCAGGGCTGAACGGTATCTCTGGCCACGTGGATGCCCAGCAAGTGCAGTGGCATGTCCGTTGATGGCTCACTATTTATCGGGTCCATCCATGGGGGCAGCGGCGGGGGTATTGTGGGGCGTTCAAGCGTGACCTGTCCCACGGGCATGGCACGGGAGGTCTCTCCTCCCAATTCATAGAGCCGTAGGGTGGCTGTATACACCCCTGGGGGCGTGCCCAACGTCGGTGTAAGCACAAACCGCCCCAGGATAGGGGTGTCGGCCGGCCAATGCTCAGGACGGTAGTCTCCGCCCCCGGGAGGTGCGTCGGCGCGTCCCCATTCGTGTCCCGTACTGTCGACGAGGCGTAACGAGGCCTGATAGGCGCGGCCACGGTGTGCTGAGGCGTCAGACGTGCTCCACCAGGTGAGCACACGCAGCGACTGATCAGCGGGGGCAGGGACTTGGGGCAATGTCACCCCCCACAGGCTCAACCCCGGTAACATCTCGCTGTCCAGCCGGGTGGTCGTGACGGGCAGCGGGGGGAAAGACGGCGTTTGTCTCAACTTGAAATAACGTAGGTTCAGACCATGAAACTGGGGGACGGGCTGCTCGTCGCCAATTTGCTCCAGCAGTGTGATGACGATATCGGTTGGATCAGTGATGTGTTTTAGCCAGCTTACCACCCACACGCCACTCCGATCAGCGAGATGCTGGTTGAGGAGTGGGGCTGTGTTCGCGTAGTGAAGGACATGGCGTACATCCAACAGAGGGTCCTGTGGCAGCGGAAGCAGGTTCTCTTGACCTGCATAATAGATCCATGCTGGAGCGGCCGAGCCGGTCTCGACGATGACAATGTCATCCCTGCCCCTGGCTGGAGATGAAGTGCAGGGGCAGAGTTGGGTGGGCGGAGGAATCTCGCTGGCATCTGTACGGTGTGCCTGGACGAATGCCGCTGCGCCACGCCAGTCCTCGCGGGCAAACGCAGGGTTGAGAAGCAGGTTCCCATCGGCCCACAACATCGGAACCGCGGCCAGTATGGTTGTCAATCTGGCTAACCGACGCAACCGCTGGGGGTATCGGATCCTCTCGCCGTCCTGCCATGCTAAACCCAGGGCCAGATAGAGGGGCGGAGCGAAGAGTACGGTATGCTGAAGCTCATACTTGGGTACGTGCTGGTAAGGTACAACTGCTAGCAGCGGCGGAAGCAGCCCCATAAGCGCCACCGCGAGCCAGGCACGACGGCGCGGCGCAGCCAGCAACAGGCCAGCCGCAGCCAGACCGAGCACACCAGCCCCTATGTCAGAAGCCAGTGATGGTGGCCTGATAAACCTCAAGACCGTTACCCCCAGAACCGTGCGCTCTAAGAAAACCCGAGGGGTCAGGTTGCCGGGCCAGAAGCCATAGTTCTCACCGAGATGGCCTAAGGCAGGTACCAGCCACACGAGGAACAGCAGGCCCGCGAGCGCGGTGGGGCCCCACAGCGCTTTCATCACTGCTCGGCGTACTTTGCCGCTCGGCCGTAGAGTTAACAGGAGCAGGGCTGTTGCCCCCTGGCCTGCCACCCAGAAGACAGCCGGGGCCAGGGCGTAGAGTGTCATGAGCAGGAGCGCCCCCCAGCTCCATGCCCAGCGACGCCGAAGCCGTGCCGGACCCAAGATTGTCTCGATGAGGGCGGCTTGTGCGGGCAGCATGGTCCCCAGAAGGGGGCCGTACATCCGTGCTACATGCGATGCCGAGACCAGTGGGGGGGCAATCGCCCAGACTGCCAGCGTGGCTATGGCCACGCTGCGACTGCCGGATAGACGTCCTGCGACCCGCGCGGCCGCAGCAGCCGCCAGTATGCCAGGCAGCGCTGAGAGGGCGCGCAACGCTAATTCTGAAGTACCGACGAGCGCAACCCATCCGCGCCAGGCGAAGTAGGTCCCTGGTGGGATGAACTCGTGCAAGCTGGACGCCACAGCCTCCGCAGGGGAAATCTGCGTGGCAAGCCACCAAGTGTAGGCCTCATCGTACCACAGACTTGGTCCACCCAGGTCCCACAAACGGGCCCCTGCGGCAATCAACAGGAAGAGGACAACCAATGGCCAGAAATAGCGGGACTGTGTGCGCTTCATGGCGAGCCATTCTACCTGGGTCAAGATACTCGGCAAGCGGAATGAAGGCCTTGTCGTGTGTTCAACATCGGCGAAAGGTGTTATGCCCGTGGATGTGCACGGGACGAGTCTGTGCATCAAAACCCATCAGGATGAATGGGTGGGGGTATTCCCAGAGAGTCCCATCATATGGAGCGCCGGTTGCACAGTCGCATGTCCGGTCCGATTGTTCACCGGTTGACCCCAGGCAGCCCACAGCCATTCCCTCTACGGATTGGATGCAGATGCAGTCTGCTGGTGTCTGAATGGACGGAGGACCCACAGGAAAAGCAAGCCGGTCAGCAAGCGCAGGACACCTGAGAGCGCTAGGTCCCATCGGTAGCCCAGTTGGCTCACAACCCAGCCGCCGACCAGTGGGCCGACAATGCTCGCTGCGCTCAGCAAAGCTGTATAACCGGCGGCGGCCTGGGTGCTGTCTTTGTCTCCGAGTAACTCCAGAAGCAGAGCAAACCCGCCAATCTCAAAGCCCGCCCAAAGGAAGCCGCCTGGTAATGAGGCAAAGACGATGTGCCACGGTTTGCGCGCAGCGACCCAGATGAAAGGCAACACTGGAATAGTAAGACTCGCCATCGTTGTCACCCAACGAGCGCCTTTACGATCAAGCAACCGCCCCCAGACCCGCAGGCCAATCATGCGGGAGAACGATGAGACTGTTGCCAACAGACCGATGACGTTGGTCGGGGACTTAAGAATTTGGACCTGGTAGACCGAGAAGTACGGACCACCAACTTGCACGGCGAAGTCCCACAGTAGCCGGAGGAGGACGAAGTTCAGGAAGAGCCGATTAGCCGTCAGCGCGTGCCACAGCGACCGGAGTTGCTCGCGGATCCCAACGCGTGAATGGTCCTGACGGCGCGGCTCGGGGATACGGCTGAAGGCATACGATGCGCCTATTCCAAAAAAGAAAGCAATGCCCAAGGTGACCTGATAGCCTGTTGGGGCACCCAGCCACTCAATCATCTGGCCAGCGATGGGGACCATGACCAGAGAGACCATTGCCATAAGCGTATTGCGAGTGGCGAGGAAGTTACCACGTGCCGTTATTGGGACGATGTCTCTCGTGAGTGAGAGCCATGCTGGGGCGAAGAGATTGATAAACCCTACGCGCAGAGCGAAAAGTGCGAACACGAGCCACACAGCAATTTGGCCTTCCACAAACAACGGCACGAGCGCTGCCAGCAGGAGCATCAGTCGGAAGGCTACGGAGAAAATGACGACCATGCGTTTGCGCTGGCCCATGCGTTGGGTCAGGGCTGCACCAGGCAGTGGGGCGAGCATGCCTAACAGGCTGGCGATGGATGTGAGCCAGCCAATTTGCGTGCCTGTAGCCCCTAGCGCTAACAGGTAGAGGGTGATGTAATTGGCATAGAAGGCGTCGGACGTGGTCGCCAGGAGTCCGTCAAACCAGAAAGCGCGCATACCCCGATGATATGATTGGGGCACGCCGCGAAGCCCAAACAGGTCTACGCGCCAAAGATAGGCGCGTATTATGGTGGGCAGCGCCTTTGTCTTGGCAGCCCCTGTCCGGATCCGTGCTATGAGTTTTGATGGGTGGCGCTCAGCATGGTGCCGCATGGCGGCCATTATACGCGGGTTACATGGGAGTGGAAGGTCCTAGAGGATGTGTGGTAAGCTGTTGGGTTTGCGCTGTTCGACACCTGGCTGTAGAATCGCTCGATGTCTGCGATGGTGCGAGACGGAGCGGACGGTGGCAAGACGCGGGGGGCCGGGAGAGGGGGAGAGTCACGATCTATCGGGCGTGCCAAAGCGTCAGAAGGAGTGGAGTATGTGCCGGGTCTATTCGATGATGGACATTGCCCCAACTGTTAGCGTGGTGTTGGGTCTGTCAGTGCCCTCTGCCGCGAAGGGAACTCCGATCACTGAGGTGGTAGACGATCTGCGGGGTGCCTCTCGTATTGCGCTGTTGGTGCCTGACGCCCTCGGCTGGTATGCGTGGAGGCTTTGGCATCAGGAGATGCCTTTTCTGAGTGCTCAACATAGCGTACGCAGCTTAGTCCTGCGCTCCGTTATGCCAACAATCACACCAGTGAACTTCGCAACGATGGTCACCGGCACTGATCTGGCAGGACACGGCATCCACACTTACGACGATCACTTTCAGTGCGAGACACTTTTTGACCTTGTGCGTGCGGCCGGTCAGCGCAGCGCGGCGATTGGATTCGAAGGTTATACGGGTAGCCGCCTGTTGGGACGTTTTGCAGATATTGATGGTGTCACAGCGCTGGAGACCGACGATTGGATCGCGGATCGGGTCATTGAGATCGCTAGAGAGCATCGACCAGCTTTCGTCATCGCCCAGTTGGGGCGCGTCGATGACGTCTTCCATCGCTACGGGCCATCCTCTCCCGAAGTGGTCCCTATGCTCCGTGACACAGATGCACGTCTGGATCGCCTGACGGGGGTGTTGACGAAGTTGGGGTACGGCGTGGTGATCTTGTCGGACCATGGCCAGCATGACATCCCTGGGGAGCTGGGGCATGACCATCGAGGAGGACACGGCTCGGATAGAGATGAGGATCGACTGGTCCCGTGTACCTGGGTGGCTCCATGGGCGGCGAAATCTTGAGCGCGCGGTCCAATGTCTTTCAAGGTGTCGAGATCGATCCCGACGGGTTACCCCAGGATCCGAAAGTCTTCGAGCGCGTACTGAGCGCTTCGCTGGAAGCCTGGAGAGTAAGGGGACACCAGGTTGTCTGGCTGGAGATCCCAGTCGATCGAGCTTTCCTCATCCCCATTGCGGTTGCCGGGGGGTTCAGGTTCCATCACTGCCAGGAATCATCAGTCACGCTCACGCTTAGACTCCGGACTGGTGCGTTCGTGCCGCTCTATGCAACTCATTACATTGGCGCGGGTGGTCTGGTGTTGAACGAGGCTCGGGAGCTACTGGTTGTGTTGGAACGAGCTCATCGCCACCGCCGTCCGCGTTATTATAAGTTGCCCGGTGGTGCCTTGAAACCCGGCGAACATCTGGTGGACGGCGTGATTCGTGAAGTTTGGGAGGAGACTGGGATTCGTACCGACTTTCTGGGCTTGGTGGGTTTCCGTCATTGGCACGGCTATCGGTTTGGCAAATCGGACATCTACTTCATCTGTCGGTTGAGGCCGCTCACGTTTGAGATCCGCATCCAGGAATCTGAGATTGATGCATGTCAGTGGATGCCGCTAGAGGACTTTCTGGCGGCCGAGAGCGTCGGTGCCTTCAACAAGCATATGGTCGCTGCCGCGCTCCGGGGCGGGGGTCTTGTGCCAACGTGGTTCGAAGACTACGCGGTCAGCCCCGCCACCCATGAGATCTTTGTCCCTGGCGGCCCCAGGGAAGACTAAACGGCCATGCGTGTGTGCCCTCGCAGTGGAGGCGATGGTAAGTAGGGAACCAGGAGGATATCATGCACTTTGGCATCATGACGATGCAAGCGGGCATTTTGGCACCCGAGGGACTGGCGCCTGAGGCGATGCATGATTATGCTGTGACGTTCGATCACGCGGCATTGGTCGATGCGCTTGTCCGCGAGGGTTTTCAGACGATCGAGTTAAGTGGAGACCTGACGCTCTTCTTCCCGCGTGTCTTCAGTCCGCCGCAGATCTCGGCGTTGCGCGTTTTGCGGGAGGAACGGAACATCACCTATACCGTCCATCTCCCGCTCTGGTCGGTGGAGCCCTCGACTCCGCTGCGGCCTGTGAGAGAAGGGTCTGTCCAGGCTCTCGTCGAGTGTATTCAAGCCACGCTTCCGTTGGAGCCAGAGGTCTACGTGTTGCACGCCACGGGCGCGCTGGCCTCGGAGTTCTACCGTATGGCTCTTCCAGAGCCGGGGCACAGTCTGGTGCTCCGACAGTTCCAGCAAGCTGCTATGTTGAGCCTGCAACGCATTCTGGTTGAGACCGGTGTCCCGTCGCGGAAACTGGCGGTCGAGACGATAGAGTTCCCTTTGGAGTTGACCTTGGAGATGGCGGAAGCACTTGATCTCTCGATCTGTTTTGATGTAGGGCATGTCTTGTCCGGCTTCTCGGGCCCATTTTCGGTCCTGGAGGCCCTTGACCTGTGTGTCTCCAGGCTGGCTGAGGTGCACCTGCATGACGCGTTGCGCCCGCCCGCGCCCGGTAAAATTCTTTACGGGAGGGATCACCGCCCATTGGGGATGGGAGATCTTGATCTAGGGGTTTTCCTGGATCGGCTCGAGGCCGTGGCCTTCGACGGTCCGGTGATACTTGAGCTTCCAGTGGCAGATGCTAAACGGTCCCTGGCCGAAGTGCGTTCAGTGCGACCTGAGTTGGTGTAAGTCCGCTCGTGCGATGCTGCGTTATGTGTACCAGGGGTTTCAAGATATCAGTTGTGGAGGTGTATTGTGGGGAAGGGATTGAAGTTGCCGCAGGTGCCTTTGGGTGCTACTGGGTTTACCGTGTCAAGATTGGGTTTGGGTG
>CAZHBB010000035.1:16758-21459 GCA_964530185.1 uncultured Anaerolineales bacterium
CCGCAGGTGCCTTTGGGTGCTACTGGGTTTACCGTGTCAAGATTGGGTTTGGGTGGGTTCCACCAGCTTGAGATCTCCTCAGAGATTGTAGAACAGGTTGTCGACGCCTTTCTGGAGGTGGGAGGCACCTACATTGAGACGGCGCGTGGCTACGGCGATGGTGCGTCTGAGGAGAAGTTAGGGCGTGCTTTGGAAGGCCGGCGTGAGCAGGTGGTACTGGCGAGCAAAAGCGGTGCCCGTGACGCTGATGGTATCCGCCGTGATCTGGAGGCTTCCTTGAGGGCGCTACGTACAGATCACATTGAGTTCTATTTCTTCCACGGGGTGGCAACGCTGGAGGAACTGGACGTCATCGCTGGTCGTGGGGGAGCGTTGGAGGCTCTGCTCCAGGCCAGGGAAGAAGGACTGATCAGCGGTATGGGCTTCAGCAGTCATCGACCGCCGGAGCTCTATGTGGAGGCCATCAAACGCCTGCCACTCTCAGTTATTTTGATCTGGGACAACTATCTGGAAGAGCAGTATGTGCCGGAGATCCAGAACGAGGTTACCCGTTGGCCCGGGAATACGGTGTAGGGATTACCGCTATGAAGCCGCTGGCCGATGGGTTTCTCTATCGTTCTGTGGAGCCCGCGCTGCGTTACGCGTTGGGCTCTGGCTCGGATGTGTTGGTCTGTGGTATGAACTGCGTCGACCATGTCTATCAGGCCGCGGAGGCCATCGCCAAAGGACCAGCAGATGAGGCGGAGCGAGCTGCTATTTTGCGAGACGCGCCCGAACTGGGCGCTTATGTCTGTAGACAATGTGGGGAATGCTCAGCCCCGTTGATGGCGCTGTTCAGGTTAGAGGGGTATGTCGATCGTCAGATGATTGACTATCTACCTCACGACCCAGCAGACTACGCTCTACGTCGGCGGCTGGCACATTGGTTTGATCTGACAGGGATCGCCCGCGCGCGCTTCGCCCAGGCCGGTTGGGATGAGGAGGCCTTGATGCGAGACGCGGCGCGCGTGAGCTGTCCTTACGGCATCGATGTTGTGCGGAAGGTGCGCTTTGCACTGGCCGAGTTGCGGGATGAGGACCTGAATCGATTATAAATGGGTCGGAACAGCCGTTTGGAAGCTCGGTTAGCTGCTTTGGAGGCGCTGCGTCAGGTGCCGACTGCGCCCACGACTTTGACCACGCTGCGTCAGGCGCTGGGGGCACGCAACTGTCACGTCGTCGCCAAAGCAACCCAATTGGTAGGGGATCTACAACTGGTAGAGTTAGTCCCAGAGATGGTGGATGCATTCCGGTTCTTCATGGTCAACCCACAGAAGACAGACCCTTCCTGTACGGCGAAGACCGCTATCGCCGACGCTCTGGTGCGGCTGGAGGCCGAGGTAGCCGATATCTTTCTGGATGGAATTGGTCATCATCAGTTCGAACCGGTGCGGGGCGGTGTGGTTGATACTGCATCCAGCCTTCGTGGGATCTCGGCCATGGGGCTGGTACGGCTGCAGGTGCCGGGGACGATGCTGCTGCTGGCACAGTTGCTGGCCGATCCAGAGGCGGAGGCCCGTACCGCTGCAGCCCGCGCCATTGGTGAGAGTGGAGATCCTGCTGGTATCCCGTTGTTGCGTTTCAAAGCGTTGCTGGGTGATGTGCATCCTCAAGTGCAGTGCGAGTGTCTGGGTGCACTCCTACAACTTGATCCTGAGCCCTCGCTGTCCTTTGTGGCCAGCTTTCTCCAGCATGAGGATGCTGCCGTGCGGCGGGCATGTGCTGTGGCTTTGGGAGAATCGCAGATGGTTCAGGCACTTCCGTTCTTGGAGACGGCATGGGAGGATGCTGAGGACCGTGAACTGCGTCAGGCCTATCTGGTCGCTATAGCTCTGTTACGTCATGAGCGGGCGCTGGAGTTCTTGCTCGATCTGATCGCCCGAGGTGGTGACGCGGCCAACGATGCGCTGATGGCGTTGCGTATGTATCGCGATGATCCTCGCATCTGGTCCAGGGTGGTGGCGGCACGAGAAGCACAAAGTGCTGGGGGAGAGGCAAGTGATGGTGATGCCGCCGGATGATCGGTCACTATCGGAGCATGACGTGGGCACGCTCTTGCATGCTCTGGCTTTGGCTGCAGAACGCCATGCTCATCAGCGGCGCAAAGGGGCGGCTGGGTTCCCCTACATCAACCATCTGATTGACGTACTCGTGTTGCTCTGGGATGTCGGTGGGGTTCGGGATACTGTAACGCTGGTGGCGGCTCTCCTTCATGACGTGTTGGAGGACACTCCTATGAGTCCCATGGAGCTAGAGGGTATCTTTGGCCCGGAGGTAAGGTCGGTGGTGGAAGAGGTCACGGACGACAAATCGCTGTCAAAGGAGAGGCGGAAAGCATTGCAGGTGATCCATGCTCCTGCTCTTTCCAGACGCGCCAAGCTGATCAAATTAGCTGACAAGATTCACAATGTGGGGGCATTGGTCTCCGATACCCCCCGGGATTGGTCCCGAGCACGGCTCCTGGCTTACATAGATTGGGCTGACCAAGTGGTCGCAGGGCTACGTGGTGTAAACCCTGCGTTGGAACTGCGTTATGATGCCACAGTGGCGGTTGTGCGTCAAAAGCTGTCTGAGGAGTGATCCTTGGGTGAGAGGGACTTCTGGTGTATGTTGAAAGGGCACAGACCGCCCGGGCCGGAAACCCGAGGTAGTCTGTGCCCTTATGCGTTGCTGGGTTAGCAGCTATCCGTTGGGGTGTCCGTTCAACGGAAGAGCCGCGTTACGTGCTTCAGGAGCCTGCCGAGGGGATCCGCAGGCTCCAGCCGAATCTCCTTCCGGCGGCGCTTTTCCAGCTTCTCTTCGGCAATGATCCTACCCAATAGAATCACCTGGACGTCATTCTCCATCGCTCACCTCCTTACCAATGTTATGGCCTAGACGGGCTCTCCGTGTAGGATTGTGCTCCCCCTGCACACCGCCAAGCAAAAAGGACACCCATGCGGAGCAGGTGTCCTTCTTTCACGCCTACGGGGTTAGCTGACGGACGCGGATCAAAGAAGGTTGACCCGTCGCATAGGCAACTTCGTTGCCTTGCGATTTGCCCCAATGTCTGGGTCCCCCGCTGCTTTCGCATTCGGCGATACACGTATGAGCCTGTTCAGGTGCCGCACTCCTTGAGTGCGCAAATATTATACCACGGATTGTACAGCCTGGGAGTTAGAATTCCGTTGGCGGACCCTGTCTGCTGGCTGGTTTTTTGGGATCGTGTTACACTGAACAGAGGATGTTCGAGGGCTTTGAAGCCCCCCTAGGACAGTGGTGCAGCGGAGGCGAGAATGGTTGCGTTACGGCTTGTGACGTGGAACGTGGAGTGGATGAATGATCTATTTGGCCCAAACGATCGGCCACCTGCGTTTCGGCCTGACGATGAGGAGCCCTACCATACGCCGGGGAGTACGGTACGTCAGCGGCGTGATGACCTAGCCGGTGTGTTAAATGAGTTGGCGCCCGACATCGTGGTCGTGGTGGAAGGGCCTAACCGCACTGAGGAACTCAGACTCTTCTTCGATGAAGATGTCGATGGGGAATGGCAAGTGGTCGTTCAGCATTCGCGGGCGCAGTCTCAGAATCTTGGGCTGGCTGTGCGCATCGATGAGGGGAAGTTTCGCGATCCACCGTTCTTTTATTACGATACCAGCAACATTCCTGCTTTCGATCCTTTTCAGGTCGATACGGATAACGATGAGATCCTGGAGCAATATCATTTCGAGCGGCGACCGCTCTATGCAGAGATCCGTCCCCTGGGTGCTCGGAACTTTCGTGTTTTGGGCCTTCATTTGAAGAGCAAGGGGCTGTTTGGGGCCTATGAATGGAGTCAGTGGTGGCAGCGGGCCGACGCGAACCGACGGAAGATCCTGGCTCAGGCGACGCACCTACGACTGTCTTTCCTCGACCCGTATCTAACCGAGGAACCGACGGCTAATATACCCCTTGTGGTCTGCGGGGACATCAATGACGGTCCAGGGTTGGATGCCAGTGAGAAACGGCTATTTGGCAGCGCAGTGGAACGGCTGATGGGGGCGGTGTGGCACCCAGAACGCTGTTTGGGTAATGCGTTGTTTGACGCATTGCCGGCTGACGACCGCGAAAGCCTGAATTTCTCACCAATAACAACCACGAGCTACAAAGATCCCATCTTCAATAAGATGTGGCATCGCGTTTGGATTGACCACATTCTATACACGCGCAATGCACCTGAACCTTGGGTGCGTGATGCTTTTGTATATCGTGTGACGCCGGACGGTGTTCCACTGTGGCGTGCTCACCCCCATGCGTCAGACCACTTCCCGGTAGTAGCGACCGTGGTGCCGCCCTCGACCTGACGGCCATCTTTTGGTGAGTCTGCCTATGCGCTGACTCGTTTTTCTTGGGCATCCCAGGCATGGTGTTGGGACGGTGACCTGTCGGGCTTGTCGTGGCCTGTGGGCCGTGTTAGTACCTGCGGGGCTAAGCAGCGGCCCTGGCTTAGTCTGATGAAGCGTTGGGTTCGGCGGCGCCCTGGCAAGGATTGAAGACCACAGGGGAGAGTAGACTTATGGAGATGGAGCTAACAGGGCTTTGGCGTTTCACCCCTGATCCGGAAGGAGTGGGTGCCGCCCAAGGATATGCTGCGTTGGACTTTGATGATCATCTGTGGCGGGAAGTGTGGCTGCCCGCCGATTT
>CAZHBB010000035.1:21559-30729 GCA_964530185.1 uncultured Anaerolineales bacterium
TGTTGCGCGAGGTGCGGCTTGTGGCAGGGGATTACTGCCGCATGGCACAGGTGCGTACGCGCGCCCAGCCTGTGGAGGGTGGAGGTGCTCTGGGTCTGGAGATCCTGGTCACCAACGGTCGTAAGAGTGAGATACCAGTCCGCGTTAGAGCATGTTTGGCCGATGGCGACGGAGAGGTGCTGGTGGACTCACGTAGCAGTCTGGTCACTTTGCTCCCGGCACAGAAGGCAGTGGTTGAGCTATCACAGCGGATCGCCGACGTGAGGCCCTGGACGCCAGAGTCACCCACGCTGTACCATCTGCAACTGAGTCTGCTGTCCGGAGATGAGACGCTCGGGACACGCGAGCTCCGGATTGGCTTCCGGACGATCGAGGCACGGGACGGTAAGCTCTGGCTCAACGGCGAGCCCTTGTTCCTCCTGGGGTTCAACCGTCATGAAGATTCGCCTTATACCCATATGTGTCCTGACCTTGATCTCGCCCGTCGTGACCTTGTGGCCATGAAGGACGCCGGGGCTAACTTTGTGCGATTGTGTCACTACCCTCATAGCCGTCACGAACTTGATCTGTGTGACGAATTGGGACTGCTGGCTATGGCGGAGATCCCGCTGTATTGGTGGGCGGGAGATGCGGAGGGGGAAGGAGTTGCCCAGGCAAAGTTGAGCGCAGCGAAGGAACAGCTTGAAGCGCTCATCGCGCGCGATATCAACCATCCGTCCGTCATATTCTGGTCTGTCAGCAATGAAACCCATGAGGAACGGCCAGAGGTTGTCGCTGGCAATGAAGCTCTAGTGCGCCGTGCCAAGACACTTGACCCGACGCGACTCGCCGTCCATGTGAGCGATCATTGGAGGGCATCACCACACTTCGACGCCGATGATGTAGTGTGCGTCAATGGCTATCCCAGCATGTTGGATCCCCCGGTCGATGGCAGAACATTCTGGCATGAAGGTCTGGCGCGTTTGCATGCGGCCTATTTGGATAAACCAATCCTGGTCACGGAGTTCGGCCGCCCAGCTCTATATAGCGCACATAGTGGCTGGTACGATCAGGCGAAGCAAGCCGAGGCCATAGAGCGCGAATTTGATGCTTTCGATGCGCCTTATGTGTGTGGTGCCACGGTGTGGTGCTGGGCCGACCATGCTTGGCCCTTGTCGGGGTTCCCTTTCTGCCATCAGCTTTCAGTCAGTCCGTTTGGAGTTCTCACGCGGGACAGGCGGCGTAAGGCCGCTTATTTCACTGTGCGCAGGCTCTTCCACACACGGCTAGGGCGACCGTTAGGCGGCCGGGCCTCCTCACAGCCTGGGCCAGCTGGGTATCAGGTCTACATGGTACGTCCACACCTTGATGATATCCCAGTGGTGTCGTTGCCCCCTGGATTTCGAATCCGAGCCATGCGACCAGATGATGGTGCGTTGTGGATGGACATCTGGCGCGACGCGGAGCCATTTATGGAAATCGGGCATGATCTTTTCCAGAACGAATTTGGCCATGACCTCAGGGCGCTCACCTGGCGGGGGTTTATCGTCGAGGATGAACGTGGGGTTGGCGTGGCCACAACCACCGCCTGGTATCACCGCACGTTCAAGGGAGAGGATTACGGTATGATTCACTGGGTTGCGGTGCGGAGAGCTTATTGGGGACGGGGTTTGGGGAAAGCCATGTTGTCCTATGCCCTGCGCCAGATGGCACAGTGGCACAAGCAGGCCTTTTTAGGCACTCAGACCAAGCGGCTGGCGGCGATCAAGCTTTATCTGGACTTCGGGTTTATGCCGGATCTGGAGAACGATGGCGCGCAGGAGGCGTGGCGGGAGGTCAAGATGAATTTGCGCCATCCAGTGCTGGAACGCCTGGATCTCACCTGAACGGGAGGATGGATGATTCATCAATACCTTGAGGATCTGGAGCGAAGGATCGACCCGGATGTCGAGGAGGCACTATTTGATGCCTGGCTAGGGTTCATAGAGGGGCACTGTGAGGAGCAAGTCTTCTCTCCCAGGCGTCAGAGAGCGATACCACCGGGGGTGGAGTGGCCCCATATTCGCGTCAACCAGGCTCTCCAGAGCTTCGAGTTGATGGCGCTGCAGCAACTGGAGGCGTGTTCGCAGGCGTTGGCAGCCGGTTCTGGCGCTGTTATGGCGGTGCGGTGCAACTATGGTACGGGTATCATGCCGAGCTTGTTCGGAGCAGAGCTCTTCCTGATGGATGATGCGATGGATACCCTCCCAACAGTTATACCTTTGGGAGGGCTTGCTGCCACCACTCTTGACACTGCGCGGTCATGTGCAAGCGGGACACGCGCGACACAGGCTGTGAAAGCTCTGTTGGATCTTGGGGTGCCGGACCTGCGACGAGGCCTTGGTGCGAAGGTCTTTGACATGGCGGCCTACTACCAGGAGCTGTTCGCCCCGTACCCCAAGGTCCAACGTTATGTCCATGTTTATCATCCTGACCTTCAGGGACCAATGGACATCTGTGAGCTCCTCTGGGGTAGCGGGCTTTTCCTGGCACTATTGGAGCTTCCGGACCTGGTGACCGAACTCCTGGAGCTGGTCACAGAGACATATTGCGCGTTCATGGATGCGTGGATCGGCTATGTGCCCAATGAAGGTGGCTATGCCGTGCATTGGTCCATGGTGCATAGGGGGCATATCATGCTTCGCGATGATTCGGCGATGAACCTGTCCCCTAGCATGTTCGATCGCTTCATTCGGCCCTATGACCAGCGACTGCTCCGACGCTACGGCGGTGGAGCTCTCCACTTCTGCGGCCGCGGCGATCACTATATTTGCCGCGCGTCCGAGATGGAGGGTCTGACTGCGGTGAATCTGTCGCAGCCTGAGTGCAACGATATGGATGCCATTTTTGATTACACCGTTGAGGGGGGCATCGCGATCATCGGCCTTCCGCGTGGAGCGGCTGAGGATGCGCTGGCCCGCGGTCGCGATTTGTATGGTTTGGTCCATTGCTGGTAGTGTGGTGGTGGGAGGTGAGATATGCGGGCGTCGGATGTGCAGGCCTACCTCAGGTCACTGAACGGCGGGTGGGTGAACCCTGAAAAGACCGTCGATACGTTCAAAAGCGGCAATCCCGAAGCGGAGGTGAGCGGGATTGCCGTGTCATGGATGAGTACGATGGCAGCGCTACGCCAGGCACTAGCATTGGATTGTAATGTCTTTATCACGCACGAGCCGACATACTACAACCACTTGGATAACCAAGATCCGCGGGATTTAGTGTGGGCATTGCCCGGAGTGAGGGAGAAGCGAGATTTCATCGCGGCGCATGACTTAATTGTGCTGCGTTGTCATGATCTATGGGATCAGATTCCGGGGATCGGCATCCCTGATGCCTGGGGGCGGCTTTGGGGTTGGGTAAAGCTGTGGCTGGCGAAGGATACTATCGTGTTTACGGTGTGGCTGGGCGCACGGCGGGCGATGTGGCGCGCCAGGTGGCAGCATGCACAGCAGCTTTTGGGCAGGAGGCTGTGCAGCTCTTTGGGGATCCAGAGACGCCAGTAACACGAGTAGCCATTGGCACTGGGGCCATCACACCGTTGTTCGTGTGGGTGCAGGAATACAGGATTGATCTGGCGATTTGCACCGATGATGGCTTCACGACCTGGCAGCATGGGGCCTATGCTCTTGATCAGGGGTTGCCGGTCATCGTAGTCAATCATGCGACGAGTGAGGAGCCTGGTATGATCGCGTTGGCTCATCACCTGAAAGTGCGTTTTCCTGAGGTGCCTGTACATTACATTCCTAGGGGCTGTCTCTATCGTGTGATCCAGGCCGAGACATGATATGGCAGCGACAACGGGAGAGGGTTTCTCGTGTTAAGGGTCCTGGTTCTGGTGCCATATTATGGGGGAAGCCACCGGGCGTGGGCCGAGGGCTATGTCCGTGCCTCACGACACGAGGTATCGTTAGTCACGTTACCCGCGCGTTTCTGGAAGTGGCGTATGCAGGGTGGTGCGGTGACGCTGGCAGCGGAGGTCGTTGAGCGTGGCCTGCACCCTGATGTCATCGTGGCGACCGATATGGTGAACCTGCCTGCTTTCTTGGGCCTGACGCGACGCCATCTGGGGCAAGTGCCGGTCCTGCTGTATTGTCACGAGAACCAGCTCACGTATCCACTGCAACCAGGTGAGAAACGCGATCTCACTTATGCGATGATCAATTGGCTTTCGATGCTCGCGGCGGATCGGGTGTGCTTCAACTCGCGGTTTCACTTGGAGGATTGGTTCGGAGCCCTGCCTGGGTTGCTGAAGCACTTTCCTGACTATTCGCACCTGCCGAAGGTACCGGAAGTCTTCGCCAAGTCAGAGGTGTTGCCCGTCGGTTGTACGCTGCGTGAGTTGTTGGATGCAGTGTCCTCAGTGTCGGAGACCAGTGTGCCACCTTTGATCCTCTGGAATCAGCGTTGGGAATATGACAAAGATCCGGAGACTTTCTTCCGTGCGTTGGATACTCTCGTGGCACGTGGGATTCCGTTTCGTGTGGCGCTGGCTGGGTCCAATGTGCGGCAGCAGCCCGAGGAGTTCGAGTCCGCGCGTGAACGGCTGGGCGCGCGGGTGGTGCACTTTGGCTATGCTGACCTTGCCACATATCGTCGGCTGCTGTGGGAAGCCGATGTTGTCGTCAGCACTGCGCGTCACGAGTTTTTCGGCGTTGCGATAGTCGAGGCCATCACCTGCGCCACGTTCCCTATCCTGCCCCGTCGTCTTTCCTATCCGGAGCTGATTCCCCCCTCGTTCCACGATTTGTGTCTCTATACCGACCCAGATGGGTTGGTTTCCCATCTGGTGTGGGCCCTGACTCATCGCGCGGAAGCCCGTGAGGTTGCTCTCGCGTTGCGTCCAGCGATGTTGCGCTTCGATTGGGCCAAGATAGCACCGCGCTATGACGGGGCATTGGAAGAGGTCGTCGCGGCGCTGACGTAAGGCAACGCGGACGACGGGCTTCGTCGTCCGCGTTGAATGATTGTTCTGCTGTCTAATCCTCGCGGTATACCGCTTCCTGGAGTCCTTTCAGATAGCCGATGGCGAAAAGTCGCCCGATGGAAGAATAGGCTGGTCGGGTGTTATCGTCACCTTCCATTGTAGGAACGTGGTCGGGCCGATATACCCCATCAAATCCTATCTCTTTATAGGCACGCATGCAGGCGAGCATGTCGGTCTTCCCGTTGTCATGGAAGGTCTCGACGAATTTCTTCGGCGTGCCGCGCACATCGCGGAAATGGACGAAGAAAATCTTCTTCTGTTTGCCGAAGTGGCGGATAACCGCTGGCAAGTCATCCGTCATCAGGGTGAAATTGCCTTGACAGAGTGCAATACCATTGACGGGGCTTGGGTAGAGGTCGAGCAAGCGTTGATAGTTCTCTACACTCCGCATAATGCGCCCCAGTCCTCGGATGGGGGAGAGAGGCGGATCATCGGGGTGCATCGCTAGTTTGACCCCCGCTTTCTCTGCTACAGGGACGACGATCTTGAGAAAGGACTCGAGATTCTCCCACAATGTCTCCTCGGATACCTCTCCGTACTCGGTAAGGGGGGCGTCCTTTATCAATTCGTAGTCAAAGGCTGTGGCGAGCGCCCCTCCTCGCGCCGGGACGGTGGTGGAGGTGCGGACCCAGTTCATCACGGGCATCCATTCATAGCACCATACAGGGATGCCCAGGCGTCCCATGTTCTCGATGAGGGTAATGACGTACTCAATCTCTTGATCTTTGCCGGGCAAGCCGAGCTTGATCTTGTTCATCGGTGGACGGCTCTCAAGGACGTCCAAGGTAAATCCGAAGTCCTCGTAGGCGGTCTTGATGCGGAGCAAGGGCATGAAGGCCCATGGTAGTTCTTCCTTTGGAACGTCCAGCCCGCGGCTGAAGTCCATCTGGCCCACAACATGGGTCACGCCGCACTGCTTGACAAGGCGCCACAGCGAAGAGCGTTGCGGTGGCAGGTATTCGGCGATCTGCATCATAGTTGTCTCCTCCTGGTAAGGTTTAGTTCATCATAGTACCAACTGCGGGGGAGGCCACCGGTACGGGTGCCACACACGCGTGGTGGGGGCAAAGACAGCCCCCACCACGGGAATCTGGAAGTGGTCACTGTAAGAATGGGGTACATCCGGGCTTGTCTCGGTATTGGGCGAATGCTTCAGGGATTTCGCCCCCGGCGTCCTCCACTGCCATTTGACGTAGGTCCTCACACACCTCAGGATACTGGTCGGCAAGGTTGTGTTCCAAGGCAACGTCTTCTTGAACGGCGTACAGTAGCGGGGCCTCACCCCAGATGTTCGCATTGTACCACCATTCATCGGTGATCACTGTGATCAGTGGTCCCCAAGCTACCGTCACATGATCCCGCCCATTGCCGTTCGTCGACAGGGCCGGCCAGAGATCGATGCCATCCATTTTCTGCTCTGGCTCTATACCGATCATCTTCATCCAGGTCATGACTAAGTCGTGGTTGTAGCACAAGATATCACTTGCTGTCCCGGCTCCGATGCCCTCAGGGTGGCGGATCATCGTCACCAGATCAGCAACGGCGTGGGTCATAGGATGTCCTTGCTTGCTGATCAATCCCTTGTCGCCGGGGTCAATGCCCAGATTATGTCCGTGATCACTGATCAGTACCAATAGAGTGTTCTTCAGCCATCCAGTAGCGCGCAGTGTCTCGATGAAGAATCCGAGCCAATGGTCTACCATTGTCACTTCCCCGGCATAGTTGGCCTGCACTCGCTTTACCTGACGTGGGGTGAGGATGCCGTGCCAGGGTGCGTAGAGAGAGTGGATCACGTCCACAACGTCGTCGTCGGGATCATACAACCGTCGGTAGTAAGCTGGTGGGTCCCATGGCTCGTGGGGATCGAAAGAGTCTACGACTAGGAAAAACTGTTCCGCATCCTGGTTGTCCCACACCCAGCGAGCGGCCTCGGTGAACACGCGTGCGGGGTAGTAGTCGCGTTCGCTGATGCGGTAACTGTTGTTCAAGAAGTACTGATGAAGGAATGGTCGCAGCCTGGGGTGATTTTTGAGTGATTCGGGAATATGGGCGGCCAATCGCTCTGGCGGCACTGCTGGTCCTGTTTTGTAGGGGTCTGATTCCTGACCACGAATCCAGATCCATTCCTGGAAACCACGATGGAAGTTCTTTGAGGGCTTAAACTGGTGATAGGTGTCGGTGATGAGAGCCGTTCGGTACCCGTGTGCACTTAGAATCTCTGCCACGGTATCTTGTTCTTCAGGTATGGGCCCCCAACCTGGAGCCCCGCTGAAGTCGCCTTTGTAGTCGCGGTGTCCGTGGAACGGAAACGTCCGTTTCCCCGTGTGCAATGCTCGGCGTACAGGCAGGGTGGGTAAGGATTCCGGATAACAGCGGGTAAGGCGTATCGACTCACTGGCCAACTGATCCAAGTTGGGAGTGACAATCCAGTCATTGCCGTAGGCACCGACATGGTCCTGTCGCAGAGTATCAATGATCACTAACACAATGTTCATCTGTGTTCACCTCCTGCATCATGGATAATCCCTCCTTTCGCTTAAAACACCTCGTCAGCGTTGCTTTGCATCGTAGCTGCGTATCACAATGGGTAAATACGCCACAGATTGCCTGGGTATGATGGATGACGCGATATCTGTGTTGTTGTATGGATTGGGGTCATATTCGTTGCTGCTTGCTGTAGCTTGGTTAGGAAGCATGCCGGTAACGGTGGGCGTGACAACAATCGTGATCGTAGCCGCTGCGCCGTGGCTGAGGGTTCCAAGGTTACACGTGATCATCTCGGTGTATGCTATGCACTTTCCCTGGCTTGTGTTCGATGAGAGGGGAATGACGCCGGTGGGCAGTGTGTCGGTCACGATGATGCCTGTAGCGTCGTCGGGGCCGCGCGTGGAGACAGCAAGAGTATAAGTTAGAGGTCGCCCTACGGCAGCGCGGCTTGGGTATTTCCCTTTCACCACTATTAGGTCGGTGGTGGTCGTTACGATTACGGGGAAAGAAATAGTCTCGCTTGTGTCAGGATCGATGTGGGAGGTGGCGGTAGCGGTCACGTAATCGGTCGTGCCTAAGGCGGCGTGTGCGGGAATGGTGAAGCTGATCGGGACGCTGGCCCCCGCGCTGCCTTCTAGCGTGACGGTGAAAGCTGAGGGGGCGTTATACCAACCCAGCGTGTCAACCAGGGTCATCGTAAGTGTATCGGTGGGGTGTTCCCAATTCTGGAGATGAATCCATGTCGTCGCAGTCACACCTCGTGCCGTGAGCAAGGGATTGGAGTGGGGAAAGAGGGTCAGGGTAATTGGGGTGGTGAGCCAATCAATGTAGTCCACATACTCACTGACTTCATCGCCGTTACCCGGGCCGATTCCACCCGGCCCGCTGGCATCCCCCCACCAGTTCTCCCTGGCGTCAACGATCACGGTGTCATCCAGATTGTTGACCCCGAAGCCACTGTTGCGGACGAAAGCACTGTGGCGGATGAGGGGCGGGGAACCCTCAGTGAAGCACACGCCATTGTCGCCATTATCCGCAATTCTGCTTCCAAAGATGGTGGAAGTCGTCGGCCCTTCCCAGGTGACCGAAGCCACTGATGGTCGGGCACTCCCGCTAATACTATACTTGAGTGTTGTGGCTAGTTCAGTACCCAGGTAAAGTCCCCCTTTTACATTCTCGCAAAGCTGCACGGCCCCCAGGCTGACTTGTCCCCCAATCGAGACAATCCCATGCCCATTGTTACGGCATACTTCTCCAATCTTCATTTTCACCGACCTGCCGACAATGCCATGCGAGCCGTTGTCGTTAACCTCGGCACGTGAGAGGAGAGATACTGGACTGCTCTCGGCTAGGACCCCGCCTCCTTCGCAGGATACTTGTTCCTTGTCGGGATAGACGTCGCCCACACTTGTCATCTGCCACAAATAGCACGTCTGGCCTCTGCCGTTGTTGTCGATGCGGCTGAGCTGACTTGAGATGACATCCACCGTGACGGTACCCATCTCTGTGTAGATACCCCAGGCTCCATTACCAGAGACTTCAACTGCTTGCGCGATGCTTGTGGAACCCATGGCGGCAATGCCTACGCCCTGGTTGCCGATGATCTGGCTTTCGTAGGAGGATTGTAGGAAGGAGACATCACCGGCCTGGGCGTAGACGCCGTACCCTCTGTTGTCGTTGA
>CAZHBB010000036.1:0-28401 GCA_964530185.1 uncultured Anaerolineales bacterium
GTAGGGGGAGGAGTACTGCATTCATTATAGGATGTATTCTGGAAAGCCACAAGTTATCGCATTCTATCTCTCTAGCCTGTCCGGCCGTCGGAACTGAAGAATCGAGATGTGGGAGCATGAGTGAGAGGGATCTACAGCCCCGAGGTGGACGCAGCACTGCGTGTGATCCAGGGCGCACTGAACTGCGTGTGCGTCAAGCGTCTGCAGTCCAAGTCCGGTGCCCATGGACGCGCTGCTGACCGAGTATGGAAACCTGAGGAATATCTACTGCGTCATCGTCAGGGACTCGAGACTCATGACGTCTGAGATATCATATTCCTCCCAATATCCTGCTGGACCGGCGGCGTTGTGCCATGTGAGAGGTGGATGGAGTGTTGTGATCGTGGTTCCGTCTGGCTCCAATCGGAACCAGTAACGCTGTTCGTACATATCCAGCGACTCCAGGTGGGAGTCTTCCGCGAAGAAGACCCCCACCGCCAGCAATGCCTCATCTGACAGCCCCGGCAGGTCAGATAGCTGCGCCTGATACGGTGTGACGAGCGAGATGTCATGGGATGTTACCCGCCATGTCACCTGGTAGCGCTCACCGCGGATCGAGTTTGCGTCCAGCAGGTAGGTCTCCCCAGCGGAACCATTCCACACATAGGTATAGACGTATGGCCTGTCAGATCGGTTGGTGACGAGGTAGCTCTGGACGAAGGTCGGACCGCGCCGAAAGGCATAAGTCTGCAGAAGGTCATCGTAGACACCGAGGGAGAGTTCCAGGATCGTCCTGAGCCGAAGTGGATCCCACAGGTCTCCACGGACAATCAACGCCAGGTGGTCATAGTATTGGGCCAGTTCGGGATCAACGATTTCATTCCGCCCGGATCTCAGGGTGTCCAGATAACCCGCAGGAGGCCTACGTCCAAAGTGCCCAATCTGCCAATTGGGATCCGTGACGGGGAGCCGTGCCAGCAAGGGATCACCCAGGGCTAACAGGTCCACGACATGAACCTCGGGGCCGGCATAGTACCCGAAGAAGCCCACGGACCCCTGCATCGTCACATGTGGCCCCTTTTCCCGAGCCTCCATACCTGCGCGAGCCCAGTCGTGGTCTGGCATGTCTCGTCCCTGGCGTAAGGCCTCCAACAACCCGGTGCTTCCATAGTAATTCGCGCGCTCATCCGTGATACTGCGTCCACGAACCCAGATACGCGAGTCCTGGTCGGCACGTCGCCCGCCCCAGGCCCTGACCGGGTTATAAGGCGTACTCAGGCCAAGCACAGCCGGTAATAGGAGCAGTGCCAGACGCCACCTTGCTCCTCGCAGGCCCTCTTGAGGCCAGTTCACGAGGCGTAACGCTCCCAGCGAGAGGAACAGTGGCGCGGTCAGGAAGCGACCACTCATGAAGTCTCCACCTATCCATACCACGTAGAGGAGATAGAGCGCACTTCCAATGATCAGGGGCACCTCCTCCCATGCTCTCACTACGACGACTGAGAGGATCCCTACCGCCGTGGCGACCAACGTGATCGGATCGACCCGAAGGGAGTTGTAGAGGTACAGCCCGCCTTCTCGCCAGATCTCACTGGGCTGGATAAGCCCGGTGTTGAGCTTGGCGAGTGCGGTGTTAGGCATCCAGCTTCCATAATAAAAGAGAGCGAAGAGTTCCCACCCCAGCAGGGGGACCAGACTGAGGGCGGCCAGCCACCAGGACTTGGAGTGACCAGAGCGAATCACTGTCCAAAGGAGCGTCGGGCCGAAGAGCAACACCGTGTCCAACCGGTTGAGCATCCCCAACGCCGTGAGCAATCCCACCACCAGCACACGCCGTAGCTCGGTAGGTGCCTGTGAATAGGCCATCAGGAGCAGCGCGAGCAGCAAATGGGTCAGCGGATTCTCCAAACCCGAGGTAGAGAAATCCACAAACGCCTTCGAAAGCGTCAAAGTGATCACACATGCCAATCCCAGGAATGGATCTCGCTGCCCCGGTAATATCAGTAAGGCAACCGCTAACACTGATAAGAGGATCGAGAGGAGTTGACTGGTGAAGAAGAGCTCATGGGTCACGGCGTACGCGCCGGCCATGATGAACATCCACAGGGGATGGGTGTAGGTCTGCACACGCTCTGCGACATTCCAGGTCAGCCCGTAGCCATGAAGCCAATTGTCAACCGTGCGAAAGGTGATGTAGGCGTCATCCGACAGCCAAGCGTTGAGGCTCACCACTCCCATGAAAGCCAGGAGCAGAATGACAAGCGCGAACCTGGCAGGTCTGTTCAATGGGCGGTCTTTGGTCATCCCAAAAATCACCGCAGATATGCTAGGGTGCGTCACGGGATATAAGCTGGGGGAGGGTGTCCTCCGCTGTCCAATGATAGCGATAGAGCTTCATTGGGGTCCAGTAACCTTCAGCCCCTAGCTGAAGCCGACCAAGCATTCCCATGTGATCTACCAAGCCCAACGCATCGTTCAGCCCGGCCCGACTTGGGCTGCCGTGAGCCGCCAGCATTCGATCGATTGCCTCCGCGACCACATAGACTGCTTCATAAGTAGGCACCGCATAAATGCCCGGCTCAGGCACGTGGGGCCCCGTACTTCGATACGCCTCAATCCAAGGCTGAATATCCGTCAGTTCCCTCGGGAGTGGGTAAGGCGTGACAAATGCACTGCTCAACACTGCCGTAGCGGCAAGAGTCGAAAATGAGGCGTCCGCAAGCTGAAGATCCCCAATGAATGTGCCATCCCACCCGTCGGCACGCGCCGTAGCAAGCCACTCCCCGGCTTGTACCGCAGGCATCGTGCTATAGACACAGGCCACGGCTGACTGCGCCGAGGTGCTGGATGGCACGCGCTCTCGCAGAGCCTGGGCTACAGGCCCTTCACCCTCGACGAGGCACGGTCCCTCCACCGCACCCGTCGTCGATATCATCGCCTCAGCCATGACGTCAGGAGACGGCATAAGGTGCCAGACAGTCGGGCCTCCCTGGGTCCACGCTCCAAGGACCACAAAGGGAAGATGCGCCTCTGTGTAGATCGTACGTGCAGTCGCCGTGGTCGGCGCCAGATAGTGGCCCAGGATCACGAGGATCTCGGGATCCATCGTGACGCTCCGCGCAGACCGCCGTGCCAACTCTGGCTCACCGCGGTCATCATACGCCACCAGCTCAAGCCGCCATCCGCGGATGCCGCCAGCGTCATTGATCTCGCGCACAGCCAACCTGGCGGCATAGATCGCATCGTAGCCGGTCGCGCGATAGTAGCCCTCGAACGGTGCCACCAGAGCGATCTTCACCGTACCTGGCATAGCCCGTCGGGCACACGATGCGGATAGGAGAACCACAAGGATGCCAAATAGAGTGAGGGAAAAAGGGGATAAGAAATGAGGCCTGGACCCTCTCGTAGCCCACTCCCTGGTGGGGAGACGAAATGCATAGAGAAGGCGTAGCGGGCCAGACCTCTTCATAATCCTACGTAGTAACCACCCAAGGAAGACGATGACACTCCATTGAGGGCCTAAGGGGCCAGATACGTGAGGGCCCAGCGGATTTTCTCATCCAACGAAAGGTCGCTGTCCCTGGGGATCTGTTGAAGCGCGCGCTGCGCCTCGACCAAGCTAAACCCCAGCCCGGTCAGAGCCGCGATGACATCTGCGTCATCCTCAGAGACCGGGATCTCTGGTCCAACCTGACGTCGAATCTTGTCCTTGAGATGCAGGACAATAGATTGCGCAGTCTTCTTCCCGATCCCTGGTGCTCGAGCAAGCACCTCCGGTTGCCCATTCAGGATCGCCCTTCGCAGGGTGTCAGAGGAAAGTGTTCCCATCAGGCTCAACGCAGCCTTGGGGCCGACGCCAGAGACGCCCAGCAGCATTTCGAATAGCGCTTTGTCGTCATCATCGGCGAAACCATAGAGGCTCAGCTCATTCTCACGGACGTGGAGGTAAGTATGGAGAATGACATCTTCGCCAACTTGCACCCGCAGGCTGAGCGGAATAAACACAGCCAGCCCAATGCCTCCCACCTCGACAATGAGCTGGCCCTCTCGTGACTCTACGACCTGACCCATGAGACGAGCAATCATCTGCTGTTCCAGACCATCACGACTTGGCCAGGGCATCTAGCTTTGCCCGATGAAGATGGCAGATAGCGACAGCAGCGGCATCTGCGGCATCATCAGGTCGCGGGGCTTGCTCTAGATCTAGTAACATACGCACCATCTCCTGAACCTGATACTTATCAGCCCCGCCATAGCCGGTGACGGCTTGCTTCACCTGCATAGGGGTGTACTCAGCGACCGCGAGGCCAGCGTCGGCCAGCGCCAGAAGCACGACACCACGGGCATGTCCAACAGCCATAGCGGTTCGTGCGTTCCGGCTGAAAAACAGCCTCTCCACGGCCGCTTCTGCAGGGCAATGGGCCTCGATTACTGCCACAAGCTCACGGTAGATCTGCTGCAGGCGGTGAGCCAAAGGGGTCTTCGACGGCGTGTGAATCGCACCGATCGTAACCAGTTGTAGACGCCCTTCCTGCTCTTCCACTATGGCGTAGCCCGTGATCGCAGTGCCAGGATCGATCCCTAAGACACGCATCAATCTCCCGCTACAGCAGCGTACGCGTTGATGGCCTCTTCGGTCATCTCCAGGTTGGAGTAAACGCGACGGACATCGTCCAGATCCTCGAGATCCTCAATGAGCTTCAGGATCTTGACGGCATCTGACTGATCGAGTGAGATCTCGTTCTGGGGCATCATCACCAACTCAGCGCTTTCGATGGGAATCCCCATCTCTCGGAGCTGAGTGCTGACTGCATGGAGGTCCGAAGGTTCGGTGTAGACCTCGTGATTATCCTCCCCTTCCCCCTCTACGACATCGTCGGCCCCTGCCTCGACCGCAGCCATGAAGAGTTCCTCGAAGTCCACGCTGGACGGCACGCTGATCAGGCCGCGACGCGTGAACTGCCAGGCCACTGAACCGGGGTCGGCCAGGCTGCCTCCAGCACGAGTGAGCAAATGCCGGATCGCCGCGACTGTGCGGTTGCGGTTGTCCGTCACCACGTCAATCATCAAGGCTACGCCATTGGGGCCATACCCCTCGTAAGTGGTCTCGACTAGTTCTTCGGCATCCTTGTCCTCGCCCGTGCCGCGACGGATGGCACGCTCGATGTTATCCTTGGGCATGCCCATCGAGCGGGCTTTGTCCAATACCATTCGCAGACGGATATTAGTGTCTGGGTCTCCACCTCCTCCTTCACGGACCGCGATGATGATCTCACGCGCGAGCTTGGTGAAGATCCGGCCTCTCTTGGCGTCATTTGCCTCTTTCTTGCGACGAATGGTAGACCAATGGCTATGTCCAGACATGTAACCTCCTTAACACTTTGCCTCTTCTTATATGCTATCAATTACGATACATAAACATCCGACGTTGGACCCAAGATTCCATGACCGACCCACAGACAAAGGCAACCGGGCGATATTATGATATCTACTCGCCCGGTTCCTGGGAGCTCAACCGCGCCCCCACAAAACTCTGTCGACCACGCACAAACGATGCGCCATCCATCGGACGCTTTCCAGCCATCTGAAGCTGTACCAGGGCCAGGCAGCCATCGCCTGTGACTACAGCCGGGACATCGTGCCACATCAGAACCCTTCCTGGCTCCTCACCTGAACAAGGCCCGTCCACAACTTGGGACCGCAGGATTTTGAGCCGTTTCTGGCCCCAGAAGGTATAAGCACCTGGTTCGGGCGAGAACGCTCTGACCTGGTTGTGCAACTCCACCGCACTGCGGCTCCAGTCCAATCGGGCGACTGATTTCTTCAATCGCCGGGTCACAGTGACACCTTCCGTGGGTTGCGGCCTGGGCTGTAGCTGCCCCGATAGGTACAGAGGAAGGATCTCTATCAGGAGATCCGCCCCTAGACGAGCAAGGCGGCGTTCCAGCTCACCCGCGGTTTCATCTGCCCCAATCGGGGTCTCACGCTGAGCCAGGATTGGGCCCGTATCGAGTCCCTCGTCCAGCTTGATGATGGTCACCCCCGTGACTTTGTCCCCAGCCAGGAGTGCCCCCTGGATTGGAGAGGCTCCCCGCCACCGAGGCAACAGCGACGCGTGGACGTTGAGGATGCCGTGAGGAGGCAGGTCCAGTATCGCTTTGGGGATGATCTGCCCATAGGCAGCGACCACGATGAGATCTGGCGCCCAGGCGCGGATATGTTCCAGGGCCTCCACTGCCCGGACCTTCTCGGGCTGATACACGGGGATCCCTTCTGCCAACGCTAATTCCTTCACCGGGGGCATCACAAGTGCGCGACCACGTCCTGCCGGTCGGTCCGGTTGTGTGACCACACCGACAACAGGATAGTGCTCGATCAAGCATTCCAAAGTGGGAAGCGCGAACTCAGGCGTTCCCATGAATACAATCCGTGGATCCACATTTTGCATTCTATCATAACCCGGCGGGCATTCAAGCCTCACAAGGTGTGACCCCCTTCTTGAGGATGATGTTCCCGTACTTTGCGGTCTCCCCCGTCATCACCACCGCGAAAGCCCCCTTTGCCCGCGCATAGAACGCGAAGCGCTCGATGCGTGCGATGGGAGGGGTGTCAGGCCAGTAGCGGTCGATCGCCTCACGGTAACGAGCCTCAACCGATGGGTCTAGCTCGTCCCCCGGGACAGGTGCCATCATAATCACGGGGCTGTCGGCGTAGCTGTCAAGGGCGAAGAGCGGCAAGATCGCATCCAGCAGGTCCGCGATTCGCAATCCGTCGGCTCGAATCACCCGCGCGTTGCAGCTTTCTCCAGGGAAGTGGGCATCAGCCAACACAATCTCATCCCCGTGTCCCATACGATAGAGAACGCTTAGCAGTTCTGGGCTCAAAAGTGGTGAGATTCCAATCAACATGTGTAACCCCCTTACGTCTAGTCAATACGAAAACGGTCAACCACTGCAAACCACCGATCCGATACAAGGCGCTGGTATCCGCGCGTCTCCTTACCTGGTTCGGGGGCAGAAGACATCGCAACTCAGAGACACCCGCTTCAAATCCCTGCCGTGGCCTCAGTATACGTTGGGGGCAAAGAAGGCTCAAGTTATCGTTCGGCAATGGTTCGCATTAAGGCTAAGAGACGAAAGAAGAGCTTCAGGCAGTCTCCGCTCGTATGGGGTTATCTCGAGTGGGCTCTACTGTGGTACGGTGTTATCCGCGCTTTGCATCTCTCTGCGATCCGGCGGGCAGTAACGTCTGACACGGTCCAGGCAGTGCGTCGGACCAGGTACGAATGACGCCGTCACATCACATTTATGTCATCTGTGTTCAGGAAGGTAAGGAGAGCCACCCCGTTTGACAAGCCGTGCTATAATGCCAGCGTAGTCGTAGCCGAGCCAAAGGGGTAGAGTAACCCGTGGCCTACAATATCAAGAACTTCTTTGAGATAACATACCTCTCCTTTTTCAGAGCGAAAAACACGCTGGCGCGATTGACGCCTAAGCGCCTGCTTGTATTGTTTCTCTTCTATCTCGGCTACACTATCTTGGAGGTGCTCACATGGGCTAGTTTTGGCCTTGATGAACTCTTTTTCCCCACCTATCGACACATCGAGATTCGACAGCCGTTCTTCATCATTGGCAACCCACGCAGTGGTACGACGTTCCTGCATCGCCTGTTGGCCAGAGATGAGAGGAACTTCATCAGCATCAAGCTGTGGGAGATTTTGTTCGCGCCTTCGATCACCCAACGGCGGCTGATCAACACAATCGCTGCTGCGGACCGGGGGGCAGGTGGTCTACTCCATCGACTGATGCGATGGATTGACCGATACGTACAGGCTTCGAACATTATGCACCGCATCAGTCTCTTCGTCCCAGAGGAAGACGAGTACTTTCTGATCCATCAGGGCAGTACCATCATCGCTGGATTGTTCTTTGGCTTCCCAAAGGCCGCCTACCGTTACGTGTTCTTCGATACTCGACTGCGCCGGTCTGAGAAACGGGCTATCATGCGCTTCTACCGCCATTGCCTCCAGCGGCACTTGTATGCCCACGGCGATCAAAGACACATCTTGTCCAAGAATCCCTACTTCTCCCCCAAAGTTGACGCCCTTTACGAGACCTTCCCTGATGCACGCATCATCTATCTTGTACGTAATCCGTTGCGGGTCATCCCATCTTATGCCAGCCTGTCAGCCCATTGGTGGCGCCTTATGGCGGAGCCTAAGGATCGCTATCCCCATCCAGAGTACATCTTGCGGGCCACCCAGCACTGGTATCGCTACCCGGTGGATCGCCTCGATCGGGCGCCCGAGGAGAGCCGAATTTTCGTGAAGTTCGACGATCTGATCACTGATCCGGAGGGCGTCGTGCGCGCAATCTATCAACACTTCGGGCTCGAGGTAAGCCAGACATTTGCCGCCACGCTCAAAGAGGAAGCACAAAAGGCGCGTCATTATAAAAGCCGCCACATCTACCGTCTGGAGGATATGGGGCTCTCTCGCGAGCACATCCTGAGGGTCTATCGGGATGTCTTCGAGCGTTGGGGATTTTCCACAGAGGCTTGAGCGGATGCCGCTCTGGAAAGCGGGGACCATAGTCAGGTTCCTTCGCCCAAGATGTGCTATCTGTCACGCCTGGTACCGGAGCTGCTGCTGCGATGGAGCGGTTACTGAGACCTCACCAAAGGTAAACCGCAGGACTGTACAATATTGCCTACTCTGTCTATACTATAAGTGGACCAGGACAACATCAGCATCGTCGGTACTTTGAAGGAGGCACCAATGACTACCATCAGGGACATGGTCCTTTATATTGCTCAGAGCCTGGCGGACAGACCCGAGGCTGTCGAGGTTCGGGAGACGGCGGGGGAGACCACGATCATGATCGAGATCTCGGTCGCGGCTGAAGATGTCGGACGTATCATCGGGCGTAAGGGTCGTACGATCAATGCCATCCGTTCGCTGGCCCGGATCTTGGGTGCCAAACAGGGCAAAAAAGTCAGTGTGGAAGTGATTTAGCTTAGCCACCCCGGTACCGCAGGCCAACCGCAGTTTTTCTACGGCTCACAGGACGGTTTGGGGCTGATACTCTCCCCATTCCTGTCGGAGCACCCCACAGATCTCTCCTAAGGTACACTCCGCCTCGACCGCTGCGATAAAGAGTTCCATCATGGGGGCATCGGGATCTCGCGCGGCCTCCGCGATGCGAGTCAGTAGAGCAGACACGCGGCTTCCATCTCTTCGCTGGCGCAGAATAGCCAGACGGCGTCGCTGACGGGCCTCGACAGCAGGGTCAACCGTGAGGCGCTCAAGCTGCACCTCTCCCTCTTCCTCCAGGAACTCGTTCAGCCCCACCACGATCTGCGCTTTGTTCTCGATATCCCTCTGCGCACGATAGGCAGCTTCCGCGATCTCCGACTGAATGTATCCTCGTTCGATGGCTGCAGGGGAGCCGCCAAACTCGTCAATGGTCTGGATGTAGGCCCGAGCACGGTGCTCGATCTCATTTGTGAGGTACTCTATGTGATAGGATCCCCCCAGGGGATCCACCACATCGGCCACACCAGACTCATAAGCGATGATCTGCTGAGTGCGCAGAGCCAGGCGCACGCTTTCCTCGGTGGGGAGCCATAGGGCCTCATCCATGGAATTGGTGTGCAGGGACTGAGTTCCTCCCAACACTGCCGCCAAAGCCTGGAGGGTTACGCGGACGATGTTGTTCATAGGTTGTTGCGCGGTCAACGTAGAACCCGCAGTCTGAGTGTGAAAGCGGAGGCGCCACGATCTGGGGTCTTGTGCACCGAAGCGATGACGCATGAGCCTGGCCCACAGTCGACGCGCGGCACGGAACTTCGCGATCTCCTCCAGGAAATTGTTATGGGCATTGAAGAAGAAGGACAGGCGCGGCGCGAAATCGTCGATGTCCAGGCCAGCCTCAAGGGCAGCTTTGACGTAAGCGATGCCGTTGGCTAACGTAAAGGCAACCTCCTGGACCGCTGTGCTGCCAGCTTCTCGGATATGATACCCGCTGATGCTGATGGGGTTCCACTTGGGGACCTGCTCCGCGCTAAACCGGAATGTGTCGGTGACCAGACGCATCGAGGGCCCGGGGGGAAAGATGTACGTCCCGCGGGCTACGTACTCTTTGAGGATGTCATTCTGGATCGTCCCTCGCAGATCCGAAAACTCCACGCCCTGCTCCCGCGCGACAGCGAGATACATGGCCCAGAGCACAGCGGCTGGGGCATTGATCGTCATTGAAGTACTGACTTTCCCCAAGGGAATCCCATCGAAAAGCTCGCGCATATCCTCCAGGCTACTCACGGACACGCCGACGCGCCCGACTTCTCCACTCGCCAGCTCATCGTCCGCATCGTAGCCCAACTGGGTGGGGAGATCGAAAGCGACGGAGAGCCCTGTCTGCCCCTGCTGTAGAAGATAACGATAGCGAGCATTGGACTCTTCTGCCGTGGCATACCCTGCATACTGACGCATAGTCCATAACCGCGCCCGGTACATCGTCGGCTGCACCCCACGGGTGAACGGGTACATTCCGGGGAATCCAAGATCCTCTAGGTAGTCTAGCATCACGTCAGCAGGAGTTTCGACCGGAGGCAGTGGGATACCAGAGCCTGTCTCAAAACGCGGCTTGCGCTCAGGGAAGCGTGCGGTGGCCTTGCGATAGATCGTCTCCAGCCAGCGCTGCTTATGCCGTTGAATCTTCTCCTCGTCAACTGCCATAGAGCTCATCCTCCTCATAGGACCCACGCCCTGTGTTCACTTGCGCACGGATTCACTCCAGAACTCTATACTACCTCTTCGAGTTCGCTCAACATCTCCTCGAGCAGGTCGAAGCCACTCTGCCAGAACTCTCGTACCGTCATATCGAAGCCTGCCTCAGCGATGATGGCCGCCGGACTTGCTGATCCTCCATACGAAAGGATCTTCAGATAGGTCGGTTCGAAAGCAGAGCCCATCTCCTGGTATTGTCGGTAAAGAGCCAGCACAAGCAGATTACCAAAGGCATAGGCATAACAATAGAACGGCGTATGGTAAATGTGAGGGATGGCAAGCCATTCCAGCGCGAAATCATCGGACACATCCACTGCTTCGCCAAACTGCTCATGGAGATTATCAAGATACGCTAGCTCTAGTTCCTCTGGCGTGGCATGAGAGATCACCATCTCGTGTGCCGTCTCTTCAAAGAGGACGAAATACGCTTGGCGCATGATCGTGGCGTAGGCATCATCCAGTACAGTGCTGAGGATGGTCTTCTTGACATCGGGATCGCGCTCAAGCTCCAGCAGATGGTTCGTCAGCAGCATCTCTCCAAACACCGAAGCGGTCTCTGCCAAGGGTAACGAGGAGTGAAAGGTCAGCACAGAGTGATCAGCGGCCATCAAGGCGTGAACCGCGTGTCCAAGCTCATGCGCAAGAGTGGAGACATCCCTGATTCTCCCACTGTAGTTCGTTAGAACCCAAGGCGTGAGACCCGGCAATACGCCGTAACAGTAAGCACCGGTCATCTTCCGCGGCCTGACCTCGGCGTCGAGATGATGTTCCGTGAGTACACGTTGTGCCTGGTCTGCCAGTATGGGAGAGAAGGCGCGATAACTCTCATCCACCAGCCGTATTGCCTCATCAAAAGCGTATTGTCGATCAGAATCAGACAGCGGAGCGTACAGATCGTATCGACGTAACCGATCAAGCCCCAATGCCTTCGCCTTCAGAGTGAAAAAGCGCTGGAAGAGTGAGCGATTGTCGCGGACCACTTGCAGCAACGTATCAGTTGCCGCATCGGGCACGTCGTTGGCGAGGTTGCGCACGCTGATGGGCTTGGCGAAACCCCGCAGTGTCACCTGTTCCTGAGCCCAATCTCGCACACGGGCCGCGTACATCTCACCCAAGAGATCTCGATGCTCACCGAACCGCCGCAGGAGTTCCTGATAGGCAGCCGCCCGCAACTCAGACGAAGGGTCAGAGACGTAGGCCATGAGCTCACCGCGCGTCAGTGATTTCTCCTCTCCCTCAATGGTCAGGTGAAACTCCAATCCCGTGGTGAGCATGTCATACAACGTAAGGACGCTCTGAATACCGTTCAGGTCCTTGATATTGATAATCCGTTCTTCGGGTTCGCTCAGGGTGTAAGGGGTGAAACGCCGCAAGCTTTCGAGATAGTACCGGGCATCGCCGGCTGCCTCCAGAAGGCGATCTGCGGCATCATCCTCCAACTGTTTCCACCACAGAGTGAAGAACAGGGCCCGATTCTCGACATCGGCGGCAATCTGGTTAGCCCGTGCCCGGAAACTTAAGGCCGCCTTGTTCCCGGTGTCTTCGGAAAACCAGAGATAGCTGTAAGCCGTCAACGCGGAGATATCCGCGTAGAGCTGCTCATAGAACGTGAGGATCTCCTTGAACCGCTCTGTGGGGATATCAGGTGCTAGTTCAGATCGTCTGGCCTCGAACTCCTGCACGCGGTCCATCAGTGTGTCGATGAAAGCTTTCATCTCAGGGGATTCTGCAGCAGGCAGCAGATCGTCAAGGCGCCAACGTTGAGGTGTATCAACCATGTTGTGTGTCTCCTCCATGAATTAACGACGTTTTGTTTCAACCCCTTGTCTATCCGGCGGCGCTGTGAGCCACAGGATTGTAGCTAAGAACCCGGCCGTCATGAGCGCGTCCTGCCACCAATGCATCCGCGCGTAGGAGCTGCGATCGCCAATGACGTGGATCATCCAGATCACAGCTTGATAAAGAGTACCCGATACACGGATATGTCGACGCGTGCGGGCGTCGAAACGGCGTACGGCCGCAACCAGAATCGTCAGAAAGAGAAGCCCCCAAGATAGATAGACGACACCGAGGAGGGGCAGAGGCAGTGCGAGCGGCCAATTGGCAAACACAGGGACCAACCTGAAGGCCAGAAACCCGCGTGCCAGGTTAACCGCTGCCAGCAGCGTATACAGCCCAACCAATACCCAGCGGCGATTTCTCATCTGCCCTACTGCAAAGGGGCTCGATCTCGAGCGGGAGATAGCACCATCGGCCGATCTGGGGACACGCACTTCAGTCGCCACGTCCCTTGACACGCTGCGCAGAGAAGAACAGATAGGCGCCCGGCCCTCCTGGTTGCTCGTCGTAGAGAGGCCCGAGCAGTCGCTCGACTAATCGCACATTCCATGTTTGAGGCACAATCAACCAGCGCCCGGTCAGTTTTTTGCACAACAGGGATGGTAACCCCAGGGGATGTCCCCACTCCAGTGCCGCCAGCGCCCTCACTGAGAAATAGGGCCACCAACGCACCGTGATGAGGCCATACCCGGCCAACAACTCCTGCCACTGGGCCGGAGTGAAATAGTAGTAATGTCGCGAGATGCGGTCGAACAAGCGACGGTACCCTTCCGCCATACTCTGCAGCCCTACCCGATCCAGAAACCGCCCTACGGAGAGAAAACGCCGAAAGTTCGGGCCTGGCACTGAAAAGTAGAACCTCCCTCCTGGCCTCAAGACACGTGCGACTTCCCGCAGGACAGTCTTTACATCGGGGATGTGCTCCAGGACCGAATTGCTCACAACCGTCCCAAAGGATCCGCTGGGGAAGGGCAAATCTCCACCCTCAGCGCAGAGAAGGTAGTCATGGGCACCCCAGCGGCTCGCCTCTCGCAGTGAGGTCAGTGAAGGGTCAATACCCACATCCAGGGGTGCATCAAACGCCGCGGCGGCGAAGTGACCATCACCACATCCCAGGTCTAGCACCGGAGCAGGACGCTCGAGCCCTTGATAAAAGTCCGATTCCACAGCCCGTAGCAATGCACGGAATGCGGGCAGCGTCCGAAGCTGCTGACGGAAGGCCTGGGGACGTTTGGCGATCTCTGGCGGCTGAGGCTCCATCATCGCGATGTGACTCCATATCTATTCACTCTGTAATCGGGCTTAGAGCCCAGATGGACGTAGCCACGCCATCTCAACACACAGCGATCAGTATAGCTGCGATCGGTGCCTCAGCAACTGGTTTGGTGACGCCTCGTCCTCGAAACGAGGAACATGGAGAGACGTCCATGAATACCTGCTATGGTATGATCAGCGCGTCAGAGGGCCGGAAAGTCTTTTCTTTTGTCTACCTCTTTGCAGGTCCAAAAGAGATGTCTATAATTGAAGATGAAGACACCATTCAGGAGACGCCCATCCATGGAGAATCCGACGCCGCTTGCTGACTCTGATGTCAACCCAATGGACATGTTGTTAGAAGAATATGCTGAATCTCATCGCTTCCAGCGAGGGGAGATCATTGAGGGCATTATCTCATCAGTGACGCCAAAATCGATTCTGGTTGACATTGGAGGTAAGTCAGATGCCCTTGTTCACCCACGAGAGGTCGAACGTATGTCACGTCAAGCCCTGCACGACCTCAAGCCAGGGGAGCCCATCGCCGTATACGTGTTGGACACCGACAACGACGGCACCGTAATCGTCTCCCTCAGCAGAGCCGCCCAACAGGATGATTGGGATAAAGCATCGGCCTTGATGGAAAGTGGAGAGACCGTTGAGCTCACTGTGATTGATGCTAACAAGGGCGGCGTGATCGTGCGATTGGGGAGGCTCCGTGGTTTTGTCCCTGGCTCGCAACTCATGGCCAGTCGGCATCATCCTCAGACTCCTACACGACCGGACCAGCGATGGCGAGATCTAGTGGGTGAGACACTCAAGCTCCGGGTCATCGAGGTTACCCCTGATCGAAACCGCTTGATCCTTTCAGAACGTCAGGCTCAACATCGACGTGCGGGCAAACAACGGATCCTGGAGACACTCAAAGTCGGCACGGTCGAAAAGGGTGTCGTCAGTAACATTGTTTCCTTCGGTGCCTTCGTCAATGTCAAGGGAGTCGATGGCCTGTTGCACATTTCAGAGTTCTCCTGGCAGCGGATCAACGACCCTCATGAATTCCTCAAGGTAGGGCAGGCCATTGACGTATATATCCTGGATATCGACCTTGAGAAGGAGAGACTGGCACTCAGTCTAAAGCGGCTCGAACCGGATCCCTGGAGCACTGTGGAGGAAGTGTGCAAACCAGGCGATCTTGTGGAAGTGACCATCGTCAACCTCACCGCGTTTGGTGCTTTCGCAGCCCTCGTAGCACACCCTGAACTGGAAGGGTTGATTCACATCTCGGAACTTGCCGAGCACAAGGTGGATGATCCTGCAGAGATCGTCAAGGTTGGAGAGCGTCACTGGGTGAAAGTCCTCAGTGTACGTCCTCAGCAACGCAGGCTGGGATTTAGCTTGAAGGAGGCCCTGAAGAGAGGGAGCGATGAGCCGGCTGGCCAGCATGATGATACAATGATTTAGGCCTGGCGTTGTTGGGCAAGGACACTGAAAATGCCCTGAGTAGTCCAGAGCAGGGGGCCAGAACAAGACATCTCTGTAGTCAGGACAGAAGGAGGTGGGTATGGCTGATATCCGTTCGCCCGCAGTGGCCGGGATGTTTTACCCCGCACAGGCTGGAGTACTCCGTGCGGAGATCGCAAGTTACCTGGAGACAGCAAATCCACCGGCGCTGACATCGGTCCGCGCAGTGATCGTACCCCATGCAGGTTATATGTACTCCGGGCCCGTCGCAGCCTACGCCTACAGACTGCTCGCCGACCAGGCCCAGGCACCGGCACGGATCTTCATTCTGGGCCCATCGCACCGTAGCTGGTTCCCGGGCGTCGCAGTTGCCGATGTGGATGGATTCAGGACCCCTCTGGGTGTCCAACCCGTTGACCGTACCTTTGCCCGGAAGCTCGCACAATCCTCCTCTCTCTTCAGTGCCATCAACACCCCTCACATCCCAGAACATTGCTTGGAGGTCCAATACCCTTTTATCCAGGTTATATGGCCAGAGGTGCCGACGGTGCCTCTGCTGTACGGGCAGGTGGACCCGCTGGCTGTTGCTGCGGAGCTGGGCCCTCATGTCACCGCAGATGATCTGATCATCGTCAGTTCTGACCTAAGCCACTACCACACCAACGAGATGGCATACCGGCTCGACCAGTCGCTCCTGGAGGCCCTTCTCAAGGGTGATGAGGCGGCGGTTGCTCAGGGGGAGGCCTGCGGCGTAGCGCCAATCTTGACGTTGATGTCACTTGCCGAGTCCAGAGATTGGCGTCCGCACCTGCTGGACTATCGGACCTCAGGGGATATCACAGGAGACACGCGACAGGTGGTGGGATACGCTGCTGTAGCCTATACGCAGGAGGTGGGGTGACCATGGAGCACCTAACGCACGAGGAAGGTATGTACCTGGTGGCCCTGGCGCGTCACACGATTGAGGAAGCCCTCGGGCGGAGGCCCCAAGCGTCCCTATGCGCGCCACCGTCAACGCGATTGCAGGAGCCGGGGGCTTCATTTGTCACGCTGCACACGCGGTCAGGAGCCCTTCGAGGCTGTATCGGTTCACTGATCGCCCACCGCCCCTTGCTAGAGGATGTCAAAGCTAATGCTCTGGCAGCAGCTTTCGAGGACCCGAGGTTCCCTCCTCTTGTAGCAAACGAGTTGGACGACATCGTCGTGGAAGTCTCTGTCCTGACTTCACCCCAACCTCTGTCATACACTGACGCGGAGGATCTGGTGCGCAAGCTGCGCCCTTCTGTCGACGGTGTCATCATCGAGCGAGGCTGGCATCGGGCCACCTTCCTTCCCCAGGTCTGGGAGCAATTACCCACGCCAGAGGAGTTCTTGACGCAACTCTGCTACAAAGCTGGACTGCCTGGCCGCGCCTGGCGCGAGGGGGAGCTCAAAGTGTCGGTCTATCAAGTCCAGAAGTTTGAGGAGGAAGGGTAAAGCGTCCTGTGATAGATGGGCATCGCATCGGGGAATGGCAAGTTATCCATGCAACTTCTCCACGGGTCATCCGTACTACTCTCCAGGGTGATCAACTATGTGCCGCAAGCCCCCAACGAAAAGTGGACGACGAAAGACGCTTGATGTGAGTGGAGGATTCGATGAATGCGCAAAATGAGCCCAACCATTCTGGGGTACAAGCTCCAGCACAGCATGTGCATATTCCCGCACCGCTATCCCCTAGCGATGAGCGTACATGGGCGATGCTGGCCCATCTGAGTATTCTGTTGAACCTGGTCTCTGGGTTTCTAGGTGTGATCGCAGCCCTGGTGATCTATCTGGTCTATAAGGACAGATCTCGCTATGTCGCCCATCAGGCTATGCAGGCATTCCTGTTCCAACTGATCTTTTGGGCTGGCGGTGGTCTCCTGATTGGCCTTATGTGGGCCTTCGTCGGTGCCCTCAGTGCTATCTTGATTGGCATTCTCCTTATCCCTTTCGCGCTGATCCTGACTTTCATCTTTCTCCTGTTGCCACTGGGGGCCCTGGTATACGGGATTGTTGGGGCCTTGCAGTGCGCCAATGGCGAGGATTTCCGCTACTGGCTCATCGGTGATTGGGCCTTGCAGTTTGTCTGAGGACAGCCTGGTGTTTGTACTGCCTCATGAAGCCGTTTAATGATAGAAGAAGTGACCCGCCTGGCCCCTCCCAGACCCCGGGCGGGTCATCTGTTGAGAGCCTGGGGTCTCAACCCTCGCCTGTGTTTACCTTGATGGGGGTCCCAATTCACGATGTTACCATGGAGGAGACCCTGGCCTGGATCGCACGCTGGATCCACGAGGATGACGCGCATCAAATCGCCACGGTCAACACTGAGTTTGTGATGCTAGCCCGACGCCATCCTGAGTTTCGCACCGCGTTGTTACACGCTGCTTTGTGCGTCCCGGATGGTATCGGGGTGCTTTGGGCGGCTCGGCGCCATGGAGTACGGCTTCGAGAGCGGGTGGCAGGATCTGATCTGGTCCCCCGTCTGGCTCAGGAGGCGGCCGGGAAAGGATGGCGACTTTTCTTCCTGGGAGCCGCGCCGGGTGTGGCAGATCGTGCCGCAGCGAACCTTCAACGGAAGTTTCCGACGCTGCAACTCTGTGGCTGTTACGCTGGCTCTCCAGCGCCCGCTGAGGAGGACGCCATTGTTGCCAGGGTGCGCGCTGCCCGACCAGACGTTCTCCTGGTCGCATACGGGGCGCCTGCTCAAGACCTATGGCTCTACCGTAACTTGAAGCGCACTGGCACGCCGGTCGGCATAGGCGTGGGTGGCTCTTTCGATTTCATCGCTGGTATCTCCAGACGCGCGCCTCCCTGGATCCAACGCTTGGGACTTGAGTGGCTGTATCGTCTGGTGTTAGAACCATGGCGTTGGCGACGTCAGTTGGCGTTGCCACACTTTGTCTATCTGGTACTCTCAGGACGCACCGGAGCACAGGATATCTGACTCTACGGGCAGATAGGCCCAGGGTCTCCTGTAGCCGCGGGAAACAACATATGGGAGCTGCGGCATGACGGACATCAACGTAAAGACACTGCTGGAAGCGGCTGCACCATTGATCGCATTGGCCATTGAGGAAGACATCGGGCCTGGCGACGCGACAAGCCTCGCCACGCTCGAACCGGATCTGGAACTGTATGGACGTATCATAGCCAAGGCTGAAGGCGTGATTGCCGGCCTGCCTGTAGCTGCGGCGGTTTTCCAGGCTGTTGACAACAGGGTTCACTTCAAGCCTCTGGTACGAGAGGGACAGGTCGTGGTCGATGGCGAGGTCATCGCTGAGGTGCGCGGACCCGCCCAGAGTATGTTGGCGGCGGAGCGCGCAGCTTTGAATTTCCTTCAACGCATGTCTGGCATCGCGACCCTAACCCGAACCATGGTCTCAGCCGTCGCGACCACGAATGCCACGATATTGGACACACGCAAGACTCTCCCGGGCTATCGCGTATTGGACAAGTACGCTGTGCGCATGGGAGGGGGCACAAACCACCGCATGGCGCTCTATGATATGATCCTCATCAAGGATAACCACATCGAAGCGGCCGGCAGCATCCATGCGGCCGTGCAACGAGCGCGTGAACGCTACCCATATCTTCCAATCGAGGTTGAGGTACGCAACTTCGACGAGCTGCGCGAGGCGTTGGCCTGTGATCCTCCCCTCGATCGCATCCTCCTGGACAACATGACGTTGGATGAAATGCGTCGAGCGGTACAGTTCGCTGCAGGCAAGGTGCCCCTGGAAGCGTCCGGGGGCGTGCGTCTGGGGAACGTCAAGGCCGTTGCAGCCACTGGGGTCGACTATATCTCTGTCGGTAGGCTGACCCATTCGGTTACGGCCCTGGATATCAGCATGGAGGTCTCCCGTGAGCCCGCTGATGAGACGGATCAACTACGGGCCATAATCCGAGATGCGAAAGCTCGATTGGGCCCCCGGTTGATCATCCTGGGCCACCACTATCAGCGCGATGAGGTCATTGAGGTCTCTGACTTCCGTGGCGATTCCCTGCAGCTCTCCAGGCAGGCATCGGAGACCGATGCTGAGTACATCCTCTTCTGCGGGGTCCACTTTATGGCAGAGACCGCAGCGATCCTTGCCAAACCCAACCAGCACGTCTTGAGCCCTGATCCAACAGCGGGGTGTTACCTGGCGGATACCGCTACCCTCTCTCAGGTCGAGCGGGTCTGGGCACGTCTGGACGAACTTCTGGGGGATGCAGACAGGTACATCACTCCTGTGACCTATGTGAACTCCTCCGCGGCGCTCAAAGCCTTCTGTGGCGAGCATGGTGGGGTTGTCTGCACATCAGGTAACGCGGACCGGGTGGTCCAATGGGCGCTCTCCCAGCGTCCGAAGGTTTTCTTCTTCCCTGACCAGCACCTGGGACGCAACACAGCATACGCTATGGGGATCCCCGACGATGAGATCCTCCTCTGGCGTCCTGGGCAGGAACCCGAACGTGGATCGCTGGAACATGCCCGAATCATCCTTTGGCCTGGTGCATGCGACGTGCACCAACGTTTCCGCCCTCAACATGTCCACAGAGTTCGAGCGGCATATCCCGGCATCCGCGTCGTCGTCCATCCAGAGTGTCGCGAGGACGTCGTTGCCCTGGCCGATGAGAGCGGCTCCACGGCTCACATCATCAAACTCGTAAAGGCCTCGCCACCTGGCGCGGCATGGGCTATAGGGACTGAGACCCGCTTAGTGTTTCGCCTTCAGCGAGAGCACCCGGGACAGCTCATTGTGCCGCTGGCCGATATCCCGCCGTTCTGCACCACCATGAGTCGGATCACCCTTGGCCAGGTCGCTGCCACTCTCGAAGCGCTTGTCGACGGGAAACTCGTCAATGAGGTAACCGTCGATGAGGACACAGCACGTTGGGCGCGGGTTGCCCTGCAGCGCATGCTGGCTCTGTGAGATCTCAGGACAGATTACCATGACTATGATCACGGATGTCCTCATCATCGGATGTGGGATCGCTGGAGCTGCTACTGCACTCAGGCTCGCCCAGGATCGGGAACGCCAGATTCTTGTCATCACCCGTACCCGCGACCCTGAAGAGAGCAACACGCGCTATGCACAAGGCGGTATCGTTGCCCTCGGCGAAGGCGACTCCGAAGACCTGCTGGTTGAGGACATCCTGAGGGCCGGCGCGGGTCTAAGCCTCCCTACAGCCGTCGAGCTCCTGGCTTCAGCAGGACCAACACTTGTGCACAGTTGGCTGGTTGATGAACTGAAGGTCCCTTTCGACCGCGACGCAGCGGGACGTCTCACGTTTACGCGGGAGGGGGGACACGCAATCCCCAGAATCCTGCATGTGGGAGACAGCACTGGACGCGCTATCGAGGCTGCGCTTATTGCGAAGCTCAAAACGCTTCCCAACGTGACCCTCAAGACCGGCATGACGGCTGTCGACCTGATCACGTCCTCTCATCATAGTACGGATCCGTTGGCCGTCTACAGGCCTATCACCTGCCATGGAGCTTATGTCCTCGATCGCGCTGAAAACAGAGTGAACCGGATCTTGGCCAGGGCCACAGTGTTGGCAACAGGGGGCATCGGTCGGATCTATCGGCACACCACCAATCCGCCAGGTGCCCGGGGAGATGGGCTTGCCATGGGATACCGGGCAGGGGCCCGTATCGTGAACGCCGAATATATCCAATTCCATCCTACTACTTTAGCCGTCCCTGGTATGGATAATTTCCTCATCTCTGAGGCTGTTCGTGGTGAGGGGGCTCGCCTCTCAACGCCGGACGGCCGTCATTTCATGGATGAGGTTGCGCCTCGTTGGGGTGATCTGGCGCCGCGGGACGTTGTGGCACGCGCTATCCACCAGGAGATGCTGACCCATGGTTATCCTCACGTATTGCTGGATCTCACCGCGGCCATGCCGGCCGCGCGCATTCCACAGCGGTTTCCCACCATTTATGAGACTTGCCTGCGAGCAGGGATCGATATCACCCGGGAGCCTATCCCCGTCGTACCGGCCGCCCATTACTTCTGTGGTGGTATTCTGGTAGATTCGTGGGGGCGGAGTACGCTCCGTGGCCTGTACGCCGTTGGGGAAGTGAGTTGTACGGGTGTGCACGGGGCAAACCGCCTTGCCAGCACCTCGCTGCTGGAAGGTCTGGTGTGGGGCTATCGGGCGGGTGAAGACATAGCGCGTCGTCGTGACCTTCCCCTGGCCCGGGAAGAGGAGATCCCCCCGTGGCGTGACGTGAGTACAGGCGAAGGGCCTGATCCTGTCCTTGTCTACCGTGACTCGCGGACTATCCAGAACATCATGTGGCTCTATGTGGGCTTGTCTCGTAACACACATCGGTTGGCGCGCGCCCTGAAAGATCTGAACCATCTCTGGGAAGTGATCGATGAGTTCTACCGATCGACGCGCTTGAACGACCCTCTGGTGGGCTTGCGGAACATGGCACAGGCCGCCTGGATCGTCACACGCGCCGCATGGCACAACCGCCAATCACGGGGGGCCCATTACCGAGAGGACGCTGAAAGTTTCCACCAGGTGACGCGCTTTGATGCCGAGGGCCCCTTCCAGAGCACAGTTACCGATGCCACGGGTTAAGAGCGCCATCATCTCCACTTATCGGCCCGCAACATCTGGGTAGAGGACCATGGCTGCCTCCGCCGTCTCTCATCCCATTGGTGGATTTCCCCTTTCCGGGGGGTGGAGCATACAGGGGATATCGCGAGAGGAATCGTGCGACAAGAGGTGTCAGGAGGCCCTGTGAGGCCAACGCTGCGACAGATTCCCCATGCCGCAAGCGACGGCGGATCTCTGAAGAGGAGATAGCAGGCGTGTGCACGTCCTCCAGCATGACCACGTGTGCCCCGCGCTGGTGCAGGGCTGATAGAAACCGCCGATTGGCCTCGTAGCCGGGCCGGGGTACGATGGCCAGAAGTGCGAGCCGCGCGATGGCCAATGGGTGGTACCACCGGCCAAACTGGGGCGCTTCACCTGCCACGAGTTCACTGCTCAGGAGGAAGAGCAACCCTGTGTTCGGTGCCGTGCGTAGCTTCAGAAGCGTCAAGGTCTCAGCCGTATAGTTGGGCATCCGCCGCTCTCGGGCCAGCCTAGCTTCTAGATCACTAACCGAGACGGCCTGAGGGGACAGTCCAAGTCTCTGCCTGATCTCTCGAGCCGCCAGAGCGCACATGATGTACCGTGCAGTGAAGGTCGCTGGCAGGCGCGACTTGTCAGCTCCAACCGGGTTGCGCCGATAGGTGGGCACCAGCAGGATCCGAGTCACCGGGATGTCCAGTTTGGAGAGGGCTTGATAGGCCTGTGTCACCGTCTCCACATGGCCTATGTGAATGGGATTGGCTGACAGACCATAGACCAGGATAGACTCGCTCATTCAGGATCGGTCGGACAGGGCTGTACGGATCGTCCGCGCAAGCTTCCGTGCGCGCTCTGGGGCATCGCCGATATGCTGACTGGCGTCCAACAAGGCGAAGACCTCCTCCGGGGTGAGATAGGCCCCGATTTGGGGATCACTCGCCAGCAGCTCTGGCAGCGGATTGTGATCCTCCCCGCTCATCACAGTTTGCCACGCAGTCATTGCATGGCGACGGATCACCTCATGCATCGCCTGGCGGTCGGCACCGCGCTGTACCAATGTCATCAACAGCCGCTCCGTGGCAGCGAAGACCCCGTATCGGGCCAGATTATGCGCGATACCCACATCATAAACACGCAAGTCCTGAAGGATCCGAGTTGCGGTGTGCAAGATCTCATCTACTGCCAGGAAAGCTACCGGGAGGATCTCCCGCCGATTGCCGGAATCGTCCAGCGTACGCTCCAGCAGTGAATGCGCCGCATTGTCCCAGGCGATGCGGGGTAGACTGGCGACAAGCCGCGCCAGTGAATCGATGTTCTCAGAGTGAATCGGATTTCGTTTGAAAGGCATCGCGGATGAGCCAACCTGTCGCTCTCCGAAGGGTTCGCTCCACTCGCCAAAGGCCGGCGCCTGCAAGAGGCGGAGGTCGAACGCGAATCGGTAGAGCGAGCCGGCAAGCCCGGCCAATGCACTCAACACCATCCAGTCCTGCCTGCGGGGGTAGACCTGGGTGGTGACCATGAAAGGCTCGAGATCAAGTAGCGCCATGACCCGCTGCTCGAAAGACGCTGGTGAGAGGCCTGTCCCCTCCAGAAGTACAGCATAGGAGGCCGATGTGCCCACCGCGCCCTTGATCCCCTTGCCTCTGAGCATATTGCGGACCTGCTGAAGGGCCTGATAATCCATCCACAGATCCTGCGCGTATTGAGCCAACCTGTATCCGACCGTGGTAGGCTCCGCTGGCTGCAGGTGAGTGAATCCCATGCAAACCTGCCCGGCACGTTGTTCGATCTGGGTTGTCAAAGTACGCAACAGCTCCGCCAATTCGTCCAGCAGCAGGTCAAGCGCTTCCCGCATGCGAAGCACATCCACATTGTCACTGATGTCCATGCTGGTAGCACCAAGGTGGATGATGCGGCCACCGATTGGGCACTGTTCCGCGTAAACCCGGACCTCTGCCATCAGATCGTGATGGATCTCGGCTTCGATCTCCCGTGCCCGGGTGATGTCGATATCCTCTTCGTGCGCCTTGAGGTCGGCAAGTTGCTCTGCAGTGACCAACCCCGCCTCGTGTTGAGCTGTCGCCAGTGCCACCCAGACGCGGCGCAGTAGTCGACGTTTGTGGACCTCGGACCATATCTCGCGCATGCGCTGGCTCCCATAGCGCCAGGTGAAGGGTGAGAGGAAAGTATCATGCGCGTAACCGGACGCTTCCACCAGGTTTTCCCTCGATTGGATTAGATGACGATAATCTGATCTCGCTGCGGTCCCACCGAGACGAAGCGCACAGGAGCCCCCGCCAGGCTTTCGATCCGCTTGACATAAGCTTGTGCTCGCTCGGGCAGATCGTCCCAACAACGCGCTCGACTTGTGTCAGTTTCCCATCCAGGCCAGACTTCATAGATCGGCTCCACCTTTTCCTGGAGCGGCGTATCGGGAACATGATCCAGCTCTGTATCTCCCAGCCGGTAACCCACGCAGATCTTCAGCGTCTTGAAACTATCGAGGACGTCGAGCTTCGTCACGGCGATGCCGGTGAATCCATTGAGCCAACTGGCGTAGCCAATAGCAACGCCATCGAACCAACCACAGCGCCGTGGCCTGCCTGTTGTGGCTCCATACTCGCCGCCCAGCTCTCGCAATCGTTCCCCGGTAGCGTCGTGTAATTCGGTGGGGAATGGCCCGCCTCCCACCGAGGTTGAGTAAGCCTTCACGACGCCCAACACGTGGTCAATGGCGCGTGGAGGGACTCCTGCCCCTACACATGCCCCACCGGCAGTGGGAGACGATGAGGTCGTGTAAGGATAGATCCCCCAGTCCAGATCCCGCATCACACCCAATTGGCCCTCCAACAGGATCTCTTTCTTGCCACGGACCGCATCGCGCACCAGGGGTACACTGTCAATGATCCGTTCCTCGAACTCCTCATGCCAACGCGCGCAGAGGGTCAGCAGGTCATCGACAGTGACCTCAGGCAAGCCATAGAAAGCCAACTCGCGGTTTTTGCGGGCCACCAATAACTCCAGCCGGGTGCGCACCCGGCTCAGATCGAGCAACTCCCCTGCACGAATCCCGTAACGGGCTGCCTTATCGGCGTAAGTGGGACCAATGCCTCGCTTTGTTGTGCCGACCTGCCAGCCGCTTTTATGGCGGCGCGCCTCTTCTGCGCCATCCAGCAAACGGTGGAAAGGCAGGATCACATGGGCCCGTCGGTCCACAAAGAGGTTACTCGTCTCCACCCCAGCGGCCTCTAGATGCCTGAGCTCATCCCCTAGCGTCTCGAAATTGACTACAGTGCCTGCACCAATCAGACAGACAGTGCTCGGATTGAAAATCCCCGAGGGAACCAGATGTAGTGCAAACTTGCCAAATTCGTTCACAACAGTGTGACCCGCATTGTCTCCACCCTGGAAGCGGATCACCAGATCAGCAGTTTGGGCCAGGTAGTCCACAATCCGGCCCTTACCCTCATCCCCCCATTGAGCACCGACGACGGCTGTAACTGACATCAACTCCCTCACTTTCCCAGGCGTTTCGAGGCAAGAGGAGTACGAAACGCCCTTAGTTCAATGAGAATCCCAGTGTTTGCTTCATCGATCGAGCACGCCTCGCAGTTGTGTCGCGCAGGCCTCTCACTGCTAGTCACTCACCGGCCGAGGAAACGCTTGAGCCAGGACCGATGCCTGTGCTCCTGTTTAGGGTACCCCTGTACGTTGGTGCTCTCAGTTTCCAATAGTGACGGGCAACGGGCCAAAGCCCGCTCAGCCGCAAGGGCTACGTGTCGCACCTTGTCGTTGCGCAGTCGGAGCAACGCCTGTCGGACCTCAGGTGTATCCCCATCCAGAGTACTGAGAGCATGGGCCAGGGCTGCTCGCAGGTAGGCATTCCCGTCGTCGATCAGCGGCAGCAGCGCCTCGAGGACGTGTCGATCCCCCAACTGTCCCAAAGCCTCGACTGCTGCAGGACGGACCAACGGGCTTTCATCCTGCTGTGCCATCTCTAGTAGACGGGGGGTTGCATCGACATCTCCCAGAGCACCCAAAGTAAGTGCCGCGGTACGGCGCAGTCGCGGATCAGGCGCGTCCAGGAACCGGCGCACTTCAGGTATTGCGGGTCGATAGTTGAGCCTGCCCAGGCTTTTCAGAGCAGCCAACTGGAGGTTGCGGCTTCCGTCGTCGCGCAACGCCTCTACCAAGGCTGGAGCTGCTGAATCGTCGCCAATGGCGCCAAGCGCTGCCGCTGTCAGCGATCGCACACCCACATAACCTCGCAAGACTTCGGTCAATACCGGGACGGCTTCACGCGCCCTGAGGTCACCCAGCGCCGTGACCAGGGTCTTGACCACCGGCAGGTCACGTTGATTGGGGGATACGAGGTAAGTCTCCAGCAGCGCAGCCATAGCAGGCACAGCTTCCCGGCTACCAAGCCGGCTCAGGGCAATAATCGCCGTCCGTCGGATACGGGGGTCAGGTGTCTCCAGGAATGGCAACAGACGGGGCGCGAGATCGGGGATTTCAAGTTTCCCGATAGCGTTGATTGCGGCTCGCCGGACATAGAAGTTGGGATCCTCCAACGCACGGAGAAGCGCCCCTTGCGCTTCCTTGGCCTGCATTTGGCCCAGTGCAATCGCAGCCGCGCGACGCACAAACGAACATGGATCCCGCAGCGCATCCATCAGTGGAAAGATGGCCTGGCTATCGCCAATACGCCCTAGGGCCTCTGCACTGGCGCTGCGCACGTAGGTGTTCACATCCGTCTGCAGCCGTTCAACCAGCTCTGGAACGGCTTCGAAGGCACCTAGCTTGCCCAGATCCTCAACTGCCTGCGACCGCAGGCGAGGATTGGGGCTCTTAAGGTTCTGGACACACTCTGCAATTTCTTTTTCACGGCTCGAGGGTCTATGGTCAAAGCTCACGTTTTCACTTTCCTTCTAATCATTATGGCAGCTCAACGCTTAGTTGAGCAGATTAAGTATAACACAGAAGGAAAAAGAAAACAATCACCTTGCAAAGTTTGGTAGAGTCCCAGCTTTGGTGAAGATTTGGGGGATGCTGGAGCAGTGAGAGAGACAGATCGCCTAACCTTATTTTGTTGCCGGCCTTCTTGTCATAATTGATACTGCGTGATAGAATAGTTTTGTATCCATTGATAAGGAGGGCGCATGGCTTCAGATCCAGCCTCAGTTGACCACAACGAAGTGGAGGTTTCAGAGGAGTCCGCAGTACGCGATACGTCGTCGATGGTGGACTCGTTGGCGTCGCGACGCACGCGGGTGTGGCTTATCGTCGGCGCGGTTGTCCTTCTGGTTCTTGTTGTGGGGGCTGTGGTCTTGATGGCTCGTTTCCCAACCGCCACTCAGGTTGTACGAGACATCGCCATTGTCTTTGTGGCTGTGACCACGTTGCTGATCGGGTTAGCCATGTTGCTGTTGATCTTCCAGCTTCAAGTGCTGATCCAGGTGCTGCGTGAGGAGATTCAGCCACTTCTGAGATCGGTCAACGACACCGTCTCAACGGTGCGGGGAACTACGGAGTTCATGAGTCAGAACGTGGTTACACCAGTTATCCAGGCCGCCAGCTTTACTGCTGGCATACGCCGTATGGTTAGGGATATTTTGGGTGTGGCTGGGGCAATGCGCTCTCGTTCAGGGCATGACAATCGTCGGGAGTAGTAAATTGGGTAACAGGAGGTGAACCATGGCAAAGCAGGAAAGTGGCGATTTCGCGACATTTGTAACGGGTTTTTTTGCCGGCGCGTTGTTGGGTGCGGCGGTTGGATTGCTTTTTGCACCACAGTCGGGGGATGAAACACGGGAGCAGATCCGACAGAAATCCCTGGAGCTTTCGGAGCAGGCAACGAAGACCGCAGAGGAAGCCCGCGCTAAAGCAGAGGTTCTCTTGACCGATGTGCGTGAGAAGCTCGATGCCGCTACTAAGGAGCTTGAAGCCCGGGTTAAAGAGCTGCAGGAGCAGATTACCGCTCTGAAACAAAAAGCCACAGAGGGCACGGAAGAGGCGGTGGAGGGGCAGGAGGAGGAGACGGCCGGAGAGGAGGGGGAGGAGAAGGAAGAGGCACAGACTGAAGCCTGATAGGTCATGGCTGACTGCTGTGTTGAGGCCCGGTAGGCCCAGGATGGGGTGCCGGGCCTTTTCTGTGAGCCTGCCGGGCGTGCTAAGTATGGTTCAGTGGAGCTTAACGTATCTCCAGCGCGTCGACGCTGATCTCACCTTGGGCCACCGTCAAGGTAAACCGATGGTGCTCAGGCCACAAAGAGTGATGGAGGGAGACAGGTCTTCCCTCTAAGAGAAACTCTTGAGTGTATCCTCTCTCATCAGTGACTCGAATCATCCCCGGGCGTGACCCAGGGATCAGGATCAAGTGACGACCCTCCCAGTCGAATTCCAGGGTGGAGTCCCTGGACGTGGCGCAGCGGTAGCCCCGTAGAGGGGTGTCGGGATCGAGTACATCCTCCCAGGGTCCCCGG
>CAZHBB010000036.1:28501-30664 GCA_964530185.1 uncultured Anaerolineales bacterium
GCGGTAGCCCCGTAGAGGGGTGTCGGGATCGAGTACATCCTCCCAGGGTCCCCGGTACGAAAGTTGCCAGGACGTTTCCTGATGGTAACCCAGGTAGAGAGTAGGTGTGAGGGTGTGGAGATAGTCTGTTAAAGCTGTGTATACTGGCATGGGGGTAAAGTCAGGCTCCACGAGGCGGAAGTAGTAGAACGGCTGGTTCACCTCCGCATCGGACGCGCGCTTGAAGAACCACACAGTCGTGACTCCAACCCAGGGCCATTCCCGTTGAATGCGCTCGAAAGCGAGGGGCGCCCACCGAGCCTGTTGCTCAGGGGTGACTCGCCCGAAACGCGGGGGGACATGCTCTGGGGCAGCATTGCTGTTCATTTCGGTGATCCAGATAGGCTTTTGGGCATCCCCGTTGGCCACCATCACGTCTCGTATCCACATGGGGCGCGAGAAGTTGATGTCCCGTAACGTGGATCGATGATCGGTGGGGCCAGACCACAGCATGTAGTCGTTCACAGCCATGATGTCAAAGCAGTGGGCCGCACCGGCGGCGTACATGCGCTGGAGGAAGACGGTGTCCATGAGGTTGTTGCCCTGGTAGTCGTTGTTCCACGTGCCCAACTCGATGGTCTGTGCCATGGCCCCACTGATCACAATGGCATCCGGGTCCACTTGCTTGATCCGCTCGTAGGTCAGACAGAGCAGCTCAGTGTATGCTTCGGGGTCCACGGGTTGGTTGCCCCATTCAGGATAGATATTGGGTTCATTCCAGACCTGATAGAAACGGATCCGACCGCGGTATCGGTCTACAACAGCGGCTGCGTAGTCGGCGAAGTCTCGATAGTCGTCTGGGGGCCCAAAAGCGCCTCGCGCCGTTCCATCATGCCTGCTCCACGCTGGCGGCGCCTCCAGTCGCGCGATAATCTCCAGCCCGTACTGTTCGGTTAGCGAGACGATATGATCGTATTTCTCCCAGGCTGAACGATAGGGTTTGTGTCGTCGGTCTTCGAAGTCGCCCTTGCGGTGGATTTCGATGTCATACCAGGGGAAGGATTGCCGGATCCAGTGAAAGCCGGCAGACTGGATCATCTGCAATGACCGTTCGCGTTTCTCTGGTTCGACTTCCTGTTCTAGAAAGGTGTTCACTCCGAAGGGGATCAAGTCGGCATAGGCGACGGGTTCATTGGGGATAGTCTTTGGTTGAGGATGGGTCCATCCCATAGCCCATTGTACTAAGCCTCGTACCTGAGCACCAGGAGTCTCCTCACCTGTCAGGTTGAATAGCCAGTTTTCTGGGTTGTCAAGGCAAAGCGACAAAAAGACCGCGCCCAGGAGCGCGGTAAGCAAGAAGGGTTTCATGAGATGTCGGGGCTCCCGGGTATATCTATCCAACTAGTGACCTCCACCGGGTGCAGCCGAGACCTTTTCCTCTAGTAAGAGAGAGACCTCGAGTGGGAGTGGTTTGCTCAGGTAAGCTCTGACGTCCTCCAGGGACTTGGCGTACAGTGCCAAGAGCGATTCGTCATCCTCTTTGTAGCCACTCACCGATCGGCGAGCACAGGTACAGCAGCCTAGCGAGGCGCGGTAGCTATCAAGATCACATGTCAGGCAACTGCTCAGTCGGATCATCATAAGGCCGAAGGCCACGACTTCCTCATGGCTGTGGGGGAGCGTGATGACGTGTCGCACCAAAGCCTGCCATTTGGGACCTCGTAGATCGCCGAGTTGCTCGATACACCGGGGCGGAAAGAGAATCTCACTATCTGGATACATTGAGCTTAATCGATATGTATAAATTGTGTGTGAGCAGTTCCTGTAACTATTCCATCAATCTGGCGCAATCATATCATATTCAGTCATGCTTTTCAAGGGTTAAGGTGACAGATTCACCAAAAAAAGAGAGGACCCGGCTAATGCCGGGCCCTCCGATAAGCTAAATGGTCCATATGCCACCTCCTGCGCAGGAGATACAGCACTTTAGCGTGCGCGCCCACCAAAAGTGCTGTCCAACTCTATTATAACATGGCTGTCAAGTCCCGACCGTACTAAACTGATCGAGTGGTATCCGCTGTTCAGCTAGCGGATGGTTAACAAACCCTCCTGATGACCAGCGCATCTTGTGCCTTTGTCAGAGCGGTTCCACCCACCATAGAATGACATTGACGATACATTGCA
>CAZHBB010000037.1:0-3073 GCA_964530185.1 uncultured Anaerolineales bacterium
CATGCTACAATGAGAACAGCCTGACACACTGACGAGCTGGCTGAGCCAGGAGGGATAGAGAGATGAAAAAGGGCGCGTTTCTGGTGCAACCTCTCACCGAGGAAAAGACAGCGAAGATTCTCGACCTGGGTGTGAACGAGATCTCACTCAAATGGGAATATTGCGGCGGAGACCATGTGGAGACGCTGAGGGAGCAGGGTGTGAAAGTGTACGCTGAAATCAGCCTCTTTGTCGGTGAGGAGATGTGGCAGAAGTACCCTGACTCGCGGCCTGTTGACCGACATGGAAAGCCCATGGAGCCCCATGATTGGTACTATGGTGTCTGCCCCAATCACCCAGGGGTTCGCAAAGAGAAGCTATCGATCATCGACCGGATTCTTCAAGAGTTCAACGTCGATGGCCTGTGGCTTGATTTCATCCGCTATCCGTGTCATTGGGAGGAGGTGAGAAGCTCGCCCATCACAGAGTATTGTTTCTGTGATCATTGCCTCGAGAAATACGAAAGGGACGTGGGCGGAGCACCCGAGGGCCCGCAGTGGATATCATGGAAATGTGATCAGATCACGGGATTCGTGAGGGAAGTGCACGACCGGATCGTAGAGTCAGGGAAGCCAATCCAGCTAGGGATTTTTGCGGTGCCGTGGTCTGAGAATGAGTACGGGAGAGCGATACGGTCGATCATCGGTCAGGACTTTGCGGCTCAATCCCCGTACGTCGATGTATTTGGGGTCATGGCCTATCACAAGATCGTTGATCGGCCAGTGGAATGGATTGGTGAGATTGTAGAAGCCATCGATCGAACGACCGGGCAGTCAGTCGTTCCGTTGATACAATCGATGGACGACCCAGAAAAGGTCTCCAGCGAGGAATTTGAACGCGCTATCAGGATAGGGATGAAGGAACCATCGCAAGGCCTCATCGTCTTCCACTTCGAGGACTTGTCGACTCAACAGGACAAATTCAGAGCACTCCAGCGGGCGTTCAAGCCGCGTAGTGGGCTCTCGTCTGTGAGACAGTTGCCATAGATGGCCGGGCATCTGCACAAGAGCGATGTGCGACTGTTGATCGCTCCCCAGGTGTCGCGACCATCCATCAGGTATCGTTCAACCGCTAGACCGGGCACGACCAAAGCCCACCACACTGCTCATGAATCGAGGTTCAGTGCGTCCGAGCTGCGACCCCATAGGGCCAAGCCCTTTGCTCGGCGACCGGAGCCGACGGGTCGCCATTCAATGATCGTCAGTGCTAAGGAAAGGGAACCATGCCTATCAGGCCTAATCTCATAGAGCGGACCATTCTCCTCACACTTAACCAGGGACCTGGTCCCATGTTAGACGTGTTGGGGGCCCTAGCTTTCAAGGCGATATACACAGCGCTCAAGCTCGGGGTCTTTGATGTATTGGAAGAGGGCAATCTGTCTGCGGCGGAACTCGCGCACCGCATCGACACCGACGAGCGGGGCACGGCGCTGCTACTCCAGGCCCTGGAGGCCCTTGGGTATGTCACGAGACAGGGGGGGCGCTACGCCAACACCCCAATGGCCTCCAGGTGGATGGCACGCAGTTCGCCAGAGAGCCTTGCGAGTGCCTTCCCTTACGCCAGGGACCTTCTTGAGCGATGGGATCGCCTGGATGAGGCTATTCGCCAGGGTAGCCCTTCCATATCAGCCTGGGAATGGCTGAACCAACATCCAGAGCGATGGGAGCATTACCATGCCGCAATGCTGACCGCTGCGCGCGTAGTAGATAAAGAGATCCTGACCAAAGTGAAGCTACCACCCACGGCCCGCCGCCTGATTGACCTCGGTGGTGGGCATGGGCTGCACGCCATCAGCTTCTGCCGTCGCTACCCGGCCCTCTCGGCGATCGTATTCGACTGGCCCCAAGCCAGGAAAGTGGCCGAGGAGACGATCGCGGCTGAAGATATGGGGGATCAGGTATCCTTCCAGGAGGGCGACTTCTGGGAGGATGATCTGGGACGTGGCTACGACGTCGCCCTGCTGTTCAACATCATTCACATGTACCGGCCCACAAGAAACGTGACATTGCTGCGCAAGGTCGCCGAGGCACTCAACCCAAACGCGAGAGTGATCATCATGGACCAGATGGCCATGAGAACTTCTGGGCCCACAGCCCGGGCCACAGCCGGACTGCTGGGGCTCGACCTTTTCATGGAGGTCAGCGGACAGACCTATCCCCCCGACCAAGTCGTCGATTGGCTCAGGAAGGCGGGCTTCGCATCCACACGATGGATTCCACTGCGCAGGAGTCCGGGTTGTGCGCTGGTAGTGGGGGTAAAAGTCGGCTGAATCGCCACGATTGACGACTGGTGTGAAGAGAGATTCTCACCAACCAGCCCTCAATGACCCATGATATTTCCTCATCGGTTCACATCGGCCCCGGAGGTGTTGACCGTCCATGGGTCGCGGGACGAGGCGGATGGAATTGTGAGCGCAGAGGCAGGAAGAACAGGAGGCCCAGACCTTAGTCTGGTCTGGGCCTCGCCCAATGTGTTGCTTTGCCCTATTTGCCCATCTGCCGCAGCGCTTCTAGGCTGCGCTGGCAGACATCGAAGCCCAGCCCGTCCGGCCCGCCTTCCTCCACGACGTACCATTCCGGATGATGGAGCGTCTCCGCCAGATGGAAAATCGTCTCCCAATCCGCTTTGCCCTCGCCAATGACCGAGCCTGGCTCGCCGCCGTAGTCCTTCAGGTGTAGCGAGCGTGCACGGCCCGGGAACTTCCGTAACATCGCAATGGGATCCCCGCCGCCATTGGCGCAGTTGCCGATATCAAGCTGCATGATCACCTCGTCACGCGTGCTGCTAAAGAGGATCTCCCACGCAGTCTGGTCGCCGAATTTAACGAAGTCAAAGGGATGCGCATGATACCCTACTGCCATCCCCAGGGGAGCCAGGACCTCTGCGGTGTGGTTCAGGATATCTGCCAGCTCCTGAATCGTATCGAGCGCGCTCATCCGCTGCTTGTCCGCCGCGATGATCAGGAACTTGTTACCAAGGATCTGATTGAGCTCAATCGTGCGCTGGAGGTTATCGCCCAGGAGCGCCGCCGTTG
>CAZHBB010000037.1:3173-22203 GCA_964530185.1 uncultured Anaerolineales bacterium
AGCGCAGATGAGCTGTATCATTCCAACGCACGACCACGGGGCCACGATCGCGCCACACCAGCTCCGAGACCGAGGTGTTATGGACTTCGAAGCGCCAGTTCTGCCTCAGCGGATAGGCCAGGAAAGTGCAAAGGGCAACACGGACTGGACCACCATGGGTCACAACCAACACTGTTCCGTCGTGACGCGCGCGGATCTCCTCCAGGCAATCCACGACACGCGCCGCCAACTCAGCCAACGTCTCACCACCTGGTGGACGACACTGGACCGGGTCTGCCGACCATCGGGCAGCGGCCTCAGGGTCGTGCTGCCGAACATCCTCGAAGGTCATCCCCTGCCACTCACCAAAATGGATCTCACGCAGACGAAGGTCATACACCGCTGGCATCGACAGAGCTTGTGCTACATAGCGGGCAGTCTCCGAGGCACGTAACAGATCGCTGGCATAGATCGCTGTTACGGGTTCCTCTGCCAGATAATGCGCCAGGCGTTCAGCCTGTTGATGCCCTCGAGGATTCAAAGACACATCTGACTGCCCCTGGATGCGCCTCTCGGCATTCCAGTCCGTCTCTCCATGCCTGATCAGAAGCAAACGTAACAAATCTTCGTTCTCCCGTACTTGATGATATCCGAGTCAGATTTATGCCCTTCAGCGGTGATGCACGACGATGCCCTGCTCAGCAGCCGCCGCTGTCAATGCCTCCATCACCTCATTGGTCGGCGGCACCAGGTCCGCCGCGCGATAGACCAGCCCAAGGCTCCGATACTTGTCGCCTGCCAGGCGATGGAAGGGTAGTAGTTCCAGCGTAATAGTATCTTCCTCGGACCCGTCACCATCCGCATCGCCGCGGGCACGCCGCAGAAGCACCATCTCCCTGACGAAAGCCGCGATCGCTACGATCTCCTCTGGGGTATCGTTAACCGTCGGCACAACCGGCGTGCGGAAGATGATCGGCTTGCCCGTCTCCACAAGGCGGCGCGCGTTGGCGAGCAGCAGCGTATTTGAGGCCCCCGTAGCCCAGCGGTGCTTCTGCGGATCCATCTGCTTCAAGTCCATCATGACCATATCGGTCACCGGCATCAAGCGAGCCAAATTCTCCCAGCGCACGTTGGCGGCCGTCTCGATCGCTGTATGGACTCCAGCCTCGTGGCACTGAGCCAGGATCTCGTAGGAGAACTCGGGTTGCAACGCAGGTTCACCACCCGAGAGCGTGACCCCGCCTTGGGAGCTCTCATAGAACGCCCGATCCTGCAGCACCTCCGCGACGACCTCCTGCACTGTCATCCGACGAGCACTCAACTCACGAGCGCCGGCGAAGCAGACTTCCACGCAGGCTCCACAGGCCTGGCAGCGCTCTCGGTCAAACTGAAGCTCGCCCTCTGGGCTGAGCCCCTGCGCCCCCGTCGGACAGACCTCCACACACGCACCACAGCCGATACAACGATCGGGATACAGCCGCAGCTCCTGAGTCAACTGAATACTCTCAGGGTTGTGGCACCAGAAACAACGTAGCGTACAACCCTTGAGGAACACCGTGGTGCGGATGCCAGGACCATCGTGCAAGGAGAAACGTTGAATGTTGCAAACCAAACCAGAGAGAGAGGTCATAGCGATGTCTCACCTTCCCAATAGACCATAGTATAGATCAGGCTATGTCACACAGCAGACACAAGGAGCCAGCTTATCTGACGCGCCAAAAGCCCGTACCCCCTCCTGGCCCTGCTCGCTCTTACACAATGGCCACTAACTCAAAGCCCATGATCTCACTCAGGTCCCTAAACTGATTGACATAATCCCCATAGACCACGGCCAGGTGATGGCCAAAGTTCTGGGATTCGCGCCAAAATTCGTACCCATCTGGCAACAAGATATCCACATTCTGAGCACAATTGAGACCCGTGAGTCCACCGCCCCCTATGATCTTCCCACGGGTGAGGAGCATTCGCGTCCCCGAGGGATCAAAACGTCCCACGGTCACTGGTTGACCCCGATCTCGGCTGAAGTCATGTCGCAATGTGACGCCGAACCCTGCAGCGGTAAAATTGAAGATATTGTATGGAGAGTCGGGCCCATCGATGCCGGCCAATTTCAAGGAAGCAACGGAGTGGTGGATGTTCAGGACATCCGTCTCCTTATGAACTGTAGGGTTCCCCATGTAGACAGCCTTACGCGAGAGATACATCTCAAGTGCCAGCGCCAGAAAGACATTGAGATCCCCCTCACACACTGAGGGATACCCCTCATCCTTGAGCAGAGCATGCGTGAGGCAAGGCGTGAAACGTCGACGCCAGGGTTCTAGAGAGGTACACAGCTCGAAACACTCAATCGTGAAAGCGTTAGCCCCCCGCTCTGCCATCACCTTGCGCACTGCGAGATAGAACAACACGCTCTGAACGATATCCTCTTTGGTCATCGTGTTATGGGTGGCCCGCTGCATCAGCAAATCAGCGATCACGGCGGCCTGCCGCTTGGTGGTGGCGTCTGCGACGACTTTGTCCATCTCTCCGAAGAACTCTGGGTAACCCAGAACCTCGTAATCCAACCCGTAACGCTCTTTGAGCTTCTCCAGATCCTCGATTCCGCTGACGACACCCCACGGGCTGCGGCCAGGGAAATTGGTCACCGAGAGCAGTTTGGTCTGGCGTAATGCCTTCTTGGCCTTCAACACACGCACAAACCCGAAGACGGCATCGAGATTCTCGGCATGAAAGCTCTCCAGGCCCATGGAACGAATCCGCGCCGGCATATCCACCGCCCATCCCGCCTCTTGCAGGATGATCACTGGCTTCCGATAACGCTCAGCGATCCTCACCCCCTCAAAGGGATGGGTAACGACATAGACATCGGTCTCTTCGTCTTTGGCAGCAAGAGCATCGAGTTGGGCTTCAGGTAGTCGGATGTCTGGATCACCTCCCTGGGCCCACGAAGCAACTATGGTGGGCTCAACTAACTCCACCTCAGGCGGCAAGGGGCGCTCAGATAATCTCTTCTCCAGCGCATGCAGGTGTGTCTCCATTGCAGTGCGCTCCACCTCATAGGTCAATGTACTGAGGTCACCCACGCGGCACGACCCCTCCCAGGCACCCGAGTGCAGCGGACCCGTCACAACAAATCTCACACCCATGCGGGTATCCAACACACCCTGGGGCGACGGTATCTCCGAGAACACCGGTGAGTCAAAGACAGATGCTTCAAGCCTATTCATCACACCCTCCCTCACATCATTGAAGAAGTCTGAGTGAAGATTTAGCCCACCAAATGAGCCACGAACGGACTGAATCCCTGAAACATGAGCTGCCTCTCCGCAAGAGCTAGTAAGACGGCGTTTGCCCAGGCCCATGAGAGCTATCAGTCTGTACCCTCTAGCTAACTCACAAGTATATCATACCAGCGGAAATCTGGAGATAGCCATTCCAGATGGTCACGTTCATGAAACCGACCAGAAGGGTCGTCAGAGTAAGCGTAACCACAGACCAATGTTGGTGTTTCAATAGGCATTGGGAAGCGGGAACAGCACCGTTGCCAGGGTCTTTTGCCTATCGTCAAAATCCAAAAACCCGTTATACTTTGAGATGTATTGCAAGTACCTATGGAGGCTGGGACGTGTTCAAAGAGATGTTATATTGGCTGGCCAGACCCGTGCTTGGGTTGTATGGCCGACTCCTGAAGTTGAATGTATACCGCCACGAGCGGCTCCCCAAAGGCGCGAAGATCATCGCCGTGAACCATCCCAGCACCTCCGACCCGTTCCTGATTCTGAAAATCACCGGTGAGCCGGCCCGAATCCTGGTGATCAGCCATGCTTTCAAGGTTCCCATCTTTGGCACCTACCTGAGGCAGGCCGGGCACATTCCAGTGGTCCCTGGCCAGGGCCGTAGGGCGTTTGACGCTGCCGAAGCTTACCTCCGCAAGGGCGGCACATTGATCATCTTCCCAGAGGGACACCTCAGCCCACCTGAAGGGGGGTTCCGGGAGCCCAGATCGGGCGTGGCCCGGTTGGCACTGTCGACCGGTGCTCCCATCATCCCGGTCGGTATCAGCCTGTCCCCCCGGGGCCTCTGGCATGTGCAGAGCGCCATGGGCGATGAGTGGGTGGAAAGCCGTTGGGCACTTCACGGGCCCTACGGCGTGACGTTCGGCAAGCCGCTACAATTCGAGGGGGATGTTGAGGACCGCAACAGGGTAAGGCAGATCTCACGTTACGTCATGCAACACATCAGGGAATTGGCCCATGAGAGCCAGGAGCGGCTGAGTGTGCCGCATCTCTGGCCCTCGATTCTGGAGCCACTGCGACCTCGATAGTGCCCAGATTCAGCTAGTGACGGCGACGCGCCAGTTCTGCGCGCACATCATCCAGGGATAGACCTCGATATGCCAACAGCACCAGCAAGTGGTAGAGGAGATCTGCTGCCTCCTCTATCACTCGTTGGTCACTTTGTCCCTTGCCAGCCAGGATGACCTCAACGGCCTCCTCTCCCACTTTCTTGAGGATCTCATCACCATTGGCCAATAATCGCGCCGTGTATGACCCGGGTGTCGGACAACGCTTGCGCGTCTCGATGACCTCGCCGAGTTCGTCCAAGATATCACGCATCAGGTCTTCCCTCCCGCTGCCACATCCTTCGGAAGAAACAACTCTGGGCCCCAGTGTGGCACGCGGGGCCAGCCGGTTCCACCTTCAGAAGCAGCGTGTCCGCATCGCAGTCCACCCAGATCTCACAGACCCGCTGAACGTTGCCCGATGTCTCACCTTTGTGCCACAAGCGTTGGCGGCTGCGACTCCAGAAGTGGGCCTCGCCGGTCTCCAGCGTCAACTCCAAAGCCTCCGCATTCATCCAGGCCACCATCAAGACCTGCCCCGTGTGGATATCCTGAAGGACCGCGGGGATCAAGCCCCGGTCATTAAACTTGAGCTCAATAGGCTCCATCATCCGCTCCTTACAGTCGCACTGGAATCCCACGATCGCGCAGGTACGCCTTGACCTCACCGATCGTCAGGACATGATCGTGGAAGAGCGACGCAGCCAGCGCCGCATCGGCTTTCCCCGCCATAAGCACCTCAGCAAAGTGTTCTAACGTACCCGCTCCACCGCTGGCGATCACGGGCACCGACACCGCCTCGGCCACAGCACGGGTCAGAGCGATGTCGTACCCCTGCAATGTCCCGTCGCTATCGATACTGGTGAGCAAGATCTCACCAGCCCCCAGCTCCACCCCCTGCACACACCAGGCAACGGCATCCAGCCCGGTCGGAATGCGGCCACCGCTGATATACACCTCCCAGCGCGGCGGCGTGCTGGATACGCGCTTAGCATCAACTGCAAGCACAATGCACTGGCTGCCAAAATGCAGCGCCCCCTCCGTGAGGATCTCCGGCGTCCGCACGGCAGCGGAATTGATACTTACCTTGTCCGCCCCTGCCAGCAGCAAATTCCGCACATCATCGATCGTTCGCACGCCCCCGCCTACCGTGAAAGGCATGAAGACCTCAACCGCCACCTGTCGCACGACATCGATCATGGTCCTACGCCCCTCGTGCGTCGCAGAGATGTCAAGGAAGACCAGCTCATCGGCACCCTGAACGTCATAGACCCTCGCCTGCTCCACAGGGTCTCCAGCATCACGCAGGTTGACAAAGTTCACGCCCTTGACCACACGACCGTCTTTGACGTCGAGACACGGGATAATCCGTCTAGCCAGCATCCTCACCCTCCGATACCTGCGCCAGGGCCAGCGCCGCAGCAAGATCGACTTGGCCCTCGTAGAGAGCGCGTCCGATAATTACGCCCGCAAGGCCTGCGTCCCGTGCATCACGGACGTCCTGAAGCGTCCGGACGCCTCCTGAAGCGATGACCTGCAGATGGGATATGGCGGCAAGGTCCGCGGAGGCTTTGACGTTGACGCCTGTACCCATCCCATCCCGCGCGATATCAGTATGGACCACCCAGCGCCCACCCATGGTGGCCCAGCGCTGGGCAAGGTCGATCGCCAGCAATCCAGTGGAACTCCGCCAACCCCGCGCATGCACGACGCCATCCCGAGCATCAATCCCCAACACCAGATGCTCGGGCCCGAAACGCGCCAACGCCATCGCAACAAACTCAGGAGTCTCGATGAACGCCGTGCCAATGACCACACGCGCCACACCAAGCCCAAGCGCGCTCTGGAGCGAAGTCATGTCACGGATACCACCCCCAAGCTGCACCTTGACCGCAACCTGGTTCAAAATGCGCTGAAGCGCTGCTGGATTGGCCCCCGACTCCTCTCCGAAGGCACCATCCAGATTCACCACATGCAGCCACCGTGCCCCCTTCCGCGCCCATACGGAGGCAATATGGGCTGGGTCCTCAGAATACACAGTCTCACGCTTCGGATCCCCCTGGCGTAACCTGACCACTCGCCCGCCCCGAAGGTCAATCGCTGGAAAGACCTCAAAACTCCTCATGGGCTCACGCCTCCCCGTCTGCGAGCTGGACGAAATTCCGCAACACCTGAAGCCCCACCTGCTGGCTTTTCTCTGGATGAAACTGCACACCAAAGAGGGCTCCCCGTCCTACCATCGCCGGGAAGGGAAAGCCATAGTCAGCCGTCGCCAAGACATCCTCAGGGGCTGCATCACAGTAGAAGCTATGGTTGAAGTAAACCCAGGCGCCCTGCGGCACCCCACGCAACAAGGGCGTGTCTCGCACCGAGCGGATCTGATTCCATCCCGTGTGCGGCACTTTTAGAGGCGACGCGACCTCAAACCGCACTACCCGACCCGGTAACAGGCCCAACCCCTCGCGTCCGCCAAGCTCCTCGCCATACTCGAACAGCACCTGCATCCCCACACAAATACCTAAGAAGGGTGTGCCGCGAGCCACCACCTCCAACACAGCCTCAACCAACCCCAAACGCTCGAGGCTGTCCATACAGTCGGCGAAAGCCCCCACACCCGGCAATACCACCTTGTCCGCACTCACCACCACGGTGGGGTCATGAGTCAGGGAGACCTCAGCCCCCACGGCCTTGAGTGCCTTGTGGACAGAGCGCACGTTACCGGCACCGTAATCGATGAGAACGATCATCACAACACCCCTTTGGTCGAGGGTACCTGGTCTCCCCGCCGAGGGTCAAGCGAAGCGGCGATGGATAGGGCCCGGCCCAACGCCTTGAAAAGTGCCTCTGTTTTGTGATGATCATCCCGACCGTACTCCACACGGGCATGGATGTTGGCTCTGAGTGCAACAGATAAGGACTCGAAGAAATGTTCCAACAGGGTCACTGGCAGCCCCCCTACTTCATGGCCCGTCCAGGGAACGTGGACGACCGCATAAGGCCGCCCAGAGAGGTCAACTGCCACAAAAGCCAAGGCCTCGTCCATCGGCACATAGGCAGCGCCAATCCGCACCAGGCCCCGACGCTCTCTCAGTGCCTCATCCAGTGCTGCCCCCAGGGTCAGCGCTACATCCTCGACCGTATGGTGCGGGTCTACCTCCAGGTCCCCATGGGCTCGGATCGTCAGGTCCATCAAACCATGCACCGCCACATGGTGCAGCATGTGGTCAAAGAACCCCAGGCCTGTCGCGATCTCCGCTCGGCCTCGGCCATCGATCTCAATGGCCACTTCGACCCGCGTCTCGTTCGTCTCACGCGAAACCTCTGCTCGCCGCATCTTTTTTCCCCCTCAATACACTACACCCAGCGACGTAACACGTTGACAACAACCTCGGTGTGCTCTGGCCGCCCCACCGTGAACCGCACATGGTCCCGGAGACGGGGCGTGCGGTAATATCGGATCAGGATCCCCTCCTGCTCGAGGGCCTGTTTGAGCCCTTCCGCCTCACGTCCGATCACCCTGCACAGGATGAAGTTCGCCCGTGAAGGATAGGGCTCCAGGTAGGGAATTGCCCTCAACAGTTCATGGAACCGGGCTCGCTCTCTCACGATCCGCGCCACTTTATCCTGCAACCACGCCAGATCCTCCAGCGCGGCAATCGCCGCCTCTGAGGCTGCAACCGACACATTGTAAGGCTGTTTGATCTTCCACAGATGGGGCATCAGCCGCTCGGGGAAAGCCCCATACCCCACACGCAATCCGGCGAGGCCAGCAAGCTTACTGAACGTCCGCAACACGATCAGGTTGTCGTGCTCGAGCACCCACTGCATACGGCTGCAGTGCTCTCCGGCAAACTCGACGTAGGCCTCATCCAACACCACGACGACCGGCAGTGCCAACAACCGCTCCAACGCCTCGTCAGGCAGGTAACTGCCATCGGGGTTGTTGGGCGAAGCTAGAAAGAGGAGCTTGGGACGGTCCATCTCAATGGCCCTGATAACAGCGTCTACGTCAACCGAGAAATCCTGCCGCCTGGGCACGGATCTCACGCGAGCGCCACAGATCGCTGCGTCAAAGGCGTACATCCCAAACGTAGGCGGGCAGCTCACGATAGCGTCCCCTGGTGCCAGAAACAGCCGCATGACGAGATCGAGCAACTCATCGGCGCCGGCACCTGCCAGTAGAAGATCCACAGGCATCCCCGTGAACGTCGACAACGCTGCACGCAACGCCCGGCTCTCAGGGTCCGGATAGACGTGCACGTACCGCAAGCGTGCTAGAGCCTCCAGCGCACGGGGCGGTGGACCGTAAGGGTTCTCATTGGCGTCCAGTTTAATGATCTCCGACTCCGAGCGTCCCAGCCGTGCGGCGAGGACATCAAAGGGATAGATCGGAGTGTAGGGCTCCATCGTGACCACATCAGGCCGCACAAACGATGTGACATCCATGGGTCTCCCCCTACTCCCTCTGAGCACGATAGCGCGCAGCCGCCTCATGGGCTGTGAGCGATTCCGCATGCGCGATCTGTGCGGCATTGCCCGCCAGTCGCTCCGCAGTTGCTGAGTCGAGCCCAATGATGTTGATGACCTTGACGAAGTCAAGCACGTTGACCGGGCCCTTAAAGCGAGCCGTTCCACCAGTGGGCATGATGTGACTGGGGCCAGCCATGTAGTCCCCCAGCACTTCGCATGATTGTTCCCCCAGGAAGATCCCTCCCGCGTTCCGAATCCGTCCCACCCAGGCCAGAGGATCCGCCACCGACAGACAAAGATGCTCAGGAGCAAAAGCGTCGGCGACCTTCACGGCTGTCGCAAGGTCCGGCGTCAGGACAATCCCCCCCTGCCCTGCCAAAGCCGCCTCGATGATCTCCCGACGGCTGAGCGACTGGAGCTGGCGTGAGATCTCTTCCTGAACTGCGTCCGCCAGGCTGCGCGAGGGAGTAAGCAGGATCGCAGTAGCCAGGGGATCATGCTCAGCCTGTGCCAGGAGATCCGCAGCCACCCAGCGAGGGTTAGCACTCTCATCCGCCACTACTATCGTCTCAGTAGGGCCATACAGCCCGTCCAGGCCCACCAGACCATAGACCTGTCGTTTCGCCACAGTGGTGAAGAGCCCTCCTGCCCCCACAACTTTATCCACCTTGGGTACAGTCTGCGTGCCGAAAGCCATAGCCCCTATAGCCAACGCACCACCGATGACAAACAACCGATCCACTTTAGCCACGTGGGCTGCAGCAAGTACCAACGCGGATGGCAGATCTCCCCCTCCCTCCGCAGGTGTACAAACCACGATCTCCGTCACGCCCGCCACACGGGCCGGCACAGCGGCCATAAGCAAAGAGGAAGGCAAGGGGGCCGATCCACCCGGGACATAGATCCCTACACGCTCCAGGGGCACCAAGCGCTGACCCAACAGCCCTCCCAGCTCATGTGTTTGCCAATCGGGGATCGGCTGGCGGACATGGAAGGCCCGGATCCGGTCGGCAGCACGCTCAAGTGCCTGTCTCAATGCTTCCGGCAGTGATCGATAGGCAGCCTCCCACTGAGCAGGCGGTACCTCCAAGGCACCCACTGTAGTGCCATCGATACGCGCTCCCCACTCCCGGATCGCACTATCCCCACGCGCCCGCACATCGGCCAACAGCCGTGCGACTGCCGCCTCAGGGGTCAAACGCTCACCAAAGACTCGCTCAATGCTCTCCATCACAGCCGGCGGCACGTCATCCACCGTAAACATAGTGCGCCGCGTAAGGATGCCTGCAGCCGCATCCAGGTTCTCATAGATTGTGATCATACCCCCTCCCCCTTCTCTCTGCCTCTCTCAGCAGCCGCGCGTCGCACGCACTGCCTGCAACATCTCCCTACACCGTTCTGGCTCCTCCTCGAAGATATACGTGACGGGTGTCACGACAACACCGCTGCCGCCGATTGCGCGGAGCTCAGCGATAGCCTCGATCAGATCGTCACGACGCACCACGATTTGGACCGCATACCAGTTTGGGTTCTCACCGGCGACCACTACCGGGGCAATAGTGGGGCCCTGTAACCCACCCAACACTCGTTGAGCAAACATGCGCCTCGCGATCGTCTGAGGCGACTCCCCTCGCATGTTGGCCACCACCATCAGGTGTTCCTGAGCCCGCAGGTGGGCCTCGGTAAACTCGAGTAGGGTCCGCGCGATCTCCAACACCTCTCGTCGCCGACACAGGGCCTCGCGATTGGCGATCAGGGCAGCCTCAGAGCGCAGAATCACACCATCTGTCAGGGGCTTGAGGCGATTGTCTCGCAGTGTCTGCCCCGAAGAGACGAGATCGACGATGCAATCAGCATAGCCAATGGCCGGGGCCACCTCCAGAGTCCCCTCGGCGTAGACGAGGGTCACGGGCTCAACGTCGTGTTCCTGTAAGAACCTCTGGGCCAGGTTGGTGAACTGCGTCGCGACCCTCAAAGGCCGTCCCAACTGGGCAGTGTAGTGGGCTAGATCATCGACGCTCTCCACGTCACTCCAGGCCTCAGGCACAGCGACCGCCAGGCGGCAGCCCCCAAAGCCCAACGCCTCATGAAGCACCAGGATCTCCTCCTGAGACCCACCGTGCTCTCGAGTCACGTCCAGACCTGTGATACCCAGATCGACACTCCCATCCCGCACGCTGATCACGATGTCAGTAGGACGCTGGAAGAGCACCGTGATGCCAGGCAATGCCGGGATCGAGGCCGCATACTGCCTGGGGTTGGGTTTATGAACCTTGAGGCCACAGGCCTCCATGAAGGCCAGCGCGTCATCCGCCAGCCTCCCCTTGCTGGGTAACGAGAGCCGAATATCGTCGTGCTTCTCCACACTCACCTCCTCTCCCCACAAAAAGAACCCCCCGATCCAATCCGGGGGGTTCTGGGTATTCTATCGTGGCTCTCACCATGCACGATGGAACTCACCTCCCGCATTGGGCGGCGTCCGCTTCGCATGGTGATTATGAGAATACAAGCGTCGTCTCTGTGTCATCGATCCTACCATACCATAGATTGGAGTCGCGTCAACCCAGCGCAACACGGTAACAGCTCAACATTGGGATAAGAGAGTTGAAGACACGCCCGACGACACGTGGTCATGTACTCCCCTTTATCGGGCCAGTCTCACTGCGTAGTGGCACCGGTTACGCCCCAGGTGCTCGTCGAAGGGGCCCCATCCTCAGTAATTCCTTTTCCCATAATGGGAAAGGGAAGGATCGGAAGAAACGGGAGATTGCCTCTGGCTAACCACCTTCATCCGGCATCTGAGGACACAGGATCACTTTCTTGACATCCTCGGCTCCGGTTTCAATCAGATACACTCCCTTCTCGAAACCTGCGAGCGGCAGACGATGCGAGATCAAGACATCCACGCGGACCTGGCCAGCGCTCAAGAGCCCCACCGCCTGGTAGGAATTACGCAGTGAGGTGTAGGACGAGCTGATCCTGACCCCCTTCTCAAAGACCGCAAATGCATCCAACACCAGACGGGCACCCCGTGGAGGGACCCCGAAGAGCAGGATCGAGCCGCCTTTGCGTACCAGTGATAGCGTATGCGACATTACTTCGGGGACACCCGTAGCATCGATCACCACATCATAGGTATCCGGGGCTAGCTCATCAAGCGTCGCAACACATTGCGAGGCTCCGAGGCGAGCCGCCAGGTCACGGCGTGCTGCCTGCCGCTCAAGCACGGTGACCGTCACAGCGCCACGGAGCCGGACAGTTTGCACCATCAGCAAGCCGATCGGCCCCGCCCCTAAGATGACAACCCTGTCACCCAGGCGGATCCCGGCACGTTCGACACCATGCACGACACAGGAAAGCGGCTCCACGAAGGCGCCCTCGGCAAAAGCAAGGGTGCCGATGGCAAACACCGCAGGCTCAGGTGCAACCACGTACTCCGCCATGCCCCCAGGCAACGTGACCCCAATCGCCTGCCAATTCTCACAGAAGTTCTGGCGGTTGTTGAGGCATGCCTCGCAGTTCCCACAGGCGATGTTGGGTTCCACCGCCACGCGATCCCCCACCCGAAAACGACGTACGCCCTCCCCCAAAGCAACGATCTCACCGGCGAACTCATGACCCGGCACAAGAGGGTAATCCCCCATATACTCGCCGCGAAAGATATGGACGTCCGTCCCACAGATGCCACAGGCTGCCACACGGATCAACACCTCGCCAGGGCCTGGGGAAGGCGTCGGGACCTCTTTAACTTCCGCCACACCTGGTGATTCAATGACCAGCGCTCTCATACGTAGCTATCCCTCAGACTCCGAATACGCAACGCCGCCGCGACGGCGTCCACATCCCAGGGCTCCTCCAATCTCAGAGAGACGCGGTGAGATCGCCCGGCGGGGAGATCAAAGTAGTTGTCGCTGAACTGTCCATAATCCCCTGCCCAGCCTTCCAACGAGAGCTGTACATAACGCGCCAGAGTCTTTGCAGAGACCTCTATCTCGAACCCGCCAGGGGCCTGGCTGACCGTCGCCGTGCACTCAGGGGCTGCAAGCTCCAGGTGTTTGTCAGGCACAAAGGGGAGCACCCCCCGGGACAGAACCTCTCCCTCCTTGAGAAGCTCGTACACGAGGACGACCTTGCGTTCGTTCTCTCGCCCAACCTGTCCCGCGAAGTCAAGCGTCCCCACATGTGTCGCAGACAGTGGATCCACAGTCGCCTCAAGGACATCACGGGCCAACACCTTACCACTCACTTCCTCCAGGGACCATCGGATGTGCCCCCGCCAGGCCCGGCTTCGATCATTGGTAAGATAGAGATCGACCATGGGGCCAGGACGAGATTGAGAGAGGTACCCGCTCTCTTCCCCACGAGACCTCAACTCCGCTACAAGCAAGATTGGGGCATAGAAGCGCCGGGCGACGTAATGCAGGGCTTTCCAACGCCCAAAATAGTCAATACTCGACCACGAGACAACGGGCCAGCAATCGTTGAGTTGCCAGTAGAGGGTTCCCCCGGTACAGGCCCGGTTGCGCCGCCAGTACTCGACGCCCGAACACACGCCTTTAGCCTGGAGCACCTGAGAGAGATACACCAGGGAGGGGAAATCCTTTGGCAGTCGAAAATACTTCGTCATGTAGGTGACGATCCTGCCGTTGCCCTCTGCATTACGTTGATGGTGTTCCATGATGTAGGACGTCATGTTCCAGTCTTCGGGCGTCGCGTATGTCCTGATTGTCTCAATCGGTGGCAGGGACTGGAAACCGAACTCACTCACGAAGCGCGAGGGGTGGTTTCGGTAATGCTCAAAGGGGTAATGCCCATGCCACACCTCCCAGTTGTGGGTGTCCCCCACCCGGACACTGTTGGGTTCCTGGAACGGCACACCTGAAGAGGGGGAGCTGGGCCAATAGGGACGATCCGGATCATAGGTCGCACAAAGCTGGGGAAGCATATGATGAAACATCCGATCATAGGCTTCCTTGTACCGAGGATCCATGCGTTGCGCCCAACCCCAGTCGACCCAACCCCACTCCATCTCGTTGTTGCCGCACCACAGCGCAAGGGAAGGGTGATGACGCAATCGTTTAATGTTCTGAATTGCCTCCTGGCGCACATTTTCGAAGAAAGCCTCATCAGCGGGATAGACACTACAGGAGAACATGAAATCCTGCCATACCAGGATCCCATAGCGATCACACAGGGCGTAAAAGCGCTCGTCTTCGTACAGTCCACCCCCCCAAACTCGCAGCATAGTCATGTTCGCCGCAGCCGCACTGCGGATCAAATGTTCGAGGTGGACATCCGTAATCCTCGTCGGGAAGGAATCGGCCGGAATCCAGTTCGCACCTTTCGCAAAGATCGGCACGCCATTGACAACGAAAGTAAACGAAGTCCCAAACGAGTCGGATTCCTGCCTCAAAGTCAGCGTGCGCAGCCCAATGTGCCAGGTCTCCCTGTCAAGCTCGCGTCCATCCTGTCGGACAAGCACCGTGGCCTCATACAGCGGCTGATCCCCATATCCGTTGGGCCACCACAGTTCCGGATCCGGGATGGTCAGGGAGAGAACGGTGACGTCTTCCTCACCTTCCACGACCACAGATGTCGCCCGACGTATACCCTTTGGAGAGACGACTTGGAGGACAACCGTCAGGTCAGCACTTCGCCAACGCTCCAGGTTGACCCTGACATTCAAAGTCACTCCCTGCTCAGCATGTCGCTGGCGCACGTGCACATCCGTTAGCCGCGCGACACTATACGCCTCGAGGCGCATGGGTCGCCAGATCCCAACAGGAGGGAGTTGAGGCCCCCAGTCCCAGCCGAAATGACTGGGAGCTTTCCGCACGTAGGAGCCGCCCGGGATGGCCTGCGTCGGTCCAGCAAGGGGCTCCTCCCGTTGACGCTCGAGCATATAGCGTACTGTCGAGGCAAACCGCACGTGCACCTCATTGTGCCCCACCTGCACCCAGGGCGTGACATCCCAGCGGTACTGACGGAACATATTATCCGTATGACCCAATACATGCTGATTGAAACCAACATCTGCCAGCGTATCCAGGCCATCACAGACCAAAAACACTCTGTCATTCTCTAGGAGAGCAGGGGCAACATCGAAAGAGACCCTGTATTCCCAGTCCCGCTCTGCAACCCACTGAACTGCCAGTTCCCCGTCTCCCACAAATGGGTCTGGGATGCGTCCAGCCTTCAGAAGATCAATGTGTACCGATCCCGGAATCTCTGCTGGCAACCACGGTTTGTCTGTAGACGTTTCGCGAAACTCTGCATGATCTGGTCGGATTTCTCTCATCACAACTCCACCTTTAGTTCTGGATCGGGCCTATATGTGTCAATTCGACAATGGATCGAACAAGTCACTCTTGAGGTTTAGCGGGGAAACCACGTTGGTCTTCTCCGTCGGCTATGCGATCTCAAAGCACCAGGCGCTCATAGAGAGCTTCAGGGCTCAGATCTGGGCAGACAGTATCCTGACACTCGATCGTATGTGCTGCCGCCGCCATGCCAAGGCGCACGGCCTCCTCTGGCGATACCCCCTCCAGTAATCCGTATGCCACAGCAGCCGTCAAGGCATCTCCAGCCCCCGTTGGGTCTACCACCTCAACCGGCAGCGCGGGCAAACGACCACTCTCCTCGGATGTAGCATAATAGAGGCCATCGGCCCCTAGCGTGATGATCGCCAGTTGAACCCCCAATTGAACAAAACGACGCGCGCCCATGCTGATGGCATCCTCGTTATCCATCCTGATCCCCAACAGTGCCTCGGCCTCATCGCGGTCTGGCGTGATGATCGCGATACGAGGTAGATAGGCATGCAATCTGTGGGCGAGCAGCGCAGCCGTCGGGTCCACACAGACAGGGGTCTCGTATTGCTCGCACAGGCGGAACAACGTTCTCAAGGCAGGTGCCGAGAGGTTGGCATCGATACAGACCAAGTCGGCCTCACGCACCGACCGACGCAGGCGATAGAGATGAGCGGGGGTGATCTCTCGGATGACGGCCATATCATCGAACGCCACCCACAGCCGCCGATCGGTATGGTGAAGCGCGACGTAGGAAGCCGTAGCACTCATCTCCGAGACCACACAACCGCTGGTGTCGACGCCAATACTTTTGATGTCCTGTAACAAGGCATGTCCCCACCAGTCATCACCCACAGCGGTGACCAGTCGGACATCAACCCCCAAGCGTGCCAGATTCTCAGCGATGTTCCGTGCCACCCCTCCCCAAGCCCAACGGATGGTCCCCGGGTTGGAACGCGCCGGTTCCACTGCCGGTTCCCGAGGGAATACCTTCAGATCAAACCCGGCAGCCCCAATGACGAGTACCTGGCCCCCTCCTGTTCCCATGGACCCTCTCCCTCCCAGTCTTCCCAAAGTACTGACGTCCTTTCCCCCTTAACAGGGCCACCCAGTCTGATAGCATCTCCTCATATGGAGACCGCGAAGCACTACTCCATCCACAACAGAGCCACGATCAACTCCTACAGACATTGGGCGTAGACGCCCTGTGATGATCTCTCATAGTTTCGAATGGCTGACAGACCACTGGGAATCTCTTCGGCGACCTTTTGGGAATCTCCATGAGAATCTTGCCCACCATCACCCAATACTAACGCCGATCGGAGATGGTACAACCCTACAGATCATCATTCAGGGTCACAGACAATCAGGACACCCTGACCTGGTTGCAACGAGTGAAACGCTGGGTCACGGAGGCAGCTTCAAAACGCTATTTAGGCCTCAGCATCTCTCTCAAGCAGATCGGTAATCCGTCTCAAAGACTCACTCTGCTTCAGATCTCGCAGACTTTGGAGGAAGGTTGCGATCACAAGATCATCCGAGAGGCCCCCCCTGCGGCGCGCGAGTTGGTCCAACCTCCTGACGAGGTGAGCAATGAATAGCGCCTGCGCCCTACGTTGCACATCCTCCACCAAAGCGCGTGGCCTCGTTTCTCCTGGGGCCGATTGAAGCTTTGCCTGCCAATGATCTAACCATTGCTTCGACACAGCCTCCTCCTCTGGATAGACCACACCCACTTCAACGCGCTCCACCGCGACCCCATACCGTTGCCCCAACCGTCGCACCTCCCACTCGATCTGCTTCTCGATTTCCGGCATAGGTTGGGGCTCCAGAACAGGCTCGCCCTCATCCCCTCTGGCCATCGTCCAGTACTGTGGATTCAGGAACTCATCCAGATGCAACCGCTCAAGCCGATTACGCACGGTTCGAGCAAGAACTTCATGCGCAAAGTCTGAGGCCCAATCAGACAGAGAAACATGTCCTCCATCATCAACGAGACACCGTGCTGTGGAGACCCTCAGGGCCATCTCCTTGTCGCAGCCGAAAGGAAGCAATGTCCCTCCAGCCCCCTGGGAGCCACTGGTGGCTCTGCTGCCCGAGGCCACCCGACAGACCACCGTGGCCTGACAAAAGGCCGGGATCCCATCGCGAGTCATGAAATGGACCTGAACCGAACGACGTTGAGGACGGAGGTCCAACACATCCCACACTCGCTCGTAAGGCTCTAACGCATGGGCCCCTGGCCCCACGACCCGCCACAGCCAGCCCAGCCGGCTGGTGACAACAGCACTGGCATGATCCACGATCAGTCTGGCTGGCCCACCCACACGATAAAGCAGAGGCGGAGCCTCCATGTCCAGCCTGCCGGATCGAATATGCATAGATGGCCGTCCCTGAAAGAAGCCATTCCCCAACAAACGCGATGTCAGCTCCTTGGCATCTGCTGGCTCCAACCCATGAATGCGTTGCACCGCGAACTCGAGCCATCGAAGGGACTGGATTCGATTGACCCACAAGGCCAGACCGAAGGCGACCACCAGCAGACCGAGATCCAACCATCCAGAGAACCCTGGGCGCATAAGCTCCGGCCAGAATGCGAGAAGGGCAAGCGCCACGAAGGCCAATGGCAATACGAGCGTCCCTAGCAGAAGGACCTTTCTCCGCAAACTCATTGTCCTTCCCCTCCCTCGCCCCGGCGCGAGACAAGTGTGGCATGGAGATCTTCGAGGAACGAAACCGTATGTTCGGGCAGGAAATCCCCCACATCCGGTTGCTGCGCAAGCTCAATCAACGACGTCAACAAGCGCGAAGCAACCCAACTGCGGCTCTCCCCCTGGCCCGCCTCCCTGGCAGAGTCCATGAGTCTATCTGCCAGTTCTGCTGCAAAGCGCCCACAAGCATCGGCCCCTTCCTCTGTCTCCGCTATGCCCTGGGAACCAGGTTCGGACAGAGCTGTATCCGCCATCACCCTTTCGATGAAGCGAGATTTCCACGCCTCCACCTGACGCACGATCACCTCACGGTTTACCGGCTCTATCCTGCCATCGATCGCAACATCAATAATCTGAAATCCACGAGCCTCCAACACCTTACTCACGGCTCTGTGGATCAGTTTCTCCACCGTCGAACGGGTCAGTGGATCCCCCAGGTCACGGGCCGGAAGAAGATCCAGCGCCGCTTCTGCCCTCCGGTGGACTGCCAATAGTTGCTCCCGGGCATCATCATCGAGCCCCCCACTCTGCAAGCCCGAAATCCCCCCAAGTAACTGCTCCATACTGTACAGGGGAATCACCTGTTCGAGCTTGTGCGCCGCAATCTTGATGGGGAGTTCCTCCCAGGAGGCCACCGTGCGGCGTTCCTCCATAGAGTCCATCGTGAGATCGACTTCCTCTGAGAGGAGCACATGCATCACATCCCCAGCAGAACGATAGGGCCAGGGCGCGCCCAGCCGCACCAACCGGTGCGCCCTGTGAACACGGAAGCGCACGGTCAGGGGCATCGTGACTTCAATGCCGTCGCGCGTGACCGTCCTCACCTTTTCGGTGCGTCTGTGGTCCCGTAAACACACGATGCGATGGGGTATCTCGCCCTGTGACATAAGGACCACCCCAGGGCCATCAACGCGGGCCAACTGCGAGCCACGCTGGAGCACAACCACCGTCTCAGGCTCTGTCAACACCAAGCCCGGTCCCATACCGTCCACTGGATCGTCGACCACACGATCCTTCAGGTGCCCCTCTTCAACAGCCCAGATACCCTGAGAGCATCTCGCCACCACCCCCAACAGCACACTCAAAGCCTGCTGCGCCAACCGTCTGGATCCATTTCTCAAAGGGACAACGGTGGGAGCCCACAGCCACAGGAGGATGACCAATACCACAGGCGGGATCCCCAGGTGGAGACAAAAAAGCAGCAACTTCACAGGTGGCAC
>CAZHBB010000037.1:22303-28037 GCA_964530185.1 uncultured Anaerolineales bacterium
GGGAGGGCAACCCACAGCAGCACCTGCCGTGACGCCCATTTCGCGTCCATATCCAAGCGGCGTGCGATGAACCGCTGCACCACAAAGACCGCAGCACCATAGAGCACAAGGAAGCCAAGCCGAGCCAGCGTCACCGCCACTATCCCCCTAACCACCGATGCTGTGATTCACTTTAGCACATATCGGGCAATCACACAAAACACCACACCCTCGTAATCGCTCACGACTCTGCCAATGCGATGACCGTGCCTACGATGACCACGCCGCAGAAGACATAGAAGACATCATGGAGCCCTCATTCCAATGCGCCTCCGCCCACTTCTGGACGGGAAGAGGAACTGTTATCAAGAAGTCTTCACTTGTCCACTCTTTGTTCACCGCTAGAATGGCCTCGGTCTCCACACACCGCGGCGGGAAGAGGAACCGCGGACGGCGGAGGATCTGTGCATTGATCATCCAAGTGAGAAATCGATGAACTATGAAATACCATGAGGTCCTGCGCTATCTCTATAGCCTGATAGACTACGAAAAACGTCGCATCGAACGCTACTCCCCCCGGGAATTCAAGCTCGAGCGGATCATTGCCCTGCTCGACAAATTGGGCAACCCTCACAGGGCCTACCCAACAGTGCACATTGCAGGCACCAAGGGAAAAGGCTCCGTATCGGCCATGCTCGCCGGAATGGCCCAGGCATCAGGGCTGCGCGTTGGGCTCTACACGTCTCCCCACCTCCACACCTATCGGGAGCGCATCCAACTCGATCGAGTCCCCATCTCACGCGAGGACATGACCACACTGGTGGAAGAGATCCGTCCTGTGGTGGCAACTGTCCCAGGGCTTACGACCTTCGAGGTCACTACAGCCCTGGCCTTCCTCTACTTCCAGAGGAAACAAGTAGATCTAGCTGTCATGGAGGTGGGACTAGGAGGCCGACTGGATGCCACCAACGTCGTGATACCAGAGATCAGCGTCATTACCTCGTTAAGCCTCGATCACACAGCGTTGCTCGGAGACACTCTCGATCAAATCGCCTATGAAAAGGCCGGGATCATTAAGTCAGGAATACCAGTCGTCACCGCCCCCCAAAAGCCCGCGGCCCTGAAGGTGCTCCAGGATGTCGCAGGTGCACGCAACGCTCCTCTTACCGTAGTTGGGCGCGACTGGACCTGGATCGCCGAATCCCGTTCAATGGAGGGGCAGACCGTGTCCATCCGACAGACCTCAGGGGCCTCTCCCTTTACCGGAATGTACCGGGTCTCTCTGCTTGGTGACTTTCAGCAGGAGAACGCAGCGGTCGCTGTAGCCACTACCGCCGTGCTTGCTCAGCGTGGACATACCTGGGCCACACCGGAGGCCATCCGGCATAGCCTGACATCCGTACGCTGGCCCGGACGGATGGAAGTCCTCAACCGGGAGCCCCTTCTAGTGATCGACTGTGCCCACAATCCATACTCCGCTCAAACGCTCGTAGCCTCACTGAGAAGTTGGTTCCCGGACACGTCCTGGATCCTCATCTATGGTGCCTCAAACGACAAGGATATCAGGGGAATGCTGAATGCACTCCTTCCCCTAAGCCAACATGTCGTTGTCACCCGATCGTATCATCCTCGTGCGGCCGCGCCTTACACGTTGGCCGATCTATGTGCAGAATTGGGACACGGCGCCGAGATCGCGGTTAACGCGCGGCGGGCACTGGAACAGGCCTGGCATCACCTGACGCCGGGTCGCGGCATCATTGCCACGGGCTCCATCTTTCTTGCTGCTGACATCCGTGAGGCATGGGGACAGCACGCTGACCTGGATCTCCCCCTTGGCGATTGGGTTGATGAGCCCTGGGAGTAGCATGCATGGAAGAGGCGCATGACCGGGAAGCCATGCGCCTCATCACACCCACGTGAGATAGCCGCGTCTCAGTAGATAGGCTTTAGCACCCCGTAGTTTCCATCGTCCCGGCGATACACAAGGCTAAGACGTCCATCCGCTGCATCTACATAGAGGAAGAACCGATGTCCGAGCAGCTCCATCTGTTCCACCGCATCCTCAGCCCGCATAGAGCTGACCTCGAACTCCTTGACCCGCACGATAACCGGGGCTTCGCCTTCCTCAGCTTCCTCTCCCTCGGCTAACGCTATCTCCTCCAGGAGTGGTGCCTCCTGGACCACGGCGGCAGCGCGCCGACTCGATCGCCGACGCCCCTTGTACCGTTCCACACGTCGATACATCTTGTCAGTCACCAAATCAACTGCGGCGAAGATGTCCCCCGCACGCTCCTCAGCCCGTAAGATCGCTTTGGGGACGTAGATGGTGATCTGAGCTACCATCCTCCGCGAGGCATCCCGCGCATTGCTCTCAGACAAGTCCACCCGAATACTGTCAAGGTTCGGCAGGTACCGCTGGAGTTTAGACACTTTCTTCTCAACGTACTGACGAAGACGATCTGTCAACTCCAGGTTCCTGGTGTAAATCTGTAACATCTCCATACCTGAATCCTCCTTGAGTCAAGATAGTCATAAGGAGCCGAACGAACCCCACCTGCCATCTCATCGGGGCATACTCTTACCGAAGCCCCCCTGAGTTACACCGCATGGGCCAACGTGATGGCGTTCACCTCTTTGGCCCCTCGAGACAACAGGGCTACTGCACAGGCCTCCAGGGTCGCGCCTGTGGTGACCACGTCATCGACCAACGTGATGTGCAAACCCGTCAGGTCACATTCATCATAGCACATGAAAGCACCTTGAACATTGCGCCACCGGGCCTCACGCTTCAGCCCTACCTGAGCCTGTGTCGGTCTGATCCGAAGCAACACATTTTCCACCAGAGGACGATCAATCTCAGCGGCCAGGGCCCTCCCCAGGAGGACAGATTGATTGTAGCCACGCATTCGCTCACGCTCCCAATACAAGGGCACCGGCATCAGGACATCGGTCGCAAAAGCAAAGCGGTGCCAGGCCTCAGCCATGTAGGGCGCCAGTAGGGGAGCAACCGACTGCGCTCCCTGATACTTCAACGCGTGGATTGCATCACGAACCACACCTTCGAACAAGAAGGCAGATCGTACAGGCGCAAGGTGTAGCGGCGCAACCTTACACCTCGGGCAAAGCCCCTCGCCCATCCAACCATCGCCGCATCTTGGGCAGATCGGCCGATCGCTCAGGGCCAATTGTTGAGTACACCACTCACAGAGCCACACACCGACCCGGCCGCAGCCAACACAACGGGGGGGAAGGACCAGGTCCAACACAAGGGACCGCGTGCGTCTAAGTAATGAGTCCCCAGAACGCCAATATGCTGACAGCCTATGTGGGAAGGCCCTCGGCTCCACTCGTTGGTCGCTGTCCCTGTTTAGAAACCGCCAAAAACACCCGAATCCCTGATCTTGATTACCGCAGGTCCAAGAAGGACAATCAGCAAGGTCGGGAAAATGAAGAAAACCAGAGGTAGCATCATCTTGACAGGCGCCTGACGAGCTTTTTCCTCAGCGCGCTGTCGCCGCTTAAGCCGCATCGTATCGGACTGGATACGCATGACCTTAGCCATGCTCACGCCCAACTGATCTGCCTGAATGATCGCGGCGACGAATGTACTCATATCAGGTACGTCCACACTATTAGCCATGTCCCGCAAGGCCTCACGCCTCAATTTCCCAAGCTGCATCTCTTGGACGGCGCGGCCAAAAGCACGACCAAGCTCATTATCCCACTTCTCAGCTACCTTCTGCATGGCGGCATCGAAGCCGAGGCCCGCCTCCACGCAGATCGTAAGCAGATCCAGGGCATCCGGCAAAGTCTTAATGACCTCTTCCTGCCTCCGCTGAATTCTGGAGCCCAACCAGATACTGGGCAACAGATAACCAAGCACAAAGCCGGCCCCAACAATTAGTAGGCGTCGCCCTGTGGGAACGCTCGAGGCAAAAATAATCAGCATGGACAGGGCACCCAAGATCAGGGCCCCACCGATCCGGAAGGCCAAGAACTGCACAGGCTTCACCTTATGCGCGATGCCTGCCAGCTCCAGTTTACGTCGCGTCGCCTCTATAGTGCTGCGGGGGGTGAAGCGCTGAGCAATCCGCCCCAGAGCCTCGAGCATAGGCACCAGGACGCGCTGAGCAAAAGGCTGGGAGAGTTCCAGTTCCTCCAAAGTCACGACCTCGCCCGTAGCAGCCAGCTCGTTGAGGCGTTCTTCTACGCTCTGGGCGGAGCCCCTGGCCCGCACAGCGACTACGAGAAGCAGCGCAAACACCACCGAGAGCGCCCCGATGATAATTAGAGGAACCATCACGGCCTCCTCACACCTCAATATTCACGATCTTACTCACAATGACATATCCTATCACAATCAACACTAACGAGATGCCAATCATCAACCAGCCACAGGGATCGGTGAAGAGGACACCCATGAAATCTGGATTAATCAAATAGATGATGGTCGCCAACACAAACGGTAGTGCCGTGATCAGATATCCAGTGTATCGGCCCTGTGCGGTCAGCGTGCGGATCTCCCCCTTAATACGAACACGCTCACGAATGGTGAAGCTAATGGCATCGAGAACCTCGGCCAGGTTACCTCCCACCTCACGCTGTACTGACATAGCTGTGACAATGAGTTCCATATCCTCGCTAGGCATCCTTCGTAACAGATTCGCCATTGCGACGTCGAAAGGAACACCCAGTTGAAGCTCGAGGACCACACGTCCAAATTCCTCAGAGATCGGCGCAGGCATCTCCTCGGAAATGACCTCCAGCGCCTGACTGGTGCTATACCCAGCCCGCAAGGAATTCACGATCAGGTTAAGCGCGTCACTGAGCTGATCATTGAATGCCTTGAGCCGCTGAGTACGCCGCATCCCCAAATAGATCCGAGGCAGGAAGAAGCCTCCGACGACTCCCACTGGAATAAGGACATAGCGATGGAGCGCGTAGAAAAGGAGACCAAGAAGCAAGGAGACCAAGAGGGAGAGAACCAGAAACTCCCCCACCGTCCACTTGAGATTGGCCCGGGCAAGTTGGATCGAGAGACTCTCAGCAAAGCTACGGCCCGCCACCGCCCGGTTCACAGCGGCGGTAACTATCCCCTCGCGACGCTTGGCCTTCTCCTCACGCTCGCCATGTTCCTCGCGCCTGCGGGCATGTTCTCCCAACCGCTCCTTGACTAAAGCGTCGCCCGTCGCCGGCGTCGACAGCCCAATCACCAGAGCAACGATGGCAATGACCAATATGACACCGGCAATGATCAGGAACATAGCACATCAACCTCCCGACTCACCTGCCCCTGCCCGCAGCCCCAATTTCAGAACCTCAGACGCTGAGCGACTCCAAAAATCGAGGGTGGCAGGTGAATCCCGGCTTGCTCAATGCGATCGATAAACTTGGGGCGGATGCCCGTGGGACGCAGTCGTCCGATGACACGCCCATTTTCGAACCCTGTCTGTTCGAACTTGAAAATATCAGCCGTCGTGATGACGTCGCCCTCCATCCCCTGCACCTCGGTGACAGCTACAACCCGGCGAGAGCCATCGCGCAGACGCTCCAACTGCACGATCATGTCGATAGCGGCTGCAATCTGCTCACGGACAGCCCTGTGAGGCAACTCCATTCCTGCCATCAAGACCATCGTCTCAAGCCGCGCCAGAGCTTCACGAGTGTTGTTAGCGTGAAGGGTCGTCATGCTACCCTCATGGCCTGTGTTCATGGCCTGGAGCATATCCAGAGCCTCTCCACTACGACACTCACC
>CAZHBB010000038.1:0-27146 GCA_964530185.1 uncultured Anaerolineales bacterium
GCCTCAAGGGAGCATGAGCATCGACATTGGCGGCGGCACGACAGAGGTCGCGGTCTTCGCCTTGAAGGGCGTCGTGGTAAGCCGTAGCCTGCGGATTGCCGGCGATGAACTGGATGAGGACATCATCCAGTATGCGCGTCAGAAATACAATCTTGCGATCAGCGAGCGAATGGCGGAGCGTCTCAAGATCAATATCGGATCCGCCTATCCGCTTCCTGAAGAGCTCACCATGGCCATGCGTGGTCGTAACCTGGTGACAGGTTTGCCAGAGGAGATCGAGGTGAGCAGTATTGAGATCCGTGAGGCTTTGCGGCGCTCAACAGACATCATCGTGGACCTGGTTCGGGATACGTTGGAGGCGACCCCGCCCGAGCTGGTGTCGGACCTGATGGAGACCGGGATCTGCCTGGCGGGTGGCGGTGGCCAGCTCAAGGGTTTGACAGAGCGGATCAGTGAGGAGACCCGTATCCGAACTTGGCTGGCCGATGATCCGTTAACATGTGTGGCCCGGGGTGCTGGAATGGTGCTGGAGAGCTTCGATGCGCTCCGCGCGACGTTGTCCTCAGACGAAAGTTGGCGTGTTGGCGGCGGAGGGTCTGCATCCTGGTGATGCGCTCTGCGCCACCCTTGGGCTTTGATGTGTTTTGTGTGGGTTTCCCCGGGATGGACGGACAGAGTCTGAGAGTCCTCTAGATGAAGCGCGAAGGCGGTCCTTGGCTGGGATGGGGGTTGCTCCTCTTGGCGCTTCTTTTGCTTGTCCTCAGTGAATCAGGCACCCTTGCTCCTCTCCAAGGGCTTCTTGGCTATGTAGTTGCTCCGGTGGAACGGACGGTCTCACGCGTGGTGAGGGCCGTAGGATCCTTGACCCGCTCGACGCGTGATGTTCAGACCTTGCAGGAGCAACTGATGGAGCTGCAACGCTCGTATGACGCCCTGGTGGAGGAGAACTTCCGCCTGCGGGAATACCAGGCTGAAAACGAACAGTTGCGGCAATTGCTCAACTTCCAACGAGAAAACCCCACGTACAACGTGGTGGGCGCGGATGTGCTTGCGCGTGGCTGTTTGCGTTTTCCCTGTGGTGAGGTCGTGGGAAAGGATGTGAATCCCTATCTCCGCTATCTTGTCATCAACGTAGGTGCGCGGGATGGGATTGCCGTGGGGATGCCTGTGGTCACGGGCGGTGCTGCCATGATTGGGCGCATCGCCCGTACGTCGCCCAACCTCTCCTACGTGCAGTTGATCAATGATCCCGCAAGCCGGGTCGCCGCCATGCTCCAGCGGTCGCGCGTCACCGGGGTGCTCGAAGGGTCTGAGCAGGGTGACTTGGTGATGGTGGACATTCTCCCTGATGAGCATGTAGCACCTGGGGAGACTGTTGTGACCTCGTCCATCGGCGGTCTGCTTCCCCGCGGGTTAGTGCTGGGCCAGGTTGAATCTGTCAGTTACGTGGAGTCCGAGCTATTCCAGAGGGCCAGTGTGCGCCCGGCACTGGATTTTGACAAAACCGAGGTCGTGTTGGTGATCACGGAGTTCCCGCAGCCAGATCTCGGTGAGCTGGAGACGCAATGAGTCTGTATTACGGCATTCCGCTTCTGATGCTCGCTTCCATTCTACAGAGCGTGTGGGTGGAAGGCCTCCGTGTGTTGGGAGGCCGGCCGGATCTCGCGCTGCTCTTGGTCGTAGCCTGGGCCGTGATCCGAGGTGCCGACGAAGGGGCGTTGTGGGGATTCGTGGCTGGCGTCTTCTGCGATCTTCTGTCTGGTAGTTCCTTTGGACTCTGGACAGTGATGTTGACCAGCGTGGGGCTGCTCGCCGGTCAACCATGGGTGCAGGCCTTGGGCCCCACGCTTGTGCGGTTGGCGTTGATGAGTGGGCTTGGCACTGTGTTGGCGCATCTTGGCCTGACCACGATGATGAGCTTGCTTGGATATCCACTCAACGTCGGGCGTGCACTGACGGCGGTTGCTGCGCCGGCTGCGTTGCTCAATGTGTTACTATCCCCGTTTGCCTTCACTTTCCTCGTTTGGGTCCACCGCCGGTTGCCACGTCGAGGAGCTGGTTGATGGGGAGCTGGCTGCCCGTGCACTCAACGAGAACAGGCTCCCATGTGCGGCCTTCCGGTCGGACGGGACGCCTGGCAGAGGATGCCTCACGCCCCCCATGGTTTTTGCGTGTCCCCAGAGTTGCGCTGATCGGCTGGTTCATTCTCCTTGCGTTGGGCCTGTTGTTGGTCAGGCTTTGGCAGCTCCAGTTTCTAGAGCGTGGATCATGGCAGGCACGTGCAGTGCAGCAGCAGACCAAGTTGGAGGTCATAAGCCCTGCGCGCGGGGTCGTCTATGACCGCAATGGTGAGATCATGGTCCGCAATGTCCCGGCGTACAACGTCATTGTGACACCCGGGGAGCTACCAGAGGATCCGGACAGGGAGCGTGAAGTGCTGATGCGTTTGGCCGGGTTGCTTGAGATTCCCTACAGTACGACACAGGGTTTTGATGCGCCGGAGTACTGGCCCGAGATCGGTGCGATTGGACGTTCTGAGTTTCCTCCTACTGGGAAGATGCCGGAGCCTGGGCTCCTGGAGATGATCGAAGAGGTGCGCTGGCTTGAACCGTACGCGCCGGTCGTGGTCAAAGAGAACGTGGACCGCCAGACGGCCCTGCTGATTGCCCAGGAAGGGAGCGTGACCATGCCGGGCGTGGGGGTCGAAATCGTGCCGGTGCGCAAATACACGTACGGCGCCTTGACCTCTCAGATTCTTGGCTTCCTGGGGCCGATCCCTGCGGAGCAGGCTGAGGCCTATGAATTGCGTGGATACAATCCCAACGTAGATCGTATCGGATATGCCGGGATCGAGGCAGAATACGAGGAGAACCTGCGCGGTATCCCTGGTCGCAGGGTCGTGGAGAAGGACGTCTTGGGTCAGGAGCTGGGTGTGTTGAGCGAGACAGCGCCTGTCCCAGGTGACAACATCTTCCTCACACTGGACACACGTCTTCAGTCCGTTGCGGAGGCTGCCCTGCGCGAGGGACTGGCCAAGGTGGGGTCTAGGCGCGGTGTTGTCATTGTGCTTGATCCCCGGGATGGTCAGGTTTTGGCCATGGTGAGTCTGCCTACTTATGACAATAACATCTTCAGCCAACCTCTCGATGAGGCGGTCTATCGCGAGCTCTTGAGAGATCCGCATCGACCTTTTGTCAATCATGCGATCGCTGACCAAATCCCCCCTGGCTCAACGTTCAAGATCATTCCAGCCAGTGCTGCACTGCAAGAAGGGATCATCAACCGGTTCACGACGTTGAATTGTCCCGGTCGTATCTTTCTCCCTAACAAGTTCGCTCCTGAAGATCCCAAATTGGCTCAATCTTTCTACTGTTGGATCCAACTGCAACATGGGCATGGCCATGGTTCGCTCAATGTCGTGGATGCGTTGGCGCAATCCTGCGATATTTTCTTCTACAAGGTGGGCGGCGGCTATGCGGAGGCGAACTTCGAAGGACTGGGCGTCGAGCGTCTCGCCGACTACGCGCACAAGTTCGGCCTGGGCTCTCTTACTGGTGTTGACCTCCCAGGTGAGGCCCCGGGACTTGTCCCTACACCTCAATGGAAGCGGCTGACGTTCCAGGAAACCTGGACGACGGGCGATACGTATAACATGGCCATCGGTCAGGGCGGGGTGTTGGCCACCCCGCTGCAGATGGCGAATGCATTGGCGGCTGTGGCGAACGGAGGCACACTCTATCGTCCTCAGCTTGTCCATCACATTGAGGATGTCGAGGGTAATGTCATTCGTCCGTTCACGCCAATTGTCAGCAGCACACTCCCCATTGATGCCGCGGTCTGGGAGGTGGTGCATGAAGGACTGGACTTGGCTGTCTCCGAGACCGGCACTGGGAGCCGAGCCTTGTTGGATGATCTGGGCGTGAACCTGGCAGGTAAGACCGGTACGGCGGAATACTGCGATGATATCGCTCTAAAAGCTGGGCGCTGCAACGTGGCAAAGGGACAGACGCTGCCTACGCACGCCTGGTTTATGGCGTATGGGCCGGTTGAGGCCCCAGAGGTCGTGGCCCTGGCCTGGGTGTATGACGGCGGCGAGGGCTCTGTCGTTGCTGCTCCCATCGTGCGAGACGTGCTCGACTTCTACTTTCGGCGCAAACTTGGCCTTTTGGGCCTTGAGGAGTCGCCATCTGAGGCGGTCACGACACCCCAGCCTGAACGTGCTCCAGAAGGCAACTCGCCAGCCCCCGAAGGGCCGACACCTCAGCCGCCCTCTGCTCCTTAGAGGATGCGCGGATGGATCCAATGGCTTCCCACGGTTTGCTGCCCTCCCCCAAGGAGTCACAAGGTGAGGTCGTTGAGGAAACCGCCAGCCCTGGGCGGTATAGAGCCTTCCTTTGGCTGCTTTGGGGGGGCATTGGGGCTGTATGGGGGCTCAGTGCAGTACGGGTGGGGGCTTATCTGACGGGCTGGTTGCCCGGCTATGGGGCGTTTGGGCTCCTGCTTGGCGTGCTCTGTGGTCTGGTGGTGGCCCTTGGCCTCTCATGGTGGTGGCGATCTTCCAGTGCCAAGACGGGCCTCACACCGGTGTGGGGGATACTCCCCCTTGCGTTACCGTTGATCGACCTGGTGGCACCCGATGGCCTTCAACCCTGGCGAAGCCTCGCACTCCTGGCCGGTGGACTTGCGCTCTCGTTGATAGGGAGGTGCTCTTGCCCGCGCTGGGCTTGGGCCGCGATGAGTGCGGTGATACCTCTGGTGGTTTATGTCACGGATGTATCGCCGTATGTGGGCCGGGCGGACACCTTCGAGTTCCAGGTCATTGGTCCCACTTTGGGCCTTGCTCATCCGAGTGGCTACCCTCTCTATACACTAATCTGCAAACTCTTCTCCCTCTTGCCCTTCGGGACGGTGGCCTGGCGGGTGAATCTATCCTCCGCACTGGCCGCTTCCCTTGCAAGTACTTTCCTCTACCTCGCGCTCGCGGCCCAGATTGAGAGACAGGACAGACGCCTGCGTCTACTTGCTCTACTGAGCTCGATGGCCCTGGCGTTCTCCCCCACCTTATGGTCGCGGGCGGTCGAGGCAGAGGTCTATGCACTGAACGCATGTTTGACGGCGCTGGTGCTGTGGGTGGTGGTGCGTTGGCACACAGGTGAGTTGCCTAAGGCAAGAGCGTGGGCGGTGTCGGGCCTTCTCCTGGGCCTGGCTCTCGCTTCGCATCTTACGCTGGGGGGGCTCGCTCCCATGTTGGCCATTGGGTTGCTGGTGCCTGCATTGCGTCCTCCACGGCGAGCATGGGCTTGGGCTGTGCCTCTTGGGTTGGCAGGGTTGCTCCTCTATGCCTACATCCCGCTTCGTTGGCCTGCGGTCACCGGTGGGGAAGCGATGAGCTTCTCGGCTTTTGTGCGCTATGTACTCAACACGGGCTCGGGTGGCGCGCTCCATCCTCTAGCGTTTTATCAGGACCCCGGTCGGTGGGTGGTGGTCTGGCGTGTACTCCGCGGTCAGCTCGGCATGGTGGGGTTGGGGCTTGCCGCATTCGGCTGGGCGACGATGATGTGGCAACGTAAATCTCGGGCTCTCGCGGTGGGGACGCTGTTGACGGCAGCGACATGGGTATGGTTCGCGCTGAGTTTCTATGTTGCCGATCCCGATTACTCCGCTTTTCTCATACCGCTCGATGTGCTCCTGGTTTTCTGGCTGGGCCGTGGGGTGATCACACTGGCCCGCACAGGGATCGCGGCTTCAGCGCTGGGGCGTGCGATCACGATCTCCCTGGTCGCCTTGCTGCCTCTCAAGGAGATATGGACCACAGGCCCCGGGCTTGACGTGATCTCCCAGGGAAAGGCTGATGAGGCCTGGGGACGCTATGTGTTGCATTTACCACTCAGCCAGGGGGCTGCGATCCTGGCGGACAGTGAGAAGTTCCCACCTCTTTACTATTTGCAGCAGATCGAGGGCCAGCGCCCCGACCTTGAGCTTGTGACCCTGTTCAGCGAAGATCAGTACCGTGAGGCTATGGTGACGCGGTTGAACCACGGACAGGTCGTCTATCTGGCGCGGTACCTGCCGGGCATGGATGCCTTTGGGGTGAGCAGTGTAGGGCCGTTGGTCGTGGTGACCCCTTCGCTCACCTGCCGTGACGTGGCCTCTGTGAATGAGGTTGCATTTGGCACGGATCTACGACTGCTGTCATACGAACTGGCTCCAGATCCCCTGGGTAGGCCTGTGCATCATGTGACTCTGACATGGTGCGTCATAACGCAGGTGGAGCAGGATCTCGAGGTGCGCTTCCGCATTGTGGGTCAGAGTTCAGAGGATGTGGTGTGGGAGTGGACGGCAGGCCGTCCGGTGGCTGGATACACGACAACGGCTTCATGGAAACCCGGGCAGCGAGTCGACGACTACCATGAGATCTCCTGGCCTGCCTGGATCCCAGCGGGGGAGTACCGACTGGACGTGGGGTTGTTCCCGAGGTTTTCCAAAGAGGGTCTGGCTGTCGAGGCCAGTGGCACACCGTGGTATTCACTGGGTCCGGTGTCCCTGTCGGCAAGGTCTCCTTCCCTCTATCCTGAGAGGTTGGATGTCCAAATTGGGCACGCGGCGTGGCTTCTGGGTGGGGATGTGCCTGCGATGGGTGTGGCGGGAGGTGAGATCGAGATAGATCTCATCTGGCGCTGTCAGGACCGTCTGGACGGCGTACCTCAAGTCCAGTGGGTGGAGCAGGACTCTGGCGTTCCCGTGATGTCTATGCCGTTGCGAGCGTTGGGCGAGGCCGCGGACAGGGGTCTCTGTGAGGCAGGGTCGCGTTTTCCTCTCCAGCGCCGCTATCGCCTGGAGGCACCGTCGGAGACCGGGGAATACCGCCTGGAGCTGGTGTGGGAGGGCAGTGGGGAGGAATCTACGGGGCTGTGGATGCGCTGTCACTGGCTGGGCCACAGGACCACGACATGCCCTTTGGAGGTCGTGACGTTTACCCCTTCCTTCGAGGGGCTGGCGAATTACGACAACCGTATTGCGCTCTTGGACGCCGACTTCGATGCGCGTGATGTCGCGGCTGGTGGGACATTGCGCCTGGTGGTATGGTGGAAAGCCATGGCACCGATGGAGCAGGACTATACCGTCTTTGTTCAAGTTCTGGGACCCGACGGGCAGCTCTACGGGCAGGTGGACAGTTGGCCAGTGCAGGGCACATATCCGACGAGTACCTGGAACGTCGGGGACGTGATTGCCGATCATTACGAGTTCTTTGTCTCCCGCGATGGACCCACTGGGGACTATCGACTGATCATCGGCTGGTATCTGTTGTCCGATATGTCGCGTCTTCCACTTCTAGATGCGGATGGTGCACCCATGGGGGATTTCTTCGAAGTGGGGCGTTTCACGTTGCCATGAGACGAACACGCGCTCAGGGTTGGGTCTCCCCACCCGGGAGGCAAGAGGTCGTGAAGGCGCGTTCAATGTCCATTGGGGCTGCAAGTGCGCTGTACTGGAGCAGTGAGTCATGCAAGGCCTGCCATTGCTCCACCGTCTGCCAGCCTATGCCATGCACTGCGGTTACTGCGCTGTGAGCAGCCTCAAGCTCAGTCATCAGCATGTAGCGCATGTGATCCCGGTCGGCCTCCGGGCCGGTGTAGGCAAGGACGGCGTCCACGGCTTGCTCTGGATGCGTCTCGGCATATTCGATCCCCTTGAGCACGGCACGCATGAAGTGTGAAAGCGCCTCGCTCTTCTCCTCAAGTGTGGCTTCGGTCGTCACATAGGTGAGGCCCAGCGTGGGGATCCCATAGTCTGCGGCTTGCCACTGAACCAACGAGTATCCCCATTTTCGCAGGATGTAGGGTTCGTTGGAGGCAAATACGGGGTAGATATCGACGAGACCCTGCACGAGTACCCGGGGGTCGAACCCGACGTTGACCATCTCCACATCGTCCTGGCTCAGGCCTGCGATATCCAATAGTGCCAGCAAGTCCGGGGGTGGTGTTCCTTTGAACCCGATGCGAGCGCCGGCCCAGTCGTACGGGGTTTGCATGCCGCTCTCTGCCAATGCGACAAACGCCTGCTGGCCTCGCTGTCCGATGAGTCCTATCGAGACCAGTGGGAGCCCCGGATCGGCTCGCCGTTTGAGCAGCACTGTGGCATCCTGGGTCGTGACATCGATCTTGCCCGCCATTAGAAGTTGGAGGTGTTCCCCTCCGCCGCCTGAGTGGCGGATCTCTACCTCCAGCCCTTCCTCTCTGAAGTATCCTTGGGCTTCAGCGACGTAGGCCCCGACGAAGGGCAGGTTCGCTTGGGGGCGATACCCGGCCATGAAGACGAGGGAGGAATCAGGGAGGTCCTGATGCGCTGCGCAGGCAGCAAGCATCGCGCATAGCCAAAGGCCTAGGATGAAAACATGATGAAGCCGCATAGTCCCTTCTCCTTAAGCGGTCTTGGTAGAGTGTCAACGATTTACCAAAAGATCACACGCCGTTCGAGGGCGGCGATCAGGTTGGACAACACGACGCCTATGGTCGCAGAACAGAACACTGCGGCAAAGAGGGCAGGGATATTGAGATTGGTATAGGCGAGCCACATGGCGCGACCGAGGCCTGTGGATGCACCGGCCCACTCAGCCACCACGGCCCCAATGAGGGAGAGTGGTCCCACGATACGTAGGGCCGCGAAGAGGTAAGGAAGCGATGAGGGCCAACGGGCGTGGGTAAAGACCTCCCATCGGCTGGCTGCCAGGGAGTGGAAAAGCTCGAGCACTGCGGGCTCGACCGAGTGAAAGCCTGCATGCATGTTGACCAACACGGGAAAGAAGGTCATCAATGCAGTGATCACGATTTTGGGGGCAGGTCCGAAGCCCAGCCAGATAATTAACAAAGGCGCAATGGCGACGATAGGCGTCGCTTTGACCAGAATCGCCAGGGCCAGGATGCCGTGCTCCAGCGATGACCAGAACGTGATGAGGGTCGCTATCGCGATGCCCACGCCGACCCCCACGGCCAATCCGGTCAATGCCTCCAGGCTGGTGGTGGCGGCTGCCTTGGCATAATAGAGCCGTTGCACCCAGAGCGTCTGGGCGATCTCTGTCGGGGCCGGGAGCAAGTAGGCCGGGAGCTGCTTGAGTCGCACGATGATTTCCCAGATGGCAAGTCCCGTCCCCAATACGATGAAGATCGTAAGTCTGCCCTTCGAGTCCGCAAGGTGGGTGATGCGTTGGTCCACAGTGATCCTGGCGTTTCCCTGATTTTTCGTCATGCGCGATCATTCCACGGTTCTCGGAGAATCCGCCTGAGCTCCCTGAGGATCCTTACCATTTCGGGTGAGGTCTCGTCACGTGGCCTGGGGATATGGATCGACAGAGTGGCACGGATGGCCCCTGGGCCGGGCGACAACACGAAGACCCGGTCCGCCATGCGGATGGCCTCGATGATGTTGTGTGTGACCCACAGCACCGTGGGATGAAAGGTTGCCCAGAGGGCGAGCACTTCCTCGGTTAACTGTTCACGGGTCAGCTCATCCAGAGCAGCGAAAGGTTCGTCCATCAGCCACAGCGGCGCACCCGTGGCCAGCGCACGCGCCAGCGCCACTCGTTGTTGCATGCCGCCTGACAGCGTCGACGGGTATGCCTGTGCTGTGTCGTCAAGGCCAACCATGGAGAGCAGTGACTCTGGCTTTGGCGCATCATGCCTCGCCTGGCGGTTTACAAGCTGGGGGAGCCTTACATTGTCAATGACGGTCTTCCACGGGAGTAACGCCGGATTCTGTGCCATCCAGGCGATCCTTTTCTGGCCTCTCGCCAAAGCAGGGGGGGCTTCATCAAGGCGTACCTTGCCGTCGGTAGGTGGCGTCTGGTCGGCGATGATCTTGAGGAGGGTGGATTTGCCGCAGCCGCTGGGTCCGATGAGACTGACGAACTCACCGCTTTGGATCTCCAGTGTGATCGGTCTCAGGGCCGGCGTTGGCCTGGGTCCGTCTGTATAGGTCTTTGATACTCCCCAGAGGGATACCTGCATGAACACCTCGACTTTGCCGATGAGGTTATCGGCAGGCGAAGTATAGAGTGGCGGGGAGACGTGTCAACATGTGAGCGGGCTCCCGTGGTCGTGGTTGGTGGCACGTCTCTGGCACCAGGCCTTTCCATAGGCAATAGTTCATGCTTCGGGTCACCACTCTGTCATATTTTCCGGAGACCTGGGGGCACAGTCTCTATTACGACATGCTGGCTGCACTGAGAGGGCGATGAACAACTACCTCTACGATCCTCATCCTCTTGCAGCGATGAGAGAGTATGCTAGAATGATCCGTTGAATGTTGCTGTCCATCTTTGCGCGGAGGAGAGTTTCATGAGTGACCAGCCCAAGCAATGGCACGCGCTCTCGATCGAGGAAGTGCTCGAGATCCTCAAAACCGATCCTCAGGCCGGCCTGACCGCAGAGGAAGCGAAGCGTCGCCTCGACGAGTACGGTCCAAACGAGCTTCAGGAGAAGCCACCCCCCACATTCTGGGAACGATTGTGGAATCAGTTGACGGACTTTGTAGTCCTCATTCTGTTGGTGTCCGCGGTGATCTCTGTCCTACTGGGCGACTGGATCGAAGCCGCGGCCATCATGGCCATCGTGGTGCTCAATGCCGCGATCGGTGTGGTGCAGGAGAGCAAGGCAGAAGAGGCTCTGGCTGCCTTGAAGAAGATGGCTGCGCCGGAGGCCCATGTCATACGCGATGGGCATCGCATCATGGTACCGGCACGGGAGTTGGTGCCAGGCGACATCGTCCTCTTGGAGGCTGGCACCATCATCCCAGCAGATCTACGACTCATTGAGACGATGAACCTCAAGATCGAGGAGGCCTCACTCACGGGAGAGTCGGTGCCGGTGAACAAGTATGCTGATCGCCAATTACCGGAGGACGCAAGCCTGGGCGACCGTCGTAATATGGCCTATATGAGCACCGTCGTGACCTATGGCCGTGGGTTAGGCGTGGTCGTGGCGACCGGCATGGACACTGAGATTGGCCACATTGCCGAGCTGATTCAGTCTGTGGAGGAGGAGGATACTCCGCTTCAGAAGAAGCTGGATGAGCTGGGCAAGACCCTGGGAATCGCGAGTCTGGCGACGTGTGGCCTGGTCTTTGTCGTGGGTGTGGCGCGACCTCTCGTCACGGGCGAGGAAGTGACAGATTGGGTCGCGTACATCAAGGAGTTCTTCATCCTGGCCGTGAGTCTGGCGATTGCTGCGGTACCAGAGGGTCTGCCTGCCGTCGTGACCATCTGCCTGGCACTGGGTATGCAGGAGATGGTCAAGCGTCACGCGCTGATCCGCAGTCTACCCGCAGTGGAGACCCTTGGTTCTGCGATGGTTATTTGCTCCGATAAGACTGGGACGCTGACGCAGAATCAGATGACGGCGGTGCGTGTTTGGGCTGACGGCAAGGAATACGCCATCACCGGCCGTGGGTATCAACCGGAGGGTGGTTTCGAGCTAGAGGGGAATGCCGTAGAGCCAGATGCGCAGCCCGCCCTGGCTGCGACGCTCTGGGGCGGGGCATTGTGCAATGACGCAATGCTGGAGAAAGATGGCCCTGAGGGTGCTGAGTACCGCATGGTCGGAGATCCCACTGAAGGCGCCATGGTCGTCGCAGCAGCGAAGGCGGGTTATTGGCGTGATGAGCTGGAGAAGCGGCTGCCGCGCGTCAATGAGATCCCCTTTGATTCGGAACGTAAGCGTATGACGACCATTCACAAGGTGGGTGAGGGGGCGCGGGGGAAATGGCTCCCAGTCCCCTTGTCTGGTGCACCCTACGTAGCCGTGGTGAAAGGCGCACCGGATCTGATCCTGGATCGCTGTGCTTACATCATGACGGCTGATGGCGTGCAGCCGATGACCGCAGAGTTACGTCAGAGGATCCTGGATGCCAACGCTGCCATGGCGGAGCAGGCCCTCAGAGTGTTGGCCGTAGCCTATCGTCCGCTCGACAGTGTGCCAGAGGAGCCCCAGCCGGACGATATCGAGCAGGACCTGGTCTTCCTTGGGCTTGAGGGCATGATTGATCCGGCTCGGCCCGAGGTACTCCCCGCTGTGAAACGCGCACAGGGTGCGGGTCTGCGCACCATCATGGTGACGGGGGATTACCCGGCGACTGCGGCAGCCATCGCGGAGGAGATTGGTATCCTCCGTCCGGGTCATGAGATTGTCTCTGGTCAGGAATTGGAGACGATGTCCGATGATGAACTGGCTCGCCGCATTGACAACATTGATGTCTTTGCGAGAGTGGCTCCCCATCACAAAATGCGCATCGTGGCTGCCTTGCGCGAGCGGGGCAATGTGGTGGCTATGACAGGCGACGGTGTGAACGATGCGCCCGCGCTGAAGCAGGCCGATATCGGCGTTGCGATGGGCATTACGGGCACCGATGTCACGAAACAGACGGCAGATATGGTGCTCACGGACGATAACTATGTGTCAATCGTGAGCGCGATTGAGCAGGGTCGGGTGATCTACTCCAATATCCGCAAGTTCGTCTACTTCCTGCTCTCCTGTAACGTGGCGGAGATCATGATCCTTTTCCTCTCTACGCTCTTTGGATGGTCCGCTCCGCTGACCGCCATCCAGTTGTTGTGGCTGAACTTGCTCAGTGATGGTGCGCCTGCCCTGGCGTTGGGAATGGAGAAGGGTGACCCTGACATCATGGATCGTCCTCCACGCCCCCCCGAGGAACCGGTGATCAATCGGGAGATGACGGTGGGCGTGATCGTCCAGACGGTTGCCATCACCGCCACGGTCCTCTTGGCCTACAGGTTGGGGCTGAACGTCTTCGCTGGTCAAGAACATACGGACCCCCAACAAACAGCGGAGACCATGGCCTTCGTGACGCTGGTGATGTCGGAGCTGCTGCGGGCCTACACCTCCCGATCTGAGCGCTATCCGTTGTGGAAGCTGGGGATCTTCACCAACAAGTACATGCAGTACGCCGTTGGCTTCTCGGTCTTGCTGCTGTTGGCAGTGGTCTACCTGCCGGTACCGGCCATTCGTGAGATCTTTAACACGACGCCGTTGACGCTGCGAGAGTGGCTGGTGATGCTCCCCTTGATCTTCCTGCCATCAATTGCGGCAGAGGTTCAGAAGGCCATTGTCTTCAACCGGAGGAATCGTTAGGCCTGCCGCGACAGCTTCCGTTGGAAAGCACTACCGGGCGTGGTGTGATATCACACTATCACACCACGCTCTTTATTTATCGGAATGCCGCCCCCATGTCTGAGGCGTGTGTGACGGTTGTTCCCTTGAGGCAGGAGGGAAAGGTCAGAGAGGTACTCAGGTATCAGGTACTCGTCGACATTCGATCGCCTTCTCTCCGGCTCAGTTGTGTCGTGCAGCGATACTGGTTTGCAGGGAGATCCATCTTGGGGGCGAGGGAGAGGAGGGCGGAGGCGATGGGAGCTCCACAGTTTTCACACACAGCGCCAGCACATACATCTCCTGCATGTGCTGGCGCTGGTTACGCCTCAAGTCCCTGGCTCTACCCCGTAAAGTGACGTGGAGGTCAAGCGACCGGCTATGGCTCTTTGCGGGGTATGATCCGGATCCTCACAGGTTCGGTCTCCGTCTTATTGCCAGCGGCATCATACACGACCACGTGGAACTGATACGTCCCCGGTGCCTGGAGGGTCCAGTTGACGTTGAACGGAGGCACGGTTCGGATGCTGAACGGCTCCTCGCTGTTGTCCTGGTAGAATTCGACGCGTGCAATAGCGTAGTTGTCCTTGACCTCTGCGTTGATGTTCACCCACTCATCGAAGCCATATTCGTACTCTGACCCCTCGGGTGGATAGGTCAGGTCAACCTCCGGTGGGGTGTTGTCCACGGTGAGCTGGATCGAAGCTTGCCTCAGTTGCTGGTCGTGCCCCACCACCTGGAGCTGCAGCGTATACACACCGTCGTTCAGGCTGGTTGTGTCGAAGAACTCCAACACGTTATGGTCGACCTCGTTGCCATGATCCGGCCCGATCTGGAGCCACTGCGTTGGGTTCATCCCCTCGCCGAAGACCAGTCGATAGAAGGCTACGTTGTTTCGGGCGTTGCCGAGGATGGGAACAACGCCGCTGACATATGAGTACGTGGTGGGGGAGATAATTGCTACATCAGCCTGACCCTGGTTAGGGCCGTACTGCGTGTCATACTCCGTTGGCGGTTGATAAATGGCCCTCCGATCCTCCGGTAGACTGTTGATCCAATCCTGCGCCTCTGGAGGAAGGATGATGTAGACACGCTCCTCTACGAGCTCTGGGGGGGTGTAGATCGTGGCCAACTTGCCCGTCTCGCGGTTCACCAGGTAGACCTGATGTAGCGTATCTACCTCGGTAGGCTCAGTGCCCGGGATCATCAGCTCAGTCCGCGTGGGACAGTGCCCATTGGGTTTGAGTCCGGAGACCGCACAGACGGTCACCTCTTTCAGACCCTCTGGCCGTGGGAATGAGAGGATGGGCTGATCCTGAAGAGCGTACTCCATGACGGCATGCCATATGTAAGCGGCACCACGAGAACCGGGCGTGTTGATCATGTAATCGTCACCTTCGGGGTTACCCTGCCACACACCAACGACGATCTGAGGGGTGTATCCCACAGTCCAATTGTCGCTGAAGTTGTTGGTGGTCCCGGTCTTGGCGGCAGCAGGCCGCTCGTTGGCGAGCTCCAGGGCATTAGGGTGACCAAACGCCGGGATGCGAGCCTTCCGATCGGAGAGAATGTTGGTGATCAAATAGGCGAGTCGAGTGTCCAGGATCTGCTTTGAATCGGGTTGATCGACTTCGTAGAGGATCTGCCCATTGCGGTCCTCGACCCTGAGGATTGCGATGGGATTAAGTTCCCGGAAGTTGGGGCGTCGATCCTCTTCGGGGACAGGTACGCCATACATGGCGCCATTGTTGGCAAACACGCTGAACGCGTAAACCATATCGATAAGTTTGACCTCGCCGCCGCCCAGGGTCAGGCTGAGGCCATAGTGCTGTAGGCCCTTGTCGAGGGTGGTGATCCCCATCCGATGTGCCGTGCGCAGCACGTTGTCGATCCCGGCGATGGACATAGCCTCAACGGCAGGGATGTTGAGCGACCGCGCCAGTGCGTCACGCAAACTGACGGGCCCATGGTAGGTGCGGCTGTAGTTCTCAGGCACATAAGGGGGCATGCCAGGGCCTTGATCGAAGGCCTTGCGCACATCCAGGAACATATGAGCGGCGTTGTGTCCCTGTGCCAGGAATGTGACGTAGGTAAAAGGTTTGAAGGAAGAGCCTGGCTGCCGCAGGCCATCGGCGGCCACGTTGAATTTCCCATCGATGTCCTCATCCCAATAGTCGGCGCTGCCAACCATGGCGAGGATCTCCCCGGTGTTGGGACGAATGGCCACGACGGCGGAGTTCTTAATGTTGAAATCTTTCCCAATCCTGCTGGCGGGTACATCAGGGAGGTATTGAGCGGCTTCGCAGCCAGCGGCCACAGCCGCCGGGATGACGCTGGCGGGATCCTCTCCCTGGAGGATCCTCAGATAGGCTTGCGTGACACACTGCGCCTGTTCATTCAGCTCCAAGTCCAGCGTGGTGTACACTCGGAGCCCGCCGCCGGCCACCAGTTCAGGACCAAACATCTCCTCGAGCTGTCGGCGGACGTACATGGAGAAGTGAGGCGCCTTAATGTCGAAACGTTGAGTCGTCTTGGCCAGGTGCCAGGGTTCGGCTTTGGCTGCTGCGGCTTCTTCGCTGGTGATGCAGCCTTCCTCAACCATGCGTTGGAGGATGATGTTCTTCCGTTGAAGCGCGGCGTCAGGCGCATCGAAGGGATTGAGCAGTGGATACTGGGGAATAGCAATCAGTGTTGCCGCCTCAGAAAGTGTCAGCTCGCTCGCTGACTTGCCGAAGTAGACACGCGCCGCTGCATCGATTCCATACGCCAGGTTCCCGTAGAGATTGGTGTTGAGATACCATTCGAGGATGGTCTCTTTGTCGTAGCGCCGGGTGAGCTCGATGGCGATAAGGATCTCCTTGATCTTGCGCGCGTAGCTCTTCTGAAAGCGCTCTTCGAGAGGGATTACGGAGTTCTTGACCACCTGCTGGGTGATCGATGAGCCACCTTGCACCTCCTCGTTGCGGAGGTTGGCGATGAAGGCCCGTGCGATGCCTTGCACATTGAACCCTGGGTTGTCCCAGAAGGTCTTGTCTTCGGCTGCCACGGTTCCGCAGATCACGTACTCCGGGATCTCCGACAGGGAGACCCAATGTCGGTCGCCAGCGTTGGGATCGATCACTTCGTAGATCAGTTCGGGATCTCGCTGTCCGTCGCCATTACGGTCAGGCCCCCAGGCGTAGATCTTAGTGGTCTCAAAGGTCTCGATGCTGGCGGTTTCGACATCTTTGGGGGTGGGGAGGTTTTCCGTCAGTGCTGAGTAAGCGGCAGCGGCTGTGCCCACTCCCATCCCCACGGCCACCACAACACCCAACACGGTGAGCACGAGGGCCAATCCGATGATCCGCAGCACGACGTTCGCGCCAGTGCGGCTACGTTTGCGCTGCCGCTCTCGATCAATGACGATCAGAGTGCGAATGATCGAGATGGGTACACCTCTGTTGCTCATGGATAAGTGGCCTCCGGCCAGGGATTCACCCGTACACCGACGGTGCACGTCAGATCTCGTGATAATTTGTTAACAGGTCGCCGCTATTATGCCGTGCCCATGGCGTTTGACAAGGGAGACGCGTTGAGTCAGCCAAGGCTTTGCTGAGAACCCATCGTCCGCTCCGTTCTTGCCTGACGTTTGGCTCAGCGGCGGCAACTGCGAAATCACTACGGCCGCCGAGCTATTCACTTCGCAGTTCGCGCCCGCGTTCGTGAGCGGAGCCGCTATCCGCTGCAGTCGTGGCTGGCCGCGACGCCACAAACCACAAAACCCCGAAATACCTCAGGGCGCCCTCTATCATCGGTTTCTTGTCGTCTGGACAGGGGTGTTTCCGCGTCCATAGCGAAATCCTGTTGGGGGCTACTCGCGGATTCAGTCCACTAAGTTCTTTGACATGGGCTGTCCAGCAGGTCTTTACCGTACAACCGTACTTCCGCTTCACATAATCTTGAACTTGGCGATGTGTTGCCACCTTTGCTTCTCCCCACCCAGGGCCTTTAATCTTGTGATGAACTCCAATGAGCGTGAACTCTTCCAGCTCATCCACCCAGCATTTCGGCATATATCACAGCGGCAGGCCAAACCCGCCCCGCTAACCGCTCGTCGTTGAACTGCAATGCCAAGTTCTGTGGGGCTTCGTGCACTAATCTTCCAGTCGGGAATTCGTTCTCTTTCACATTCATCTCGTCCTCCTGGTTGGTTGGGCCGCCTATTGACTTCTACTTGCTCTTGGCCTTGCCTGAAGATCCTGATCTTGCCCCGAAAAAGTGGAAAAGGAGTGATTCACTCTTCCGAATACTGAGACAAGCTCAAGCTATGTTTGCCAATGGCGGAAACGCCACGCCCCTAGCGCCACAAAAACCGCCGCAGAACCTAACAACACCCCGCAAGTGGGGAGCACTTCCAGGACCGACACGTCGCGTACCAGCACGTCAGTATAAGCTCTCATAGCCCAAGCTGTCGGCAACAGCAACGCCAGCTTCTGATAGAGTGGAGGGGTGATCTCCAAGGGCCACCACGCACCCCCTAACGCAGAGAGTGCCAGGGATAGCGTTAACGCTATGCTGCTTGCCTGGCGTTCGGTCCGCGCCACTGTCGCCAACAGTAGTCCAAGGGCTACTGTCGAAGCAGCAAAACTAAACGAGACCAAGGCAACAGCAATAGGATGATGCCCCCAGGCCACGCCAAAAAGGAACCAGCCACCGAGTAAGAGAAGAGCCATCTGGAACAGTCCCAGCGACAGCCAACCGATCAGTTTGCCTACAAGAACAACGCTACGCGAAAGCGGCTGTACCAACAACCGTCGCAATGTTCCAGACCGTCGTTCCATGATCAACACTTGCGCCACGCCTAGCACCGTCGTCTGCACCCACGTAATCAGTTGGCCGGCCGAGGCCTGCTCTGTGTTTGTCGCCAGAGCAGACCCACGTACTCGCACCCCCGCTGGCCAAACCACACTCGTCGTGACATTTGGGTGCGCCGCCAGAATCAGTGCATCCTGCAACAGTTTTTCAAACAACGCCCGTGTCTCCTCTTCGCCTTTCACCAGTCCCGTTGTCAGAGCCCGCGTGACTCCCTGCCGCGCAATCAACACCGCTCCGCCTACACGTCCTTGTGCTGCCGCCACGGCCTGCTCCACCGCGGTACTCTCCTGGGTGGGCAAGGTGTGTAAGGTGACCGTCTCCACATTCCCGGCCATCAGCCCCTGAGAGAACCCCTCAGGGAAAACCAAGCCAAAGCTCTCGTCGGGCAATGTTTCCACTAACCTAACTACCACGTTAGTCTCCCGCAGTGCCGCCAGAAAAGCGTCAACAACGGGCCCCGCGTCGTGCTGCACAACGTAGAGGGTAAAAGAGGCCTCCTGTGGTGCTTCTTGTGCCCCCATTCCCAATCCCCTCAGCCCGACAGAGATCGCCCCTGTAAAAACCAACGGCAACAGCAGGAAGAATATCCAGGCAACCGGTGATCCAAGTCGCTGTCGAATCACGCTCCACGCCAGGACTGCGACCTTCCGCATCTCCCCTCCTCACGCATACTGGCGCCGAAAACCAACCAGCGCCACCAGATAATAGACCAGCGTCACCAGCAATAGGCCGCCCAACAGTGGCAGGAGCGTCACCAGATCGCCCCCCATCTGCAGACGAGAAAAGATCTCAATTCCCCAGGCATTGGGGGTAAGCAGACTGAGGTGCCGCATCCATGCCGGCATCGCGGGCCGGGGAACAAACGTGCCAGAGGCCGCAGCCGCCACCAAATTCACCGCTGTACCTAACGCCCCAGCCTGTGATGCCGAGCGCGACCACGCGGCAATAAGCGCCCCAACCCCTGTCGCAGCCAGCGTCAGGCATACAAGCGCCACCAGTACCGCAAATGGCGGGCCCCACCAGATGCCAATGAGTGTCGTTACCCCCCAGAGAATCAACAGCTGCAATAGGCCAGCTAACGCGATCCCACTCACTTTCCCTGCCAGCACTGTTGCAGGACGGACAGGCATCACAAGCAAGCGCGGCAACGTACCCCATTCTCGCTCCGCCAGTAAGGTCCGCCCGCCACTCGTTGCGGTGAACGTCAGGAAGAAGATCGCCTGCGCCGACGCCATATAGGCGACCCAGTTGAAGCCGTGCCCCGCCGGCGTTACCACCTCGACCGCAATCGGCAGTACAGCAGACGATGCCGTTATTGCATCTGTGACCCAGCCGGTATCTGCCGACATTGCATCCATTTTCCCGTCCGCTAAGTCCAGTCGCACCAGGTGATCCACAGCCAGCGCCATGCCCTGCAATTGCATCCGCAGCGTTTCCACCACCTGTGTGACGGTAGCCTTAATCACCGAAGTGCTGATACGCCAATCGGGTGAGGCATAGATTGTGATTTGGGTGCGTGGAGGTGACTTCTGCAGCCTCTCGTATAATGCGCCTAGTGCCTCTTGCTGCGCCAATGGGAGGGAGGATACAGTCTCCGGCGTCATCGTTCGCAGATCCAATCCCAACTCACGTTGCGCGGCCCCCAATAGCGGAAAAACCGCATCACTGAAGTCTGGCGGGATGATCACCAACGCCGCTACATTCCCAGCATCAACCTGTGCCCGCGCCGCAACTTCATCCGTGACCACTGTAGGCGACAGAACTTCTCGCAATGACTCCCCTTGCAATGCCTTGATTACGCCCTCCCCTAAAGCACCATGATCCTGATTCAAGATCAGCAATGGCACATCCTGAATCGGGGTCTCTTCCCCTTTCCCAAAAGCTGCAAGCAGTACCAGGATAAGCACCAACGGAGCAGCGATCATCATCAGGACTGCTCCTGTATCACGGAAAGTCCGCAGGACCTCATTACGCGCCAGAACCCATAGCTTGTGCATCATCACTCCCACCCGTTTCAGTCCCGTAGCGTACGCCCCGTCAAATGTAGAAATACGGCCTCTAGATCCGGCTCACGGACCTCGATCGTGCGCACCGAAACGCCCAAACCCGCTGCACGAGTCAACACTATGGGCAACGCCTGTGCAGCAGATGTCACGTTTACCGTGATGTTGCCGTCATCTGCTGTAGCTGCTGCAATACCGTCGAGCCCCGCGATCTCGGCAGCCAACGCTTGTCCTCCCTCCTCCCCTGCCAATCCCAGCACTAAGGTCTCGTGTTCCCCCACCATCTGCACGAGTTCGCTCAGTGTGCCCAATGCGATCAGATGGCCGTGGTCGATGATGCCGATTCGGTCGCTAAGCTCCTGAGCTTCCTCCATATAGTGTGTCGTATAGAGTATCGTCAGCCCTGCATCACGCAATGCCTTCACGCGATCCAGTAAGTGACGCCGACTTTGCGGGTCAACGCCCGCTGTTGGCTCATCCATCAGGATCAGCGGAGGAGACCCAAGTAGGCCCACCGCTAGGTTGAGCCGTCTCTTCATCCCCCCGGAGAATGTCTTGACACGCGCGCGCGCTCGCTCCTCCAAACCGGCCAGGGCTAGCTTCTCAGCGACCTCCCGCCGCAACTCGGCCCCCTGCAGCCCTCGCATCTCGCCCCAAAAACGCAGGTTCTCGGCCGCCGTCAACTCCCCGTAGAGCGCGATCTCCTGTGGCACCACCCCGACACGCTGGCGCACTGCCAACGGCGCACGTACCACATCAAATCCCAACACCTGCACCGTCCCACCATCAGGATGCAGGAGTGTGCTGATCACCGAGATTGTAGTAGTCTTGCCGGCACCATTAGGTCCCAACAGGCTGAAGATCTCCCCTTCCTCAATCTCGAAGCTGACCCCATCTACCGCCGGCGGCGCGTCAGGCGTATACCGTTTGACAAGTTCGTGAACGACGACGATCGTCATCAGAAAACCTCCCAGTGGAGACACAATCCATTCATGGCCTCATATACTACGGAGTCACTCGGAAACAAGTTGTGGGGAACATCTACCCCCCTCGCTCCAGCTCGAGGAAGAGACAAGCAAAAACAGGCTCCACCAAGAGGTGGACCTGTCTGATTGTTCACTGCAAACCGCAGCCAACTACCAGGCGAATACCTCAGGGTCAGGCTGGTTTCAGTGGCCTTCCATGTCGCTCCCACCGAACGCCGACTTGTGCCAATCCAGGACCATCAGAATGTTGATCGGAGTGTTCGGTCGAGATGTTCGTCTGAATAGAGCACCGCGAACGGCTCCTCGTTAATGCATGTAAAGAGGTCGCGGCAGAACGTCCTAGCCCATGATTCTTCCAACTGTACCGCAGTTTCTCAGGCAGCACATCGCGGTCACTGAAAAGCGGCCTCTGAAGACGTTGCGTGTTTCGTTGATACATGGACTACTCCAGCCTCAGTCGGATTGCCCGTATCATACTCTAATACTCAACGCGGCTTCCCAGCCGTTCGCTGCCTCATCGCGGCGACAGCCGCGGCGACTCCAGCGATTGGTCAGTCCGCCCTCAACAATCTACTCGCAATCCATCTCGCTACGCGTTCAGTGGTATCGGGGGCTTGAGCAATACACCCGCAAGAGCAACCAGCCCACCGATGAACGTTACGTAGAGGCCCACATCCGTAGCTGCAAAGAATCCCGCGCCAGGGTTGATCTCAAACACCCTCCAGACACATCCGCCAACTATCAAGAAAGCCAGTGCCGCGAGCGCTGCTCCGCAAACGGAGTACTTCACTCCACGTCTTCCTCCCAGGAACAGCCCTCCAAGGAGGAGTATCAATCCTACGCTACCGGTAACAATTCCGTTGTCTTCCCATCCTATTTCGATGGCTTCGTAGGTTGGCCCTTCAACACCAAAGAGAACAGGCACAGACATCCAGGGCAAGCGTGACCCAATCACAAGGATCACGCCACCCACCATGATCAGTACCCGACGCGCTTGCATGTGACGCTCCTTTCATATTGACAACAGCACATCAAGATCCCCGCCGCAATCCACGCAAGGCTGCGCGACCTCGCGACCTACGCTTTCGGGCGCAGTTGCCTTATCCGCTCCAACCAGGTATCAGAGAGCGAGTTCTGACCACTAAAGGAAGGCTTGTAAGGTTTCCTTGTACCATGTCAAGACTCACAGATGATCAGTCTGTCATGCCGGGGTTAAGATTGCTCGGGTTCAACCTCCGGGGGTGGATCTGACCCTTGAATCAGGCTGGACCCTGGAGCCGGTGTCGCCCGTTCCACAACAAGCTCCACTGTGACGAAGCCCTCGTTGTCGCTGAGGATATCGTCGTTGATACGGAAGTAGAGGGTACCCTCCCGATCGGCCACGATCGTGCAGCCTTTGCCCACCAGAAAGGGCCTGCCGTCTTCCCCAATGCGGCCCAGGAGCACGCCGCCAGGCACACCGCCGCTGATGGGATAAGTGTCGGGCGCAGGATAGACATGGTGTCCCTCAGGGCCATGGTACTCGCCTGGAGTATACAGCCATGTGCCTTTTGCACGGATATGGATCACATCGCCTGGGAAAACCTGCACTCCAGCGCTCTGCCAGTCGCGATAAGCGAAGATCCTCGGACTAGATAGGTCCTCCTGCGCCTTGGGGCCGATCCCCTGCCGCAGCAGCCATGCTCCTGCTCCGCAGGCCATCAGGATAGCCAGTAAAGGCAGGACCCAGATCATGCGTCGCATTGTGGATCACCTCCTTACAACAGGGCCAACAGGGTGGGGCGTCCGGCAAAGGCCTCTGCCTCTATGCCCCTTTCCTTGCCAGGTGGCCACGGTCACGGTGTACCTGGTAGCTCGATCCTGGGCACAATGGATTCCCCGCTCTGACCACTGCTGATGATCCATTTGCTGTTGTTGCGAAGCTCCTGGGCGATCAGAAGCTGCAAGTAGGCCTTTCCCAACTCCCCGCGGTCAGCCAGCTCATCCAGCATCGCCTGGACAGCCTCCTGCTGGGCTGTCGAGGTGAGCCTGATACGCTCAGCCTCGGCGGACGCCAGTTTGGTGAGCTCGTAGGCGTCACCGTCAGCCTTCTTCTGGGCGGCGTAGAACTCGGCGTCGGCAAGGGTGCGTCGCTGGGCTGCCTCAGCCTCGGCCTGTTCCTGGCGCTGGACGGCGACCATGCGGTCCTTGATCGCAGCCACCACCTCGGCTGGCGGTGAAGCACTCTGAATCTGGACGGTTACGAACTGGACGCCGTATTGCGTCTCTTTCTCCGCCAGTGCTGCCATGACCTCTTTACCGATGGCTGCCCGGCTGTGCATGACCTCCGCCATCTCCTTGGTGTTGACGACATCGCGCAACTTGCCCTGCACAAACTCGAAGATGATGCGCTCGGGGTCGTCCACCTGGAGCGCAAAGGTCTTTGGGTCAATGACTCGGTACGTATACTGCAGGGAGACGTCCATGGTCACGTCGTCTGAGGTCATCGCAGGGACACGCTCCACATATCCCAGGCGCTCATTGACCTTCACGATGATGACTGTGTCGACGAGCGGGATCTGAATGTGCCAACCCGGTTGATCCACCGATACAAAGCGTCCACCCCGCAGATGGAGGCCTCGTTCATATTCGTGGATCTTGTAGATTGCTGAGCGCCCGATGACGAGCAACACTGCGCCCAATACGAAAGCTGCCAGGATCACCGTCGAGACTTTGAACAACCGCTCCAATAGACTGCTCTGGTGTCCCCGGACGCTATTTTCCATCGTCTCTCGGATGTCTTCTTCTGCCATTCGTCACCTCCTGACCTCATCGGAAGTTGGGCGAGGCCGCCCGGGCAGGCATGGATCGCCCCTCACCTTCAGTCTAGGTGAGGTCAATGGCGATGTCTACTGTGGAAACCCGTAATTCTTCTCACTCTGGGGCGAGAAACTCGAAGAAACCCACGCTAACGCCTGGTCGCGTGTCCTATTTCGTTGAGTCAGCGGCATTTTGGTCCTTCCTGTGACGTGGCTGTGGTGCCAGGAGGCGTGTGCACAATTGCGGGGACCTCGGGACGTCAACGTTCCAGAAGATGCTCGTGGGCCCATACAGCCGCCTCGACCCGTGACATCACTCCTAGCTTCCGCAGCACATTGCTGACATGGAACTCCACTGTGCGCAGTGTGACAATCAGCGCCTGTGCAATTTCCTTATTGCTCAGCCCCTCCGCCAGCAGCTCCAACACTTCACGCTCGCGCTCCGTCAGACTATCACGGACAGCATCTACCTGGGCCTCATAGTGCGTTACCCGTGAGAGCTGATCGGGTGACCACAGGTTTTCTCCCATGGCAACTTTCCGCACCGAAGCCACAATGCGGGTGGGCGCCTCGTCTTTCAACAGGTATCCAGCCGCGCCAGCCTGCGCCATAGCGGTCAGGAAGCGGTCCTCATCATATGCCGAAAGCGCCAGCGCCCTGGTGTTCAATCCACGCTCTGTCATCGAGCGCACCACGGCGGCGCCTTCGAGCCGCGGCAGCCGACAGTCGATCACCAGCACCTCTGGGACCAGTGTCAGACATAGCTGCAGGGCGTGGGGCCCATCGCGTGCCTCCCCCACGACACAGATATCGGTCTCTCGGTCGAGGAGCACCCGCAGGCCAATTCGAAAGGCTGGGTGGTCATCTGCCAGAATGACCCTGGTGATTGTGCGGTCGCTCGACATCTCAGGGTCCTCCCAGGAGCAACGCATCGAATTCCTCCGCGGCATCGACCAGGCGACCTGGATGCAGCGTCAGGCTGAACCAGTCCCATTGGCTGCCGTGGGGGAACTCGTCCAGGAACCAGACCAGAGCATGCACCTGAGGCTCCTTGTTGATTACGTCCAGCGCGGCCGTGAGCCAGCCACGGGGATAGTTCTGCGCTGGGGGCACCCCTGCCTGGCGATCGTAGGTGTTGGTAGAGATCACATAAACGGGAAGACCCTGGGTCGAGGGATAGGCATTGATGATTGCCATCCAGTCGCGGTAGACACGGAACCCCATTTGGGCTTTGCCCCATCCTTGATCCTCGTCGAAGAGATCCAGGTACGGCTCTTTTGCCGCCTGATCGTCCACTCCCTGAGCGTCGGGCCGGCCGGGTGCCTGGATATCGAAGCCGTCCGGCCCTGCCATGGCCACCCCCGCCTCGGCCCTGAGCCGTGCGGCCTGGTCAATGTGCGCTACTAATGCATCCATATAGGCCAGCCAGGGTGCCTGGTAATTGGAGTCGATATCTGCTCCTAAATCGAGCGCCCACGGTTGCACCGGTCCTACCAGGACACGAGTCAGAGGGTTGACCTGCCTCACCGTTTGTACGACGTTATCGGTGTGGGCAGGAGGGGTGCCAAATCCGTTGAAGATCCGGGCGTACCAGGAGGGCGTGATCGGATGCTCCATATCTGAGCTGACGGCCTCCAATGTGTTGAAGTCACTGCCGATGATATAGCCGTAGACACCAGCCAGCCGTGCATCATGTGCCAGGCGACTGACGTAGCTCAGGTATTCTGCCAGGGCGACGAAATCGTCGGCCGGTGGAAGTGTCTGTCCCTGGTCGTACTCCACGCGTACCAGGACGTGCAGCCCGGCCCTTTGGTGAACGGCGACACGCTGTGCCAGGTCGTCGATGCCCCAGTACGTCGCATGGGGTAACCGGGCGTAGGTGACCTCCACTGCCCATCCGCTGCGATTGTGCCAGTCTCGCTTCAGATTGGGCATCACGACGCCCAGTTTGGTGGGTAATGTCGCCGGTCTCTCTGTCTCGGGGTGCCCCACAGTCAGTTGGCCCCGCACCTGGCACCCCATGTGGCAGTCTCGGAAGAAGGTCAGCGTGTAGCCTGCGCCCTCTGGCTCATCCAGGTGCCAGACCCACGTCCACGCATTGGCCTGCTCGATTGGCTCACCCACCTGGGTCGCCGGTACGCCATCCGCGGTCAGCAGGACAAAGGGCCAGGGTTCTGTGTCTGTGACGCGCACCTCAACCGCGTTCGTACTTCCTTGATCCCGATGCAGTTCGAAACGGGGCCATACGCCGGCCGGTTCACGCTCACTCATGATGATCACCGTACGATCCAGGGGCAGGGCCCAGGTCAGTCCAAGGCCTATCAGCACCAGGATCGGCAGCCAAAGATACCGCAATAACCAAATCACCTTATACTGACGGCGGCTCATCCGATTTCCCCCTTTGGATCCCGGTAGTCCCTAAGGTGAATGAGAAGCAGGCCCCTCTCTCCTCTGCTACTGGGCTCCGGATATCCAGGGAACTTTGGTGATGTCGCAGGATCTCCCGGACGAGGGCCAGACCTAAGCCGCTGCCTTCCACGTCCTCAGATGCGACGCGATAGAACCGCTGTGTGAGGTAGGGGAGGTGCTCGCCAGCTATGCCGGGGCCGGTATCACAGATGCTGCATCGGACTCCTTCGGGGACCTCCTCGACGGTCACAGTGATGGTCACGCCCGTCCCCCCGTATTTTAGTGCGTTGTCCAGTAAATTGAGCAGCACCTGTCGCAAACGGTCACGGTGTCCTAGCACGTAGGGTAGCGACCTTTCGGCCTTGACATCCAGAACTGCTTCAGCGGCCCTCACGGCTGGCATGATCTGTGCGGTCGCCTCTTCCACCAGTGCCAGCAAGTCGAGTGGCCTCCGCGCCATCGAGGCCATCATCTCCAGTCGTCCTAACTCGAACATATCATTGATCAGACGTGACATCCGCTGCGCCTCATGCCGCGCCAGTTCCAATGACTGCCGACGGATATTGTCGTCCAGGTCAGCAAGCCCCAGGATCTCCAGGTGGGTAAGCAGTGTGGCGATGGGAGTGCGCAACTCGTGACTTAGATCGGCCAACATCGCCTGCCCTGCCTGCTGAAGCCGTTGGGAAGCGGTTATGTCGAGGAGAAAGACGACGTCCAGATCGTGGTGCGCTACCACCCACCAGCGTAAGGTGCGGCCGGACGGAAACGTGATGTGTCGATATCGGCTAACGCCGCTTGGGTCGGGTGTTGGGGAATCGTGTGCAGCATTCAGATCCTGGTGTAGCAGTTCTGCCCAGTCCGTATCGGGCAGGAGGACACCCTCTGTCTGCTCCAGCCTGAGCATCGTGCGGGCGACCGGATTTACATAATGGATGA